>DATAMY010000164.1:0-3389 GCA_036266535.1 Usitatibacter sp. | reverse complement strand
ATGAGGTTTGTGGGATCCGGGGGTGCGTTGCTGTGACGGACCCATCATTGCCTCTGGAGCGTCGTAACCGTATGACGCGCTTCACAAAATCCCCCTCGGGGCCATTACAGCCGCAAGCCGGGTGACCCCTGTAACGTTCCGGGGGGCGATCCTGTGACGCCCGTCACCTATTCGACGAGACAGGTCGCCTGGGCGGCGATGCCTTCCCCTCGCCCCGTGTATCCCAGCCCTTCCGTGGTCGTGGCCTTCACGTTCACGTAGTGGGGCTCGATTCCGACGTCGGCCGCGATGTTCGCGACCATCCTCGGGATGTGCGGGGCCATGCGGGGGGCCTCCGCGATGATCGTGGCGTCGATGTTCACCACGCGCCGGCCACGGTCCTCGAGGAGCGCCGCCACCCGCCGCAGGAGCTCGCGGCTGTCGATGTCCCTGAAGCGCGCGTCCGTGTCCGGAAAGTGCTTGCCGATGTCGCCCAGCGCCGCGGCGCCCAGCAGCGCGTCGCAGATCGCGTGGAGGAGCACGTCCGCGTCGCTGTGGCCCAGGAGCCCCTTGTCGTGCGCGATCTCGACGCCGCCCACGACGAGCCGCCGGCCCGCGACCAGCCGATGGACGTCGAATCCCTGCCCCACGCGCATCGTCACGCCCTCCCCGTCGCCGCGGCCGGCCGGGCGGCCTGCAGGGCGAGGATCATCTCGGCGAGCGCCAGGTCCTCCGCGAAGGTCACCTTGAGGTTGCCGTTCTCGCCTTCGACCAGGCGCGGCGCCTTGTCGAGCGCCTCCACCGCCTGGGATTCGTCCGTCGCTTCCGGACGCCGCTCGAGCCCGCGGCGGAGGAGCTCGTAGCGGAACGCCTGCGGCGTCTGCGCGCGCCAGAGGTTCAGGCGCGGGACGGTCCCCGCCACCCGCTGGAGCTCGCCCGCGCTCTTCAGCGTGTCCGCGACGGGCATCGCGAGGAGGCCGCCCACCGCATCGTCGCCCAGCTCGTCCAGGAACTGCTCGACCAGCTCCGTGCGGATGCACGGTCGGGCCGCATCGTGGACGAGGATCCAGTCGTCCTTCGCGACCCGGGCCTCGATCGCGGCGAGCGCGTTGGCGACGGACTGCGCGCGATGCGGTCCGCCCGCGGCGAGCGCCTCGACGCGATCGCCCAACGCGCTCCAGTCGTGGCGGCTCCAGTGTCGGTCCCCGGGCGCGAGGACCACGAAGATGCGCTCGATCCGCCGCACGCGGGCGAGCGCGGCGAGCGAATGGAACACCATGGGCTTGCCGGCGAGCGCGATGTACTGCTTCGGCACGGGGTCGCCGATGCGCGTCCCCTGGCCCGCGGCGGGCACGATGGCGAACACTCTGGGCATGCGCGGGGCGTCGCGTGGGATCCGTCGTCGAGGGGCGTCATTATCGCCGATTTCCGTGCGCGCTCCCGGCTTCCATTACACTGGCGACCATGACGGCGCGTCGATTGATCGCGTGGCTCGCGATCCCCGCCTGCCTCGCCGTCGGCTGCGAGGAGCCGGCGAAGCCGGTGCCGCCGATCGCGCAGGCCGGCGAGCTGGTGGTGCTCACCGTGAACGGTCCCGCGACCTATTTCGAGGACGCGCAGGGGCTGCCTTCCGGATTCGAGTACGACCTCGTGACGCTCTTCGCGCGCGAGCTGGGCGTGAAGGCGCGCTGGATCGTCACGGACAATCCGGCGAACATCGATCGCATCCTGCGGGAGAAGGGCGCGCACCTCGCCGCCGCGGCGCTGGCCCGCCACTTCGACTTCCCCGGCGGGCTCGCGTGGGGTCCGTCCTATTTCACCACCCAGCACCAGATCGTGGGCCGTACGTCGGAGCCCAAGCCCAAGTCGCTCGAGCAGATCGCGGGAAAGCGGATCGGCGTGGTCGACGAGTCCGTGGGCGACTACCTCCTCTCCGCCCTGCCGAAGCTGAACATCCCGATCGAGCGCCTGCCGCCCGAGACGTCCACGGCCGACTTGCTGGAGGCGGTCGCGAAGGGCGACCTCGATTACGCGTTGGTCGAGTCGAACCGGTTCACGCTCGCGCGGCGCTTCTTCCCGCAGATCGACGTGGACTTCGACGTGGGGAAGCCCCTCGAGTACGCGTGGCTCGTCTCGACCGTGGACAAGAAGCGGATCCTCGACGAGGCCGGCCCCTTCTTCGACCGGCTGCGGAAGAATGGCACCCTGAAGCGCCTCGTCGACCGCTACTACGGGCACGCGGCCAAGTTCACCGCAGTCGATTCGGAGGCGCTCCTCGAGAAGATCGGGACCCAGCTCCCGCGCCTCAGGCCGTACTTCGAGGAGGCCGAGCGCGTGAGCGGGATCGATTGGCGCCTCATCGCCGCCATCGGCTACCAGGAGTCGCACTGGGATGCCGCCGCCACGTCGCCCACGGGTGTGCGCGGGCTCATGATGCTCACCGACGAGACCGCCGACCGGCTGCAGGTGAAGAACCGCCTCGACGCGCGCGAGAGCATCCTGGGCGGCGCGCGCTACTTCGCGCTCCTGAAGGAATCGATCAACGTGCGGATCCCGGAGCCCGACCGCACGTTCCTGGCGCTCGGCGCCTACAACCAGGGGATCGGCCACCTGGAGGACGCGCGCATCCTCGCCCAGAAGAGCGGCTTCAACCCGGACAAGTGGCAGGACGTGCGCCAGGTCCTCCCGAGGCTCGCCGACCCGGACACCTTCCAGGCGCTGCTGCACGGCTACGCGCGCGGTTTCGAGGCGGTCCAGTTCGTGGACAACGTGCGGAACTACTACGACATCCTCGCCCGCATGCAGCCGCGCGGGCCTCAGGTCTCCTCGAACGACGCGCCCTCGGGCAGGTGATCGTCGTCGGACCAGGCGTGGATCGCCCACGCGCCGGCGTCGAAGGAGAGCGCGTTGTACGAGGCGTTGGCGATCGCGATGCGATGCGGCTCCGCGAGCGGGATGCCCTGGATGTGGCGGAAGAGCGTCGCGAGCACGCCGCCGTGGGTCACCACGACGATCCGCGCGCCCGGCGCCTCGTTCGCGAGCGCCTCGAAGGCCCGCGTCACGCGCTCGTGGAACGTGCGGCGGCTCTCGCCCCCGGGAACCGCGTAGTCCGGATCGATCGCGCCGTCGCTCCGGAAGGCCCCCGGATAGCGCGCGCCGATCTCGTCGTAGGTAAGGCCTTCGCCCTCGCCGAAGTGGCGCTCGCGTAGCCTCTGATCGAGCCGCACGGGAAGCCCGATGGCGGCGGCGATGGCCCGTGCCGTGTCATGGGCGCGCCCGAGATCGCTCGAGAGCAGGAGATCGAAGGGCTTTCCTCGCGCCAGCCGGCGCGCGATGGCCTCGGCCTGCGCGCGCCCGGACGCGGTGAGCGGGCTGTCGCCCTGGCCCTGGATGCGCTCCTCCAGGTTCCA
>DATAMY010000163.1:0-12397 GCA_036266535.1 Usitatibacter sp. | reverse complement strand
CGGTAGTTCGCGGTCTGGCGGTGGACGATGAGCGAGAGCGCGTCCACCTTGTCGCCGTTGATGAGGATGTCCAGCCGCACGAGGTCCCCCGCCCGGAACTCGAGGAACTCGTAGTCGAGCGAGGCGTAGCCGCGCGAGTTGCTCTTCAGCTTGTCGAAGAAGTCCATCACGACCTCGTTCAACGGCATGTCGTACGTGAGGATGACCTGCCGGCCCACGTACTGCATGTTCACCTGGGCGCCCCGCTTCTCGTTGCAGAGCGTCATCACCGGCCCCACGTACTCGTGCGGCATGATGATCGTCGCCCGGATGATGGGCTCGCGGATCTCCTCGATCGTCGACGGGTCCGGGAGCTTGGACGGGTTCTCGATCTGAATCACCGTGCCGTCGCGCGTCTTCACCTCGTAGACCACGGTGGGCGCGGTCGTGATGAGCTCCATGTCGTACTCGCGCTCGAGCCGCTCCTGGACGATGTCCATGTGGAGGAGCCCGAGGAAGCCGCAGCGGAAGCCGAAGCCCAGCGCCTGGGAGGTCTCCGGCTCGTAGCGCAGGCTCGAGTCGTTGAGCTTCAGCTTCTCGAGCGCGTCGCGCAACGCCTCGTACTGGTTCGACTCGACGGGATACAGCCCCGCGAAGACCTGCGGCTGGATCTCCTTGAAGCCGGGGAGCGGCGCTTCGGCCGACCGCTCCGCGTGCGTCACGGTGTCGCCGACCTTCGCCTCCTTCAGCTCCTTGATGCCGGCGATCATGAAGCCCACGCCGCCCGCGGCGAGCGACTCGCGGCCCACGGACTTCGGGGTGAAGACGCCCAGCTGCTCCACCTGGTGGAGCGCGCCCGTCGCCATGAGCTTGATGCGGTCCTTCGGGCGAAGCGTCCCGTCCACCACGCGCAGGAGCATCACAACTCCCACGTAGTTGTCGAACCACGAGTCGATCACGAGCGCCTTCAGCGGCCCTTCCGGGTCGCCTTTCGGCGGCGGGATCCGCGCGATCACGGCCTCCAGCACGTCGTCGATGCCCTCGCCCGTCTTCGCGCTGCAGCGCACCGCATCCGAGGCGTCGATGCCGATCACGTCCTCGATCTCGTGGATCACGCGCTCCGGCTGCGCCGACGGGAGGTCGATCTTGTTCAGCACCGGGATCACCTCGACGCCCAGCTCCGTCGCGGTGTAGCAGTTGGCGACCGTCTGCGCCTCCACGCCCTGGGAGGCGTCCACCACCAGCAGCGCGCCCTCGCAGGCGGAGAGCGACCGGGACACCTCGTACGAGAAGTCGACGTGGCCGGGCGTGTCGATGAGGTTGAGATCGTACTCGCGCCCGTCGCGCGCCTTGTAGCGCAGCGCCGCCGTCTGCGCCTTGATCGTGATGCCGCGCTCGCGCTCGAGGTCCATCGAGTCGAGCACCTGCTCGTCCATCTCGCGCGACGTGAGGCCGCCCGTGCGCTCGATCAACCGGTCGGCGAGCGTGCTCTTGCCGTGGTCGATGTGCGCGATGATCGAGAAGTTGCGGATGTGGTCCATTGAAATCAAAAAGGCCACCGGAGGGTGGCCTTCGCTTTCTGCCCGGCGCCGTTGAGCGGGAGCTTGCTGTCCGCTCGAACGGCCGCCCCGCTGTGATTTACTGCAACGCAGTATTTTACTTCATCCTCGACAGGCGCGCATCCACGGCATCGTGGTCCAGGAAGTAGTGGCAGATCTCCCGCTCGCCGTCCAGGAGCACGGGCACCTTGTCGCCCCACTTCTCCTCCAGCCGCGGATGGCGATCGACGTCGACCACCTCGATCTCGAAGGAATAGCGGCCCTGGTACTGCTTCAGGGCCGCGATGAGCTCCTCGCAAAGGTGGCAATAGGAACGCGCCAGGACGGTGAGCTTCGGCGTCACTCCGCATCCGGCCGGATGATCGCGAAGCGCGTGCCGTTCTCGTCGCGCACGAGGAGGGCGACCGGCTTCTTGGGCTCGAGCTTCGCGACCGCGTCGTTGAAGGCCTTCACGCTGGAGATGTCCGTGTTGTTCACGCGCAGGATCACGTCGCCGGGCTGGATGCCGGCGGCGAGCGCCGCGCCGTCCACGGCCTCGACCGCGACGCCGCCCGCGAGCTTGAGCGCCTTCTTCTGCTCGGCCGGGATCTCGGTCACCGCGAGCCCGAGCTTCCCGGGCTTCGCCTCGTTCTTCGGCGTGGCGGCGGCCGCGGCCTTCGCGGCGTCCTCGTCCTTGAACTCGGCCACGTTCACGGTGAGCTCCCGCGACTTGCCGCTGCGCCAGACGCTCAGGTGCACCTTCGAGCCGGGCTTCAAGCCCCGGATCGAGCGCGAGAGGTCCGCGGAGCCGTCGACCGGATGCCCGTCGATCTTGAGGATCACGTCGCCCGCTTCGAGGCCCGCCTTCGCCGCGGGCGAGCCCTCCTCCACGTTGCTCACGGCCGCGCCCTGCGCCTTGGGAAGCCCCAGGCTGTCGGCCAGGTCGCGCGTCACGTTGGTGATGCCCACGCCGATTCGCCCGCGCGTCACGTGGCCGGACTTCATGAGCTGCTCGGCGACGCCGTAGGCGTAGTCGATCGGGATCGCGAACGAGATGCCCGCGAAGGCGCCCGTGCGCGAGAAGATCTGGGAATTGATCCCGACCACCTCGCCGCGCATGTTGAGGAGCGGCCCGCCGGAGTTGCCCGGGTTCACGGCGACGTCCGTCTGGATGAACGGCACCGCGTCCATGTTGGGATCCTGCGAGAGGTTGTCGCGGCTGGTCGCGCTCACGATGCCCGCGGTCACGGTGTTGGCGAAGCCGTACGGCGAGCCGATGGCGATCACCCATTCGCCCGGCCTGAGCTTGCGCGAATCGCCGATCTTCATGACCGGAAGGTTCGTCGCGTCGACCTTGATCACCGCGACGTCGCTGCGCATGTCGACGCCCACGACCGTGGCCTTGAGCTCGCGCTTGTCCGTGAAGCGGACCTTGATGTCGTCCGCGTTCTCGACCACGTGGGCGTTGGTGACGATGAAGCCGTCCGGCGAGACCACGAAGCCGGAGCCCAGCCCGAACGGCCGCAGCGGCCCTTTCGGGGCGGGGCCGCCCTTCGGGTTGCCGTCCCCGCCGCGCGGGTTCTGGCGGCCCTGCTGGTCCGGCGGCATGAATCGCTTGAAGAACTCGTAGAACGGGTCGTCCTCCGAGAGGCCCGGGATGGCCTGGCGGGCCGGCGCGCGCGTCTCCGTGTTGATGTTGACGACGCCCGGGCCGTATTTCTCGACCAGGTCCGCGAAGTCCGGAAGCACCTGGGCGCCCGCGCCGGGCGTGCTGGGCACGTTGTTGGGGCGGGGCTGCTGGGCCTGGGCGGCGGCGCCGAATGCGAGGAGTGCGCTGAGGAGGTAGGCCTGCAGTCGGTTCATGGTCTCTATCCCGTTATGGGTGGCGTGGCCCGGGCGGGCCGTTTCCCTCAGATCGGGGAAACCGGAAAGATTTCCAGTGCGGATATTACGAAAGTTTCAGGGCCGGTGGGCGACGCTTCGGCCGACCTGCTCCGCCGTGGGGAGGGGAACCTCCCCCAGGACGGTCACGAGCTGGTCGCCCATGGGACGCACGAAGAACGTGGTCGTCCCGTCCTCGCTCGACGCTTCGCCGGTGCGCGTGGGCGCCCCGTTGGGCTCCACGAAGACCGAGAGGCTCGCCAGGCCATCGCTGTAGATCAGCTGGGAGACCGGGTGCGGCCGTCCCGGCAGCGTGCGCCGCAGCTCCGTCACCTTCTCGAACCCGGACGGGAGGCCCGTCACGGTCCAGCCGGTGTCCACGCCCTTGGCTTCCTCGCGAGGCTGCGAATCCGTGATCCACTGCTTCACGCGCGCCTCGAAGATCGACTTCACGTCCCCGCGGGCGACCTGGGGCCCGACCTTGAGGTCCGTGAACGTGTACTGCTCGATGACCTGGCCCTGCAGGCTCAGCGTCTTCGCGCGCACGACCAAGCCCGTGCCCACCTCCGAGCAGAGCCGTTCCGTGAACCGGCTGGCATCGTGCGGCGTGAGCTGGAGCCAGCGGCAGTCGTAGCCCAGCACGTGCTCGACGTTCCCGAGCTTCACGTCGTAGCTGCGCGCGATGACGTCGGCCGGGGCGCGGAAGAGGGACGGGAAGAAGCGCGCGTTCACGCGCCGGTCCAGGCGGACCGTCTTCGCGTCCGGGAAGTAGCAGAACATCTCCTCGTTCCGCCGCACGATCTCGTACGGCGGCCCGTCGAGCGCCTCGATCCGCTCGTGCTCGTCCCCGTTCACGCTCACGTGCGTGACGCGGATGGTGGACGTGCGCTCGCCGTTGCTGTGGACGAAGGTGCCCGCGTAGGAGGCGTTCCGCGCCGCCTCCGTCGCGCGCTGCAGCCACCCCAGCGCATCCGCGGGGGGGGCCGCCTGGGCGCCGCAGGCGACACCCAAGGCGATCGCCGGCAGCCAGCGCCGGCCGCCCGCGAGCGCTCTCGACCTCATCGTGCCACGGCGACCGGAGCGCGATTCGTCACGGGGCGATAGAGGTCCGGCGTCGGCATCTGCCGGTGCGCCACCAAGTACTCCTGCACGTTGAGCGCGGGCGCGGTGACGACCGTGCCGGTGCTCGCGACGGGCTGGATCGAGGCCGTGGGCGCCTTCGCGACCACCGGCTCCGCGATCGGGCCCCCCGCGCCGCCCTGGGATCCGATCCATCCCACGACGCCGATCGTCGCGACCGAGGCGGCCGCGGCGAGCGCCACCCGGGTGGCCGTCGCGGGAATGCGCCGGCCGGGTGCGAGCACCGTCGGCTGCTGCTTCAGCTTCTCGAAGACGTTCGCGGGAATCGCGAGCGTCGCGGGCGCCTGCCCCCGCATGGCCTCGCCGATCGCGTGGTAGAGGTACCAGGTGCGTTTCCGGTCCTCGTCGCCGCAACAAGCGCTCATCGCGGCATCCGCGTCGCGACCTTCCAGCTCGCCATCCATCAGCGAGGAGATTTCCTGTGTCATTGCCTGCTCCTGTTCACTAGGGACCCGTGCTTCTGCGGCCCGGGCCTGTCATCCAAAAGGGGTTTGCGGCCCCGAGAATCGTTATTACCAGCGTTTGTCCTTGCTCGTCCCGAGCTGCGGCCGCAGCTTCTCCGCCACGGCCTCGCGCGCCCGGAATATCCGCGACCGGACCGTCCCGATCGGGCAATTCATGATCTGCGCGATTTCCTCGTACGAAAGCCCGTCCAGCTCGCGCAGCGTGATCGCGGTCCGCAGCTCCTCGGGGAGTGCCGCGATCGCGTCGTTCACCGTCTGGGCGATCTGCTTGCTCGCGAGCTCGCTCTCCGGCGTGTTGATGTCGCGCAGCCCCGCGGCGTCCTCGAAGCCCTCCGCCTCCTCGCTGTCGAACTCGGTCGAGGTGGGCGCGCGCCGGCCCAGGGCGATGAGGTAGTTCTTCGCCGTGTTGATGCCGATGCGGTAGAGCCAGGTGTAGAACGCGCTGTCGCCGCGGAAATTGGGCAGCGCCCGGTACGCCTTGATGAAGGCCTCCTGGGCGACGTCCTCGATCTCGGCGGGGTCGCGGATGACCCGCGACAGCAGCCGCTCGAGCTTCCTCTGGTACTTGAGGACCAGCAGCTCGAACGCCTGCTTCTCGCCGCGCTGCGCGCGCTCGACCAGTTGCTGGTCGACTTCCCTGTCGCTCATGCGGCCTTGTGTGGGTGGTCTTGCGGAACCGGGGGCCCCTCCCGCGAGCCCCCCCTGAGGGAGAGGCGCCACGAAGGGCTTCTTGACCTCCTGGGGTATTATAAAGCTCAAATTTTTCATTCCTTTGGCGCGCATTTCCAGGTCGTTGGACTCAAGACAGGGACGTAGGAAAATAGTTCCTGACCTTGTAGGGCTTTTCCCCACAAAGCAGCGGTCCCCAACCCCTCCATCCTGCCCTCCCCCCATTGAGCCATTACGACGTCCTGGTGATCGGCAGTGGTCTGGCCGGCATGTCCTCGGCGCTCCGGCTGGCCGGCCGGTTCAAGGTCGCCCTGGTGACCAAGCACGAGCTGCTGGACGGGGCGTCGAGCTGGGCGCAAGGGGGGATCGCCGCCGTGATGGAAGGTTCCGACTCGGTCGAGGACCACATCCGGGACACCCACGTGGCGGGGGCGGGCCTCTGCCACGACGACGCCGTCCGCTTCGTGGTGGAGCGCGGCCGGCGCGCGGTCGAATGGCTGGTGGCCCAGGGGGTGCCGTTCACCCGGGACGACGCGAACCACGACGAGCTCCACCTCACGCGCGAGGGGGGCCACAGCCACCGCCGGATCGTCCACGCCGCGGACGCGACCGGGAGCGCCGTCCAGAAGACCCTCGTCGGGCAGGTGAAGTCGCACCCGAACATCGAGGTCCTCGAGTGGCACATCGCCATCGATCTCATCACCTCGCGGAAGATCGGCGCGGCCGGCCCGGACCGCGCGCTCGGGGCCTACGTCCTCGACATCCGCGGCGGGGGCGTGAAGACCGTCGGCGCCCGCTTCACGATCCTCGCCTCCGGCGGCGCCGGCAAGGTCTATCTCTTCACGACGAACCCGGATACCGCGACGGGCGATGGCGTGGCGATGGGCTGGCGTGCCGGCGCGAACGTCGCGAACATGGAGTTCATCCAGTTCCACCCGACGTGCCTCTACCACCCGCACGCGAAGTCGTTCCTCATCTCGGAGGCGGTGCGGGGCGAGGGCGGCATCCTGCGGCTCCCGGACGGCGAGCGCTTCATGCCGCGGCACGACCCCCGCGGCGAGCTCGCACCCCGCGACATCGTCGCCCGCGCGATCGACTTCGAGATCAAGAAGCACGGCATCGACTGCGTGTACCTCGACATCACGCACAAGGGCGAGGCGTTCATCCAGGAGCACTTCCCCACGATCCGCGCGCGCTGCCTCGAGTTCGGGATCGACATGGCGAAGGAGCCGATCCCGGTCGTGCCGGCGGCGCACTACACGTGCGGCGGGCTCGTGGCCGACCTGCAGGGGCGCACCACCGTCCCGAACCTGTACGCCCTGGGGGAGGTCGCGTGCAGCGGCCTCCACGGCGCGAACCGCCTCGCCTCCAACTCGCTCCTCGAGTGCCTCGTCTTCTCCGAATCCGCCGCGGCGGACATCGCGTCGCAGCCGAGCCCTTCGGTGCCGGAGCTTCCCGCCTGGGACGAGAGCCGGGTCACGGACGCGGACGAGGAAGTCGTGATCTCCCACAACTGGGACGAGCTGCGCCGCACCATGTGGAACTACGTGGGGATCGTGCGCACCACGAAGCGCCTGGACCGGGCGCGCCACCGCATCCAGCTCCTGCAGGAGGAGATCCACGAGTTCTATGCGAACTTCCGGGTCTCCAACGATCTCATCGAGCTCCGGAACCTGGTCCTCACCGCGGAGCTCATCGTGCGCTGCGCCCTCGCCCGCCACGAGAGCCGGGGCCTGCATTTCAGCCGCGACTACCCGGCGATGCTGCCCGAGGCGCGCGACACGGTGCTCGTCCCGGGCGCGGGTCCATGAACGGCATCCCGGTCCTGCTGCCGGAGGAGCTCCAGGCGATCGAAGCGCGTGCCGCCGCGGCGGGCGGCGAGAGCCTCATGCGCAAGGCGGGGCGTGCCGTCGCGGAGCTCGCCCGCGCCATGGCCACCGACACGGGCGATCCGATCCTCGTGGTCGCCGGGCCGGGCAACAACGGCGGCGACGCCTGGGTCGCGGCCGGGCAGCTCGCGAAAGGATTCCATCGTGTCGTCGTGCTCGACGCCGCCGGCACCGCGCCGAAGGCTCCCGAAGCGCGCGCCGCGCGCCAGGCGTTCGAGTCGGGCGGGGGAAGCGTCGCGCGCGAATGGCCCGCGGGGCTGCGCCCTGCGCTCGTCATCGACGGGCTCCTCGGCGTGGGCCTCGCGCGCGACGTGGATCCGGCTTTCCACGCGATCATCGAGCGCATGGGCCGCGCGGGCGCGCCGATCCTCGCGATCGACGTCCCGAGCGGGCTGGACAGCCGCACGGGACGCGTCCGCGGAATCGCGGTCCGCGCCACGCGCACGCTCACCTTCATCGCCGAGAAGCCGGGTCTTCGCACGCGCGACGGCCCGGACCATTGCGGACGCATCGATTGCGACGACCTCGGCGTGGGCGCGGAGGCGGCGCGCGAGGCGAAAGGCTCGCTCCTCACGCCGGCGACGGTGCGGGGGTGGCTCGCGCCGCGCCCGCGCAACTCGCACAAGGGAGACTTCGGCACGCTCGCCGTGGTGGGCGGCAATCGCGGCATGGTGGGCGCGGCGATCCTCGCGGGCCGGGCGGCGCTCCTCGCCGGCGCGGGCCGCGTCTACGTGGCGCTCCTCGGCGCCGACGCCCCGGCGGTGGACCTGGCGCAGCCGGAGCTCATGCTCCGATCGCTCGACGATGCGCTGGCCGCGGACGTGATCGTGGCGGGCCCGGGGGCGGGACGCTCGCCCTCCTCCACGTCGCCCTCGATCTTCGAGCGCACGACGCTCCCCGCGCTCCTCGCGCGCCCCGTGCCGCTCGTGCTCGATGCGGATGCGTTGAACGCGATCGCCTTCGACCCCGCCCTCCAGCGCGCGGTGGGCGAGCGCGAGTCGCCCACGATCCTCACGCCGCATCCCGCGGAGGCCGGGCGACTGCTGGGCGAGAGCACCGCGCAGGTGCAGGACGACCGCCTCGCCGCGGCGCTGGCGCTCGCGAAGCGCTTCCGGGCAGACGTGGTACTGAAGGGCGCGGGAAGCGTCTGCGCGTTTCCGGACGGACGCTGGGCCGTGAACGCCACCGGGAACCCGGGACTCGCCGCGGCGGGAAGCGGCGACGTGCTCGCGGGTATCATCGGCGCGATGCTCTGCCAGGGCCTCGAAGCGGATCGCGCGCTCGCCTACGCGGTGTGCGCGCACGGCGCCGCCGCGGACGCGTGCGTCGCGCGCGGGGACGGCCCGGTCGGGCTCACGGCATCGGAGGTCGCGCGCGAAGCGCGCGCGGTGATCAACCGCTGGACCGCCTCGGCCGGGGCAGGCGAGGGAGATCGGTGATGCAATCGTTCGTGGCGGTGGGGGCGGGAGCGGCGATCGGCGCCTGGCTGCGGTGGGGCCTCGGCGCCCTCCTGAACCCGATCTTCCCGACGCTCCCCCTGGGCACGCTCGCCGCGAACCTCGTGGGCGGCTTCATCATGGGCGTGGCGTTGGCCGTCCTCGGGCACTACGAGGCGCTCGCCCCGGAGCTGCGGCTCCTCCTCACGACGGGCTTCCTCGGCGGGCTCACCACCTTCTCGACCTTCTCCGCCGAAGCGACGTCCCTCCTCACGCGCGCCCAGTACGGCTGGACCGCGGCGCTCATCGCCGCGCACGTCGCGGGCTCCATCCTCCTCACGCTCGCCGGGCTCGCCCTCGCCCAATTCATGCTCGCGACGAGGCCCGCATGACCGGATCGCTGCTGCGCTTCTACACGCACGAGGCGAAGTTCTTCGAGCTCGCCGGGGACCTCACCGTGGAGGTCGAGTTCATGGTGGCGGACGACGAGGCCGCGAAGCTCCTCGAGGCGGTGCGCGCCGCCGGCGTCCGCACGCTCTTCGCGCGGGTCCCCGCGGAGTTCGGCGTGATCGAAGGGGCGCGCTAGCGCCGCAACCGCTTTCGAAGGCCCTCCATGTCCGATCGCGAATCGATGCAGTACGACGTCGTGGTCGTGGGCGCCGGCCCCGCGGGCCTCGCCACGGCGATCCGGCTGAAGCAGCTCGCCGCCGCCGCCGGCCGCGAGGTGGGCGTGTGCGTGGTCGAGAAGGGGTCGGAGGTCGGCGCGCACATCCTCTCCGGCGCGGTCATCGATCCCATCGCCCTCGCCGAGCTCTTCCCGGACTGGAAGGCGCGCGGCGCGCCGCTGAACCAGCCCGTCACCGAGGACCGGTTCCTCTTCCTCACGGCTTCGTCCGCGCGCCGCGTTCCCGGCTGGATGCTCCCGGAATGCTTCCGGAACCACGGCAACTACATCGCGAGCCTCGGGAACGTCTGCCGCTGGATGGGGCGCGAGGCGGAAGCGCTCGGCGTCGAGATCTACCCCGGGTTCGCGGCCGCCGACGTGCTCTTCACCGAAGACGGGCGCGTGCGGGGTGTGGCGACGGGAGACATGGGCATCGGACGGAACGGGGAAAAGACCGCGCGCTTCCAGCCGGGCATCGACCTCGAGGCGAAATACACGATCTTCGCGGAAGGCGCGCGCGGCCACCTCGGAAAGCGCCTCCAGGCGCGCTTCCAGCTGCGCGAGGGCGTGGCGCCGCAGGTCTACGGCATCGGGCTGAAGGAGCTCTGGGAAGCCGCACCCGAAAAGCACGTGCCGGGCCTCGTCGTGCATACGGCGGGTTGGCCGCTCGATCGCGCGACCTACGGCGGCTCGTTCATGTACCACCTGGAAGAGCGCCAGGTCGCCGTGGGCTTCGTGGTGGGGCTGGGCTACGCGAACCCGTACCTGAGCCCCTTCGAGGAGTTCCAGCGCTACAAGACCCATCCCGCGATCCGCGCCTTCCTCGAGGGCGGCCGGCGCATCTCCTACGGGGCGCGGGCGATCGCGGCGGGCGGCCTGCAATCGCTCCCGAAGCTCGTCTTTCCGGGCGGGGCGCTCGTGGGCGACGACGCGGGCTTCCTCAACGCTTCCCGCATCAAGGGCACGCACGCGGCGATCAAGTCCGGGATGCTCGCGGCCGAGGCCGCCTTCGAGGCGCTCGGCGCCGGCCGCGCGCACGACGAGCTTGCCGCCTATCCCCGCGCCTTCGAGTCGAGCTGGCTCCGCGCGGAGCTCCACCGCGCGCGGAACTTCAAGCCGTGGATGTCGAAGGGCCTTTACACGGGCACGCTCATGGTCGGGATCGACCAGCTCGTCTTCCGCGGGAACGCTCCGTGGACGCTTTCCCATGCCCACGCCGACCACGAGACCCTCGTGCGGAAGGACGACGTCCGCCCCATCGACTACCCGAAACCGGACGGCGTCCTCACGTTCGACCGGCTTTCCTCCGTCTTCGTGTCGAACACGAGCCACGAGGAGGACCAGCCGGTGCACCTGCGCCTGAAGGACCCCGCCATTCCGACCTCGCTCAACCTGCCCGTTTACGCGGGGCCCGAGTCGCGCTACTGTCCAGCCGGGGTGTACGAATTCGTGACGGAGGGCGGTACGGCCCGGCTCCAGATCAACGCGGCCAATTGCGTGCATTGCAAGACGTGCGACATCAAGGACCCGGCGCAGAATATCGACTGGGTGGTGCCGGAGGGCGGCGGCGGGCCGAACTATCCCAACATGTGACCTCGAGGAGCGAGCTATGAAGACCGTGGCCGAGCTGCTGAAGGCGAAACCCGCGCGCGTCGTCTCCGTGACGCCCGAGACGACCGTGCTCGAGGCGATCAAGGTCCTCGCGCGGGAGGACGTGGGCGCCGCCATCGTGATGTCCGGCAGCCGCCTCGCCGGCATCCTCTCGGAACGCGACTACACCCGCAAGGTGATCCTCCAGGGCCGCGCGTCGAACAGCACGCGGGTCGAGGACATCATGACCGCCAACGTGGTGTGCGTGACGCCGCGCACCTCGGCGCGCGAGTGCATGTCGCTCATGACGGACAAGCAGATCCGCCACCTGCCCGTGGTCGACGATTCGCGCGTGATCGGCATGGTCTCGATCCGCGACATCGTGGGCGACATCATCGCGGACCAGGACTTCACCATCGAGCAGCTGGAACACTACATAAGCGGACAATAAGCGCGATATCGCGGGCATCACGAACGGCGTTGGAGCGGACGCAGCGCCGCTCAACGCCACCAGACGAGGGTTCCGAATGTCGGAGCATGGCATCCACGTCCATGGCGCGCACGACCACGCCGTGGAGCACGAGGCGCACAAGGGCGGCATGGCGCAGCAGATCGCGATCTTCACCGCGATCCTCGCCACGGTGGGCGCCATCGTGAGCTTCTTCGGCGGCGACACGCAGAACAAGGCGATGCTCTACAAGAACGAGGCGGTGCTCAAGCGCGCCGAAGCCTCGGACCAGTGGAACTTCTACCAGGCGAAGAGCATGAAGCAGAACCTCGCCGAGCTCGCCGTCGCGATCAACACCGACCCCGCGAAGGTCGAGGCGTACCGGAAGGAGGCGCTCCGCTACGCCGGCGAGAAGAAGGACATCGAGAAGGACGCGCGCAAGCTGGAAGCCGAGGCCAAGTCGTACAACGAGCAGAGCGAGCGCGCCCTCCACCCGCATCATTTCCTCTCGATCTCGATGACCCTCCTGCAGATCGCCATCGCCCTCGCTTCCATCACGGTGCTCACGCAGAAGCGCTGGCTCCTGGGCGCGGCCGCGCTGAGCGCCTTCTGCGGGGCCATCCTCGGCATCGTCGCCTGGGTCTGAGCGGCGCACCGCGCATGCTCGAGGTGCGCGGCCTCGGCAAATCGTTCGGCGCG
>DATAMY010000162.1:0-5804 GCA_036266535.1 Usitatibacter sp. | reverse complement strand
CCCAGCCATCCCGGAAACGTGGGCGCCGCCGCGCGCGCGATGAAGACCATGGGCTTCGCGGACCTGCGCCTCGTCGCGCCCCGCCGCGCCGTGGACGACGAGGCCCGCGCGCTCGCCGCGGGCGCCGCGGACGTCCTCGCCTCCGCAACCATCGTGGGCGCGATCGGCGAGGCGCTCGAGGGCACGGTCCTCGCGGCGGGCTTCAGCGCCCGCGGCCGCGACCTCTCCCATCCCGTGCGCACGCTGCGCGAGGCGGCCCCGGAAATCCTTGCCGCTTCCCGCGAAGGGCCCGTGGCGCTCGTCTTCGGCAACGAGACCTCCGGCCTCACGAACGAGGAGATGGGGCATTGCCGGCTGCAGGTCACGATCCCGGCCGCTCCCGCGTATTCGTCGCTGAACCTCGCCGCCGCGGTCCAGGTCGCCTGCTACGAGATCGCGACCACCGCCGCGAGCTTCGCGCCGCCGCAGGTCTCGGAACGCATGCCCGCGACCACCGAGGACGTCGAGGCGCTCTTCGCGCACTGGGAGGCGGCGATGGTCGAAAGCGGCTATCTCGACCCGTCGAGCCCCGGCCGCCTCATGGAGCGCCTGCGCCGGATGATCGCGCGCGCCGGGCTCGAGCGCTCGGAGGCGAAGGCGCTGCGCGGCATGCTCGCGGCGTTCGAGGCGCGAATGCGCCGCTAGTCGTTCGCGCGGACCGCGTCCGTCCGCCGCGCCGGGACGATGGCGAGCGCGAAGAGCGACATCGCGGCGACGATCGCGGCGCCCACGCCGAAGGGCGAGCGCACGCCGACGTCTTCCACGAGGTGCCCGCCCAGCGCGAGGCCGCAGCCCAGCCCGCTCACGATCGACGTGGACGACCACGTGAACGCCTCCGTCGCGTAGTGGGAGGGCGCGAGGCGCGAGACCAGCACGGACTGGGCCGCGATCGAGGGCGCGATGAGCGCCCCGGCGAAGAACGCCACGACGGCGAAGAGCGCGGCGGGCCCCACGACCGTGTGGAGGAAGAGCGGAATCGCCATGAGACCGATCGCGGCCGCGTACTGGCGCTCCACCGGCGCCCGGAAGTGGAGGCCGCCGTAGAGCGCGCCGCCCAGGGCGCTCCCCATGGAATTCACGCCGAGGAGGAGGCCGCCCAAGGCGGGATAGCCGAGCGACGTGGCGTACGCGGGATAGCCCACCTCGAGGAGGCCCACCGCGATCGCGAATCCGAAGGTCGCCGCGAAGAGCGCCCAGAGCCGCGGCTCCGTGAGCGGTCCCAGCAGGTGGCGGCTCACGCCCGTCTGCGGCTTGAGGTAGCGCAGGCCCGGCGAGGCGATGAAGACCGCGACCGCGGCGATCGTGGCCGCGATCGCGAGCCAGAAGGCGACGGTGGCGCCGGCCGTGGCGAGGATCCCCGCGATGATCGCGGGGCCGGCCGTGAAGTTGATCTCGATCGTGACGGCGTCCAGCGCGAAGGCGGTGCGCCGGTCCTCCTCGTTCTGGAAGCGGTGGCGCCAGAGCGTGCGCGTAAGGGTGGTGATGGGAGAGGCGAAAAGCCCGGAGCACGCGGCGGCGGCGACCACGAGCGCGAACGCCATCCCGAGCTTCGCCGTGGCGAGCACGGCGAGGAACGCGAGCGGCTGCACGGTCCCGGTGATCCAGAGGAGGCGTCGCGCGCCGTAGCGGTCGATGAGGCGGCCCTGCACGGGCGCCGCGATCGCCATGGCGATGAAGTTGGCTCCCACCGCCGTCCCCGCGAGCGCGAAGCTCCCCAGCGCCTCGCGCAGGAACATGAGCATCGCGAACCCGACCATCCCGACCGGCATGCGCGAGACGAGGGCGACCGCGAGCATGCGGGCCACCTCCGGCTGGCGCAGGAAAACGACGTAGTTGCGGAAGATGCTTTTCAAGGGGGGCCGGCGGCCGGGATTCGGAGCGCGAGCCGCCCGAATAGTTGATAATTTTAGTCGGGAATGCGAGACTTCGTCCACCGGCGTGGCCGGTTTCGTCGAGCGTCTCATGTTCAGCCGCATCCGCGAGGACATCCAGTGCGTCTTCGAGCGCGATCCCGCCGCCCGCTCGGTCTGGGAAGTGCTCACGTGCTACCCGGGCTTCCACGCCCTCCAGCTCCACCGCGTCTCGCACGTCTTCTGGCGCTGGGGCTTCCGGTGGCTCGCCCGTTTCTCCTCCCACGTCACGCGCTTCCTCACCGGGATCGAGATCCATCCGGGTGCGACCATCGGCCGCCGGGTATTCATCGACCACGGCATGGGGGTCGTGATCGGGGAGACCGCCGAGATCGGCGACGAATGCACGCTCTACCACGGGGTCACGCTGGGCGGCGTCTCCTGGGACAAGGGAAAGCGCCATCCGACCCTGGGGCGTGGCGTGGTGGTGGGCGCGGGTGCCAAGATCCTGGGACCCTTCGTCGTGGGCGACGGCGCGAAAGTCGGCTCCAATTCGGTGGTGGTGAAGCCGGTCCCGCCCGGCGCGACCGTGGTGGGCATTCCCGCCCGGGTGGTCGAAGGCTCCGCGAGCAAGGGCGATGCGGCCCGCATGGCGTTCGACGCCTACGCCGTGAGCGCGGACCTGGACGATCCCCTGAACCGCGTGATCATGGCCCTGGGCTCGCGGACCGACGACATCGATGGCCGCCTCGCGGAGATCCTGCGCCGGCTGGAAGGCCTCGAGCGGCAAGGCGACGGCGCCGAGGCGCACCGCCGGGCGACGGCCGGGCGGGGATGAGCCTCCCGCCGGGAACGATACTTGACTGAATTAGTCGGATATCCTATACTTGACTAAATCACTCGGCTTTACCGGCCCGCGCCATTCCCCCGGGCGCCCTACCGAAGGAACGCCATGAGACTCACCACGAAGGGACGATTCGCGGTCACCGCGATGCTCGACCTCGCCCTGCACGGCGCCAACGGTCCCGTGCCCCTTGCCGGGATCAGCGAGCGGCAGAAGATCTCCCTTTCGTACCTGGAGCAGCTCTTCGGCAAGCTCCGGCGGCGGGAGCTGGTCGAGAGCGTGCGCGGCCCCGGCGGCGGCTACCACCTCGCGCGCGACCCGTCCCAGGTCTCGGTCGCGGACATCATCTGCGCGGTCGAGGAGACCATCGATTCCACCCAGTGCGGCGGGCGCGAGAATTGCCAGGGAGACAAGCGCTGCATGACCCACGACCTGTGGGAGCAGCTGAACAGCACCGTCTACGGCTTTCTTTCCGGCGTGAAGCTCTCGCAGCTCGTGGAGAGCCAGCGCTCGAAGCCGGTCACCGTGGTGCGCTCTCCCGCCGCGCGCGACAACGCCCACATCCTTTCCGCGTGAGCCCATGAAACAGCTCAAAGCCCCGATCTACCTCGACTATTCCGCAACGACGCCGGTCGACCCGCGCGTCGCCGACAAGATGATCCCCTGGCTCGTGGAGCGCTTCGGCAATCCCGCCTCGCGGAGCCACGCCTACGGCTGGGATGCCGAGGAGGCCGTGGAGAACGCGCGCGCCGAGGTGGCGAAGCTCGTGAATTGCGACCCGAAGGAGATCGTCTGGACGTCCGGCGCCACGGAGTCGGACAACCTCGCGCTGAAGGGCGCGGCCCACTTCTACAAGACGAAGGGGAAGCACCTCGTCACCATGAAGACCGAGCACAAGGCCGTCCTCGACACGATGCGCGAGCTCGAGCGCGAGGGCTTCGAGGTCACCTACCTCGATCCGGAGCCCAACGGCCTCGTCGACCTGGCGAAGCTCCAGGCGGCGCTCCGCCCGGACACGATCGTGGTGTCGGTCATGCTCGTGAACAACGAGATCGGCGTGATCCAGCCGGTCGGCGAGATCGGCGAGATCTGCCGGGCGAAGGGGATCATCTTCCACGTGGACGCGGCGCAGGCGACGGGCAAGGTCGCGATCGACCTCCAGGCCCTCAAGGTCGACCTCATGAGCTTCTCGGCGCACAAGACCTACGGGCCGAAAGGCATCGGCGCGCTCTACGTGCGCAGGAAGCCCCGCGTGCGGATCGAGGCGCAGACGCACGGCGGCGGCCACGAGCGCGGGCTTCGCTCCGGCACGCTCCCCACGCACCAGATCGTCGGCATGGGCGAGGCGTTCCGCATCGCGCGGCTCGAGATGGCGACGGAGAACGAGCGCATCCGGATGCTCCGCGACAGGCTCCTCGCCGGCATCCGCGGCATGGAGGAGGTCTACGTGAACGGCGACCTCGAGAAGCGCGTGCCGCACAACCTCAACGTGAGCTTCAATTTCGTGGAGGGCGAGTCGCTCATCATGGGGATGAAGGAGCTCGCGGTGTCGTCCGGCTCGGCGTGCACGTCCGCGAGCCTCGAGCCCTCGTACGTGCTGCGCGCGCTCGGGCGCAACGACGAGCTCGCGCACAGCTCGATCCGCTTCACGCTCGGGCGCTTCACCACGCCCGAGGACATCGACTTCGCGGTGAAGCTCATCCAGGAGCGGATCGCGAAGCTCCGCGAGATGAGCCCGCTCTGGGAAATGTACAAGGACGGCGTGGACCTGAACTCGGTCCAGTGGGCAGCGCACTGATCCACCGTAACTGAGCAACTGAAAGGAAGAGTCATGGCATACAGCGACAAGGTCATCGACCACTACGAGAATCCCCGCAACGTCGGCTCCTTCGCCAAGGGCGAGGAGGGCGTGGCTACCGGCATGGTGGGCGCGCCGGCGTGCGGCGACGTGATGAAGCTGCAGATCAAGGTGAACAAGGACGGCGTCATCGAGGACGCGAAGTTCAAGACCTACGGGTGCGGAAGCGCCATCGCGTCGTCGTCCCTCGTGACCGAATGGGTGAAGGGCAAGACCGTCGACGAGGCCGCCACGATCCGCAACACGCAGATCGCGGAGGAGCTCGCATTGCCGCCCGTGAAGATCCACTGCTCCATCCTCGCCGAGGACGCGATCAAGGCCGCGGTCGCCGACTACCGCAAGAAGTACGCGGGCGCGGACGAGAAGAGGGCGGCGGACTGACTCCCATGGCCGTCACACTGACCGATCGCGCCGCCGACCACGTGCGGCGCTACATCGAGAAGCGCGGCAAGGGCGTGGGCCTGCGCCTGGGCGTGAAGACCACGGGGTGCTCGGGCCTCGCGTACAAGCTCGAGTTCGCCGATGCGGTGCAGCCGGAGGACCAGGCGTTCGAGAGCCACGGCGTGCGCGTCCTCATCGATCCCAAGAGCCTCGCCTACCTGGACGGCACGGAGCTCGACTTCGTCCGCGAGGGGCTGAACGAGGGCTTCAAGTTCAACAACCCGAACGAGAAGGATCGCTGCGGCTGCGGAGAGTCCTTCAACGTATAGGGTCAGACCCCGGTTCATTGGGGTCGGACCCCGGTTCTTGTTGCTTGCGTAGGTCCGGGGCTTCCCGGACCTTGAGCCGGGGGTCCGACCCCGGTTTTGACCTGGCCCAATCCTTCCCCTTCCTCCCGTGTCCACCCCCGATTTCGCGCGCAACCACTTCGAGCTGCTGGGGCTTCCGGTCGCCTTCGCGGTCGACCCCGCGCGCCTCGAGTCGCGCTATCGCGAGCTGCAGGGCCGCGTGCACCCGGACCGCTTCGCGGCCGGAAGCGAGGCGGAGCGCCGCGTCGCGATGCAGTGGGCCACCCGCGCGAACGAGGCGTACCGGACGCTGCGCGATCCGCTCGCCCGCGCGCGCTACCTGCTGCAGCTTCGGGGCTTCGACACCGGCGAGGAATCGAACACGTCCATGCCGCCGGATTTCCTCATGCAGCAGATGGAATGGCGCGAGGCCGCCCAGGAAGCGTCGCGCGCCCACGACGGCGAGGCGCTGCGCAGGCTCAACG
>DATAMY010000161.1:0-10395 GCA_036266535.1 Usitatibacter sp. | reverse complement strand
ACTACGTCGTCGTGCACGAATTGCTGCACCTTCGTGTCCGGAACCACGGACGGCCATTCAAGGCACTCATGAGCGCTCACGTCCCCAATTGGCAACGATTCGCTCAGCGCTTGCCACTCGACGAGGATTAGGACAGATTCTGTCCGCTTCGGGGCTACGGTGGCAGCTCCCACGTGCCGGAACGAATCATGAAGAACGCCCTCCTGCTCGGCTGCAAAGGCTGCGGAAACGCGATGGTGGAGGCAGCGTTCGCGCTCGCGGGCGTGCCGCTCGAGACGGAGGAAGTGGACTACGCGGCGGCGAGCCCCACGCGCGAGCGGCTCCTCGCGGTGAACCCGCTGGGACAGGTGCCCGCGCTCGTGCTCCCGGATGGCCGCGTCCTCACGGAGAGCCTCGCGATCCTCCACTACCTGGACGACCTCGAGCCCGGGGCGCGATTGATTCCCCCGCGGGGCGATCCCACGCGCGCCGCCTTCTACCGCTGGAGCGTGTTCCTCGTGGCGGCCGTCTACCCCACCTTCACGTACGGGGACGAGCCGCGGAAGTGGGTGGCGGACGATGCGGGCGCCGAGCTCCTGCGCGAATCGACCAACCGGCATCGCGAGGCGCTCTGGCAGCAGGTGGAGGGCGCGGCGGGGAGCCCCTGGTTCCTCGGCGAGCGGTGGAGCGCGCTCGACCTCTACGTCGCGGTCATGACGCGCTGGCGGCCCGGCATCCTCTGGTTCGCGAAGCGCACGCCGAAGTTGACCGCCATCGCGAAAAGGGCCGCGGCGATGGACGCCGTGGCCCCGGTGATCGCGCGCAACTTCTAGAGCATTTCGTCGTCCCCGAGCCGTCGGGGACCCATGGAGTCCCGGAAGAGCTCGCCCCAACCAGTTGGGGACGCCCGCGCGGGAATGACGGAGGCGGTCAGTCGGCCGTGGCGGCCACCCGCTTGTGCTCGCCCTTGAGGCCCGCGGCTTCCCGCAGCAGCGCCGACTTGTCCGTGGCTTCCCACGTGAATTCCGGCTCCTCGCGGCCGAAGTGGCCGTAGGCGGCGGTCTTCGCGTAGATCGGCCGCAGGAGGTCGAGCATCAGCATGATCCCGCGCGGGCGGAGATCGAAGTGCTCCTGCACGAGCTGGGCGATCTTCTCGTCCGGCACGACACCCGTGCCCTCCGTGTACACGGTCACGTTGATGGGGCGCGCCACGCCGATCGCGTAGCTCACCTGGATCTGGCACTGCCGCGCGAGCCCGGCCGCGACGATGTTCTTCGCGACGTAGCGCGCGGCGTAGGCGGCCGAGCGGTCCACCTTCGACGGGTCCTTGCCCGAGAAGGCACCCCCGCCGTGCGGGCAGGCGCCGCCGTAGGTGTCGACGATGATCTTGCGCCCCGTGAGCCCGCAGTCGCCCTGCGGGCCGCCCACCACGAACCGGCCGGTGGGATTCACGAGGTACTTCACGGTCCTCAGCCACTCCTTCGGGATGACCGGCTTGATGATCGTCTCGATCACCGCCTCGATCGCTTCCTTCTTCATGTGCTTGCCGTCCGACATCTCCGGCGCGTGCTGCGTGGAAAGCACCACCGTGTCGACTTCCACGGGCTTCCCGTCCACGTACTTGAAGGTGACCTGGCTCTTCGCGTCCGGCCGCAGCCACGGCAGGCGCCCGTCCTTCCGCACCATCGCCTGGCGCTCGACCAGGCGGTGCGCGTAGTAGATCGGCGCGGGCATGAGCACCGGCGTCTCGTCGCACGCGTAGCCGAACATGAGCCCCTGGTCGCCCGCGCCCTGGTTCAGCGGGTCGTCCTGCGCGTGGTCCACGCCCTGCGCGATGTCCGGGCTCTGCTTCCCGTAGGCGACCAGCACCGCGCAGCCGCGGTAGTCGATGCCGTAATCGGTGTTGTCGTAGCCGATGCGGCGGATGGTCTCGCGCGCGACCTGGTTGTAGTTCACGTCCGCCGAGGTGGTGATCTCGCCCGCGAGGACCACGAGGCCGGTGCTGCAGAGCGTCTCCGCCGCGACTCGCGCCTTGGGGTCCTGGGCTAGAATGGCGTCGAGCACGGAATCCGACACCTGGTCCGCCACCTTGTCCGGGTGGCCTTCGGAAACCGACTCTGACGTGAACAGGAATTCTTTTTTCATCGGGATCGCCCCTCAGTCGCATAAGCGCGACATTTTACCAAAGACCGCGCGGCGGCACGCCCCGTGAAGCTGGTTTTTCGCCTCCTCGCCCGGCTCCCGCTCGCGGCGAACCATGCCTTGGGCGGCTTCCTGGGCCGAGTGGTCTATTACCTCGTCCCCCGCTACCGCTGGCGCCTCCTGGACAACCTGAGGGCGAGCGGCATTCCGTCCTCGGCCGCGGAGGCCGGCCGCATCGCGCGGGCGAATGCCGCGGAGATCGGCAAGGGCGCGACGGAGACGGCGTGGGCGCTCTTCCGGTCGAGCGAGACGGTCGCCACCGTCCGCGAGCGTATCGGGTGGGACGCCGTGGAGCGCCTTCGCGAGAGCGGTCGGGCGATCCTCTTCGTGACGCCGCACCTGGGCGCCTACGACATCGCGGGGCGCTTCCTCTGGACGCACCTCCCGATCCTCGCGATGTACCGCCCCCACAAGATCTTCTGGATCGACCAGCTCCTGCGCGAGGGCCGCAACCGCGGCGCCGCGCCGGACGGCACCAACGTGGCACCGGCGACGATGGCCGGGGTCCGGATGCTCCTCAAGCACCTGAAACGCGGCGGGTGCAGCATCGTGCTGCCCGACCAGGTGCCGAGCCACGGCGACGGCGAATGGGCCGACTTCTTCGGCCGGCCGGCGTACACCATGACGCTCGTGGGCCGGCTCCAGGAAGCCACGGGCGCAGCGGTCGTCTTCTGCTATGCCGAGCGGCTCGCGGCGGGCGCGGGGTACCGGCTGCACCTCATCGCGCTCGACGATCCGCTCCCGACGGACCGCCACCTCGCCGCGCGCCGCGTGAACGAGAAGATCGAGGCGCTGGTCCGCGAATGCCCGACCCAGTACCTGTGGGGATACAACCGCTACAAGCGGCCCGCGGGCGCGCCGCCCGCCCCCGCGGCGAAACGCGCGAGCGGCCTCGCGCCCTAGCGGCGATGCGCATCCTCCTCCTCGGCGCGAACGGATTCATCGGCCGGGAATTGGGGGCCGCCCTCCAGGCGCGCGGGCACGCGGTGGTCCCCGGCGTTCGCCGCGCTTCGCAAGCGCCCGCGTTCTCCACCCAGGCTCCCATGGAGATCGACCTCGCGCGCGACTGCGACGCGGAAACCTGGCTTCCACGGCTGGAGGGCATCGATGCGGTCGTGAACTGCGCCGGAATCCTCCAGGCGCGCCGCGGTGACCGCGCCGAGGCGATCCACGTCCGGGCTCCCGCGGCGCTGTACGCGGCGTGCCTGCGCTCGAACGCCCGGCGGGTGGTGCTCGTCTCGGCGATCAGCGCAACGCCCTCCGCCGGTACCGCGTACGCCCGGACGAAGCTCGCGGGGGAGGACGCGTTGCGAAGCACGGCGCTCGAATGGGTGGTCCTGCGCCCCTCGCTCGTGCACGCGCGCGGCGCCTACGGCGGCACGGCCCTCTTGCGCGGGCTCGCGGCGCTTCCCGGCTTCATTCCCGTGCCCGGCGAGGGCGCGCAGGCGTTCCAACCGATCGGCATGGACGACCTCGCGCAAGTCGTCGTGAAGGCCGTGGAGTCCGATGCGCTCGTGCGCCGGACGCTCGAGCCGGTCGGCCCGGACGTGGTGACGCTCCGCGCGATCGTCGTGGATTACCGGCGATGGCTGGGGCTCGGACCGGCCATCGTCGTGCCCATTCCCGGCGCATTCGCGAGGGTCGCGGCGAGGATCGGGGACCTCGCCGGAGGCACGCTCAATTCGACCGCATGGGCGCAGCTCGAGCACGGCAACACCGGCGATGCCGCCGCGTACGCGAGGCAATCGGGGCTCTCGCCCCTGGGCTGGCGAGCGGCGCTCGCCCGCCATCCCGCGCACGCCCAGGACCGCTGGCATGCGCGCCTCTACTTCGTGCGGCCGTTGCTGCGGATCGCGCTCGCGCTCCTCTGGATCGCGTCGGGCCTCGTGGGCGCCGCGGCCGTGGCCACCTGGTCCGGCCCGGTCGCGCAGGCGCTGGGCGTGTCCGGCGGTTCGGGCGCGGCACTCCTGGGATTCTCGTGCCTCCTCGACATCGTGCTGGGGACGCTCGTGCTCGCGCGCTGGAAACCCGCCGTGCTGGCGGCGCTCCAGGCGGCGGTCGTCATCGGCTATACCGCCGTCGCGGGCATCGTCCAGCCGGCGCTCTGGCTGGATCCCTTCGGGCCGCTCCTCAAGAACCTCCCCGTCCTCGCGGCCATCGCGGCGCTGGCCGCCATCGAGGAGGACCGCTGAATGAGCGCCTATCTCGCCCTCAAGTGGCTGCACGTGCTGGGCGCGACCGTCCTCTTCGGGACGGGCCTGGGGACGGCGTTCCACTTCTGGCTCGCGCACCGGACCGGCAAGGCGGCACTCGTCGCCGCGGCCGCGCGCTCCACGGTCATCGCCGATTTCGCGTTCACGCTGCCCGCGGCGATCCTGCAGCCGCTCACGGGATGGGCGCTCGCCCGGACGGCGGGGTATCCGCTCGACGCGCCGTGGATTCTCGCCTCCTTCGCGCTCTACCTCCTCGCCGGCGCATGCTGGATCCCGGTGGTCGTGCTGCAGCTGCGGATGCGAGACCTCGCGCATCGCTGCGCGGTGGACGGCACGACGCTCGGGCCGGAATACCACAAGCTCGCCCGCATCTGGTTCGTCCTCGGCTGGCCCGCCTTCGCCGCGCTGGTCATCGTGATCGGCCTCATGGTGGCGAGGCCCGCGTGACGTCCGCCGGTAGAATCGCGCCATGACCCTCCTGCGCAAGCTCGGGACCCAGGCGGGGCTCCTCGTCCTCTGGCTCGTGCATTTCCTGCCGCTCCCGTGGATCGGCGTCCTCGGCGCCGCGCTGGGCTCCGTGCTCTACCGCTTCGGACGGGGGCGCGTCACGCGCATCAACCTGGCCCTCTGCTTCCCCGAGATGCCCGAGGCGCAGCGCCACGCGCTGGGCGAGCGGCACTTCCGCATGCTCGGGCGCAACGCCCTCGAGCTCAGCGTCATGACCTGGGGCACCGAGGAGGAGCTCCTGCGCATGACGAAGGTCGAGGGCCTCGAGCACCTGAAGGCCGTCGAAGGCCGGCCGGTCATCGCGCTGGCACCCCACTTCATCGGCCTGAACATGGGCGGGATCCGCGTGGCCTACGAGTATCCCGGCACCGCGAGCATCTACAGCCGGCAGAAGAACCCGACGGTGGACCGCGTGTTCCTCAAGGCGCGCACGCGCTTCGGCGCGCCGCACCTCGTGAGCCGGCAGGAGGGACTGCGCTCGGTGATTCGCGTGGTGAAGAGCGGGAAGCCGTTCTATTTCCTCCCCGACATGGACTTCGGCCGGCGCGACGCCGTCTTCGTCCCGTTCTTCGGCGTTGAGACCGCCACGATCACGACGCTCCCGCGCCTCGCGCGCCTCGCGGGCGCCGTCGTGATCCCGGTGGTCACGCGCCAGGTGGGCGACGGCTACGTCGTGAAGATCTATCCGCCGTGGGAGGACTATCCGACGGACGACGTGGAGGCGGACGTGCGGCGCATGAACGCCTTCATCGAGGAGCGCGTGCGCGAGATGCCGGAGCAGTATTTCTGGGCGCACAAGCGCTTCAAGACGCGGCCGCCCGGCGAGGCCTCGCCGTATCGGCGAAAATAGCGGCGTGCGCCTCCGGTTCGCCAAGATGCAGGGACAGGGCAACGATTTCGTGGTCGTCGACGGCGTTCGCCAGGCGGCCTCGCTCTCCCCCGAGCAGGTCCGCCGCATCGCCGATCGCCACTTCGGCGTGGGCTGCGACCAGCTCCTCGTGGTCGAGCGGCCCGCTTCGCCGCAAAACGACTTCCGCTACCGCATCTTCAACGCGGACGGCGGCGAGGTCGAGCAATGCGGGAACGGCGCGCGCTGCTTCGCGCGCTTCGTGCTGGAGGAGGGGCTCACGGCGAAGCGCGAGATCCGCGTGGAGACCGCGAGCGGCGTGATCGCGCCGCGGATCGAGGACTCCGGGCAAGTCACGGTGGACATGGGCCCGCCCCGCTTCGCGCCGCGCGAGGTGCCGTTCACGGGCGCCTCGGAGCCGCACGTGATCGAGACGCTCGACGTGGGCGGGACGCCGGTCGAGGTGAGCGTCCTTTCCATGGGGAATCCGCACGCGGTGCAGGTCGTGGCGGACGTGGACCGCGCCCCCGTCGCGGCCCAGGGCCCCGCGATCGAGAACCATCCCGCCTTTCCCAAGCGCGTGAACGCGGGCTACGTGCAGGTCCTCGGGCGCGACCGGATCCGCCTGCGAGTGTGGGAGCGCGGCGCGGGCGAGACGCTCGCCTGCGGCACGGGCGCCTGCGCCGCCGTGGTCGCGGGCATCCGGCGGGGCCTCCTCGACCGCGAGGTGCGCGTGGCGACCCGCGGGGGCGAGCTTCGCGTCCGCTGGCCCGCGGACGACGCGAACGTTATGATGACGGGCGATGCCGTGCGGGTCTTCGACGGCGAGATCGCGATCTAGCGACGGAAGCGGGGGACATTACTTGCTCACAGCCGAACAGGTGGCGGAATTCCTGAAGCAGAACCCCGGCTTCTTCGAGAACCACGTCGACGTCCTCATGGACATCCAGATCCCCCATCCGCACGGCGGGCGCGCGGTCTCGATCGGCGAGCGCCAGCTGGTGGCGCTGCGCGAGAAGTCGAAGCTCCTCGAGGACAAGCTCCACGAGCTGATCCAGTTCGGCGAGGAGAACGACGCCGCGGGCGAGAAGATCCACCGCCTCGCGTGCCGCCTGATGGAGGCGGATTCGCTCGATGCCGCCCTCGATACGCTCTACCTGGACCTCCTCGACCATTTCGCGGTGCCGCACGTCGCGGTGCGCCTCTGGGGCGTGGCGGAGGGAAGCCCGGACACGCGCGAGTTCTCGGCCGTCGCCCCGGAGATCCGCGAGTTCGTGGAGAAGATGGAGGCGCCGTACTGCGGCCACCACGCGGTGTACGAGAGCCAGTCGTGGTTCGGCGAGGCCGCGCCGCACCTGAAGTCGTTCGCGCTGGCGGCTTTGCGGCGTGACGGCGCGACCTTCGGCGTGGTGGCGCTCGCCTCGGAGGATCCGAAGCGCTTCTACCCGGAGATGGGCACGCTCTACCTCGCGCGCATCGGCGACCTCGTGAGCCACGCGCTGTGGCGGTTCGTGACCGTCCGTGAGCGCCCGGGCGGCTAAGGCGGCCGAGGCAAGACCGCGTAGCGCGCTCGAGCGCTACCTCGAGAGCCTGCGCACCGGCCGGCGGCTCGCCGCGCACACCCTCGCCGCCTACGGGCGCGACGGCCGGCTTCTCGAAACGCTCGCGGGCGAGCGCGCGCTCACGGAGCTCACCAGCCACGACATCCGCCGCTTCGTCTCCATGCTGCACGGCAAGGGACTCTCCCCGCGCTCGCTCGCGCGCGTCCTCTCGGCCTGGCGCGGATTCTTCGACTGGCTCGTGCGGCGCAAGGATGCGGCGGCGAATCCGTGCGTGGGCGTGCGCCCGCCGAAGGCGCCCAAGCGGCTTCCCGATGCCCTCTCGCCGGACGAGGCCGTGCGCCTGGTCTCCGTGGAGGACCGCTCGCCGCTGGGCCTTCGCGACCGCGCCCTCTTCGAGCTCGCCTATTCCTCGGGCCTGCGCGTCTCGGAGCTCACCGGCCTCGACCTCGAAGCGCTCGACCGTTCGACCGGCGAAGTGCGCGTGACCGGCAAGGGGGCCAAGACGCGGATCGTGCCGGTCGGGCGCCATGCGTTGGAAGCGATCGCCGCGTGGCTCCCCGCCCGTACCGAAATAGCCAACACCGGCGTGCGCGCGCTCTTCGTCGGCCCTTCCGGCGCGCGAATGAACGCCCGCGAAGTCCAGCGGCGGATCAAGCGCCAGGCGACGATCGCCGGCATCGCCGCGGACGTCCACCCGCACATGCTCCGCCACTCGTTCGCGTCCCACGTGCTGCAGTCCTCGGGCGACCTGCGCGCCGTGCAGGAAATGCTGGGGCACGCGAGCATCGCCTCGACGCAGGTCTACACGCACCTCGACTTCCAGCACCTCGCGAAGGTCTACGACGCGGCCCATCCGCGTGCCCGGCGCCGGAAAGCCTGAGCCTCCGCGATGCCAGAAAGCCCCGTCACGCCGGTGACGGTCCTCACGGGCTTCCTCGGGAGCGGCAAGACCACGCTCTTGAACCGGCTCCTCGCCGACCCGCGCTTCCGCGATACCGCCGTGCTCGTGAACGAATGGGGCGAGATCGCGATCGACCACGCGTTGGTCCGCGCGTCGAGCGAGAACGTGGTGACCCTTCCCAGCGGCTGCATCTGCTGCCGCGTGGCGGGCGAGCTCCTCGGGACGCTCCGCGAGCTCCACTTCCAGCGCGCGGCCGGCGCAGTGCCGCCCTTCCGCCGCGTCGTGATCGAGACCACCGGCCTCGCCGACCCCGCGCCCCTCCTCGCGACGCTGATCGAGATGCCCGCCGTGGCGGCGCGCTATTCGCTCGCGGGCGTCGTGACGACCGCGGATGCGGAGCACGGAATGGCCACGCTCGACGCCCACCCGGAGGCGGTGAAGCAGGCGGCCATGGCCGACCGCCTCGTGGTGACCAAGGTCGATCGCGCGGCCCCGGAGCGGGTGCGGGAGCTCGAGATGCGGCTCGCGGCCTTGAACCCCGGCGCCCGCGTCCTCGAGAGCGGCGCGAGCGCCCCGGACCCGGCGGAGCTCCTCGAGACCGGCCTCTACCGCGGGCAGGGCCGCCTCGCGGATGCCGCCGGCTGGCTCAACGCCGGAGCGTACCGGCTCGCCGGGGCCGCGGGACGCACCCGCCACGATCCGCGCATCTCCTCCTTCGCCTGGACGGCGGAGGAACCCTTGGCGTGGGATGATTTCGAAACGGCACTGGAGACGCTGGTGGGCCTCCTCGGGGCGCGGATCCTGCGCCTGAAGGGGCTGGTCAACGTGGCGGGGGAGCCGGGCCCGCGGGCAGTGCACGCGGTGCAGCACACGCTGTATCCTGCCGCCCGGCTTCCCGGCTGGCCGGACGCGGACCGCCGCACGCGCCTCATCTTCATCGGCCGGGACCTTGAAGAATCCGCCGTCGACCCGATCTTGCAACCCTTCCGCCGTTCCGCTTCCGATCCCGATCCGAGGTAAAGCATGGCCGCCGCTCCCGACAGCAAGGACCTCATCCCCGTCACCATCCTCACCGGCTTCCTGGGGGCCGGGAAGACCACGCTCTTGAACCGCATCCTCACCGAGCAGCACGGCGAGAAGATCGCCGTGATCGAGAACGAGTTCGGCGAGACGGGCGTCGACAACGAGATCCTGGTGGACGACCGCCAGGAGCAGATCGTCGAGATGAACAACGGATGCGTGTGCTGCACCGTCCGCGGCGACCTGGTGCGGATCCTGGGCGACCTGGGCGCGAAGAGGAAGCGCGGCGAGCTCAAGTTCGACCGCGTGATCATCGAGACCACGGGCCTCGCGAACCCCGGCCCCGTCGCGCAGACCTTCTTCATGGACGAGAAGATCCACGACCAGTACCTGTTGGACGCCGTGGTGACGGTCGTGGACGCGAAGCACGCGCACAAGCAGCTGGACGAGCACGACGAGGCGCGCCGCCAGGTGGGCTTCGCGGACCGCATCCTCCTCTCCAAGACCGACCTCGTCCCGGACGAGGAGGCGCGCGGGCTCATGCAGCGCCTGCGCCGGATGAACCCGCGCGCGCAGCAGAAGAAGGTCCACTTCGGCGAGGCGGACATCCGCGAGATCCTCGACATCCGCGGCTTCAACCTGAACGCCGTGCTCGAGATCGAGCCCGGGTTCCTCGAAAGCGACCACCACGAGCACAACGACGAGGTCGCCTCGTTCGTCTGGAAGGATCTGCGCCCCCTCCACATGGAGAAGATCGAGACCTTCCTCTCGCTCATGGTGCAGAACTACGGCGAGGACCTCCTGCGCTACAAGGGCATCCTCAACATCCAGGGCGAGCCGCGCCGGATGATCTTCCAGGGCGTGCACATGCTCATGGGCGGGACGCCCGGGAAGCCCTGGGGGCCGGGGGAGACCCGCGAGAGCGTGATGGTCTTCATCGGCCGGAAGCTCCCCCGCAAGCTCTTCGAGGAAGGGCTCGCCTACTGCGTCGCCTGACGGCCGCCGGGGCGCCACGGCGGGGGTTATACTTTCCCGGTCCTCGGCGAAGGCGGCTCCCACACGCTCGGCCGAGATCCGGAAACTCGACGGCGCACCATGGCGACACCCGCAACCGGCACCTCCTCGCCGAGCAACATCCGCCCGCAGGCTGCGCGGACGCCCGGG
>DATAMY010000160.1:0-31164 GCA_036266535.1 Usitatibacter sp. | reverse complement strand
GCATCTCCATCGGCGAGGCGGCGGCGTTCTTCCTCCTCGAGCCCGTGGCCGCGCGCGCGAACGGCGATGCGGTGGCCCTGCTGGGCGCGGGCGAATCGTCCGATGCGTGGCACATGTCCGCGCCGCACCCCGAAGGCCGCGAGCTTGGCGGGAAGGCGCGTTTCGTCGACGCCGGCGATCTCGCCCACGTACGTGTCGAGCTCGGCGGTCTCGAAGCGGCAGGGGGCGAGCCCGGAGGTGCCGGAAGCGAGCGCCGCCCGGGTCGCGTCGACGCCGCGGCCGAGGCAGCTCGCGATCGTGGCGGCGGAGACGAGGAGGGGGCGCACGGAGGGAAGCTACAGGATCGGGGCGCCCCGAAGCAAGGCGTGCCGCGGCGCCGCTACGCGCTCGCCCGGGCGACGAGGAGCGTGTTCGCGAAGGGCGTGCCGGCGCTCATGGCGCGCGCCTCGACCGCGAGCGCGCGCTTTTCGAGCTCGGCGCGCCAGGCGGCCAGGGGGCGGCAATGGAACGGACCGGGCGGCAGGCCCCGGATCCGGCTCGCAAGGCGATCGGCGGCGGTCGTGATGCGGAAGCGAAGCGTGGGCGACGCATCGGCCACCCGGAGCACGATGGCGCCGCCGGGCGCGACCGATTCGCGCACCCGGTCGAGCACGCGGTCCTGGCCTTCCTGGTCGAGGTAGTGCAGCACGTCCAGGAGCACGAACGCGTCGGCCGTCCGGAAGGGCGCGGTGCGGATGTCGTCCCGGTCGAACCGCATGCCGGGACCGCCGGCGTCGCGTGCGCGTTCGATGTCGCGTTGGGCGAGGTCGATGCCGTGGAGGCTCCGCGGGACCGGCGCGGGGGGCCATGCGGCGGGCCATGCCGCGGCTTCCTCGCCGCAGGCGGCGAAGAGCGCCCCGAGCACTCCCTGGCCGCAGCCGAGATCGACCAGGCGCGCGGCGGGCGGGACGATGCCCGACTCGAGCAGGTGCCGGAAGACCGGGTCGCGCGTGAGCTTCCCGAATGCGAAATGCCGCGCGAAGCGGTCGCGATAGCGGCGCGACGCCCGGCGCGCGAGCGCGCGGTAGAAGTCCGCGCTCACGGCTCGATCGCGCGCGGGAGGGTGACCGGATGCAGCCCCGCGGCCTCGGCCGCGTCGAGCACGCGCGGGAGGGCCTCGAGGACGACGGGCGCCCCGGACGGGGCGCGGGCGGCATGGCCGTCGTGAAGGAGCAGGATGTCGCCCGCGGCAAGCCCGCGCAGGAGCCGCGCGGCCACGCGCTCGGCATCGCGCTCGCGCGTATCGAACCCGCGGCGCGTCCACGTGACGAGCGTGAGGCCGGCCTCGTGGAGCGCCGGGTCGAGCAGGGGATTGCGCAGGCCCGCGGGCGGACGGAAGAAGCGCGGCGCCGTGCCGGTCGCCTCCGCGATCGCCGACTGCGCGCCGGCGATCTCGCGCCGGAAGCCGCCCAGCGTGAGGAGCGGGAAGGTGCCGCGGTGCGCCATCGAATGGTTCTCGACCGCGTGGCCGCGGCGCGCGATCTCGCGGCAGAGCGCGGTGTGCTCGCGCACGCACTCGGCGATGCAGAAGAACGTCGCGCGGCACCCGCGCGCCTCGAGGAGGTCCAGGACCCGCGGCGTCACCTCCGGATCCGGGCCGTCGTCCAGCGTGATCGCGATCTCGCCGCGGCGGCGCGACGCTTCCGGAAGGTGCGTCATGTTGGGGCCCAGGAGCGAGCCGCGCGGCCACATGCCCGCCATGCCCAGGACGCCGTGGTTCGCGGCGACGGCACCGGCCGCCCAGGCCCACGATTCCGGCGCGGCGAGGGCGGTGAGACCCGCGAGCCCGTGGAGACCGATCGACGCCGCGACGAGCGGCGCCGGGCGCCAGCGCTCGCGCAGCCGCGGATCGGGAAGCGCCGCGCTCATGGCACGTTCCTCTCCAGGAAATCGGTCCACATCCTTCGCCAATCCTCCCATTCGTGGCCGCCGTCCGACTCGTGCACTGCGTGCGCGGGGAGGCGCGCGGCGATGCGGCGCTGCCCCTCGACGAAACGGTCGCCGGACGCGAAATAGCAATCCACCGCCGGCGCTTCGGGACCGCGATCGCGAAGCCATGCCCAGGCTTCGCGCTCCGGATCCATGTCCGGGCCGGGCTGCCACGCGTCCAGCCCGCCCGCCTCGTCGATCTCCCGCAGCGCTTCGCGGGTGCCGGGGTAGGGCGAGAGCAGCACGATGCGCTCCAGGTCGCCCGCATGCCGCGCCGCGTACGCGAGCGCCGCGAGGCCGCCCAGCGACACGCCCGCGAGCCATACGCGCCGGATGCCCAGCGCACGCGAGCGCTCGATCACCGACTCGCGGATCCGTTCCACGATCGATCCGTCCGAGAACCAGGCGGCGCGCACCTCCGCCATCGCGATCCACGCCGCGATGCCGCGCGCCTCGACCGCGGCCACGAAGCCCTCGCGAACGAAGTCCTCCGGCGCGCCGTAGGAGCCCGAGAGGAGCGCCAGCGCCACCGCGGGTCGGCCGGCCGTCGCGTGCTCCAGCGTGCGCATCGCCCAATCCCTTTCCGGCGCGAGATTGTATCGCAGCCGCTACGCGGAAGCCCGCGCCGGGCGCGCCGCGAGCGCCGCCGAGAAGACGAGCGTGAGGAACGCTCCCGCGGCGACGGTCGAGCCGATCGCGTGGAGGATCGGGATCGCCGAGAGCGAGAGGAGCCCGAAGCTCGCGACGGTGGTCGCGTTGGCGAGTGCCAGCGAGGCGAGGGTGCGCGCGGCCGGCCGGTCCGGCCGCGAGGCCGCCAGGTTGTCGAAGAAGAGCGCGTAGTTCGATCCCACCGCGACCACGAGGAGGAGGCCCACGAGATGGAGGATCGTGAGGGTCGTGCCGGCGAGGACGTGGCCGGCGGCGACGACCGCCACGCCCGCCACGAGCGGCGCCATGACGCGGGCCACCCGTCCGGGCGTCCGGAGCGCCGCGAAGAGGAGCGCCACGATCGCCGCGAGGCCCGCCGCGGACATCGCGAGCGCGCGGTGGAGGTAGCCGCCGTAGAGCCGGTCCAGCTCGCCCTTCAGGTCGATGAAGGCCGCGCCGCCGACGCCGGAGGCCTGGATCGCGGCGCGGACGGCGGCCGCGTCCAGCGGCGGCCGCAGCCCGATCACGGCGGTCCACTGCCCGCGCGAGTCGGCGAAAAGGAGCCCGTCGATGGCCGCGGCGAGCGCCGTCCCGCCGATCGCCTCGCGCGTCACCGGCGCGGAAGCCCGGGCATGGGCCACATCCTCGATGAAGGGCTCGAGCCGCGCGGGGTTGAGGGGCGAGCCCGCGAGCGCCCGGGCGAGGCGCGCGCGGAGCGTCGCCGCGTCCGGAAGGCTCGCGAGGCGCGCGCGCTGCGCGGCCGCGCTGGGGAGGAACCGCGCGGGGCTTTCGTAGCCCGAGAGCGCCCCATTCGCGACCGTGCGGTCCAGCTCGCGGCCCACGCGCTCCGCGGCCTCGAGCGCGGCTTCGGCGTCGCCGGCGCGGATGGCGACCAGGAAGCGCGCATCGGAGGCGCCCAGGGCGCCGCGAAGCTCGGCGTCGAGCGTGCGCTCGGCGGGGGAAATCGGATTCAGGCTCGCGAGATCCGGATCCCAGACGCTCGCGTGGCGCACGGCCAGCACGCCCAGCGAGGCGATCGCGAGCGCAACCACCGCGAGGCGGGCGCGCATCGCGCGAGCCGCGAGCGCCTCCAGGCGAGAGCCGAACGCGGAGAGGTCGCGCACCTCGAAGCCCGCGGGCAGGAGCCGCGGGAGCACGAAGCGCGTCGTGAGCGCGGCCGCCGCGAGGCCCGCGATGGAGTAGAGCCCCAGCTGGGCGAGCCCGGGCAGTCCCGAGAGGAGGAGCGCGGAAAATCCGGCGATCGAGGTGAGGACGCCCAGGCGGATCGTGGGCCAGAAGCCCGCGAGCCAGGCCGCGTCGCCCGCGCGCCGCCCGCCGCCCGCCTGCACGAAGAGGTAGATCGAGTAGTCCACGGCCTCGCCGATCAGCGTGGTGCCGAACCCCAGCGTGATCCCGTGCACGACGCCGAAGCCCAGCGACACCGCGGCGATCCCCACCAACGCTCCCGTGAGCACGGGGACGAGGCCCAAGGCGAGCGCGAGCACGGAGCGGTAGACCGCGAGGAGGAGCGTGGCCACGATCGCGATCCCCCACATGGAGAAGCGGACGACGTCGCGCTCGACCATCGCGCGCGAGCGCACCGAGAAGACGCCGGGGCCCGTCATCACGACGCGCGCCGTGCGGGCGGCGGCTCCCTCGCGCGCGGCCGCGCCTGCGAAGGCCGTCTCCACCGCCGCCATCGCCTCGGCCTGCGCGTCGATATCCGAGCCGCGCGCCCGGGTGCGCAGGAGCAGCACCGCGCGGCGCCCGTCCGGGGAGGCCCACGCGCCGTCGACGCTGCGGGGTCCCGCGCCCGGACGCAGCGACTCCAGCACCGCGAGCGTCTCCCCGGTCGGATCGCGCGTCACGAGCGGCTTCACGAGCGCGCCCGCGGGCGAGGCGAGGAGGGCGAGCGTCTCGTCGATCGCCGATCGCAGTCCCTGCTCCGTGAAGCGTTCCGGGGCGACGTCGGGGCTCAAGGCGTAGCGGTTCTCGAAGACCAGGGCCTTCTCGCGCTCGAACCCGGCCGCGACGCCGTTCGCGACCGTCGTGAACCGCGCATCGCCGCGGAGCGCCTCGGCGAGGGAGCGGGAAAGGCGGGCGCGCGCGGCCGGGTCCGCGCCGTCGATGCCGACGAGCATCGCGCGCGAGAGCGCTCCTTCGCGCAGCTGCTCGACGAGGAGCCGCTGCTCGGGCGTGGGCGCGGCGGGGAGGAAGGAGGAAAGATCGGCGACGAAATGCGTCCGCGCCACTTGCAGCGCGCAAAACGCGAGCACCGCGAGCCACGCCGCGGCCGGCAGCGCCCGCCGGGGACTCACCGTTCCACCGGTGCGATCTGCATGAGGGAGCGGTCGCCGTCCGCCTGCTCCACGGCCACCCGCTCCACGCGCGCCTCCCGGCCGTCGATCTCGACCCGGGCGACGAGGCGCCCCAGCGCGGCGTCGCGGGGCTTCAGCACCAGCCGCCACGCGCGCTCGTCGCCGGAGAGGTCGAGCGTGTAGAGCCGCTCGAGCGCGTCGCGGTCGCCGGCGAGCGTGCCGCGGATGCTCTCGACCAGCACGGCCACCTCCGGATAATCGCGCAGCTCCAGCACCTGCTTGCGTCCGCCGCGTTCCAGCACCACCCGCTCGCGATCGGCGACCATGCGCTCCGAGCCCGGGCTCGTGACGCGCTTCTCCAGCCGGTCCGGCGGCGTGAAGACGAGCTCCCCGGACGATTCGAGCGGCCGGTCCAGCACCGACACCCGCTTCGTCTCGTGGAAGGTCGCGCGGCCGGGCGGATGCGCGTGGAGGAGCTGCATCAACGCGGCGACGTCCCACGCCGCGCGCGCGCCGGGAGCGGCCGTCGCGAGCACGGCGGCCAGCGCCGCTGCGGCCCGCCGCGTCATTTCCAGAAGCGGTGGAAGTTGAAGAAGTTGTCCGGTGCGAGCCGGCAGTAGTGCTCGAGGCGCTCGGCGTAGCGCGTGACGGCCGCCTTCACGCGCGCGTCGCGCTCGGCACGCCCGATGCCCTCCAGCCCGGAGAAGTCCACGAGCGGCTCGAAGTGGATGTCGTAGCGGTTGCCGCCCAGGTGGAGGCCCGTCATGAAGAAGACGCGCTGGCGAAGCGCCGCGGCCATCCGCATGGGCCCGGTCGGGAACGCCACGATCCCGCCCAGGAAGGGAAGGTCGATGGCGGGCTCGTCGCCCAGCGTGCGGTCCGCCAGGACCCCCACGAGCGATCCGGACTCGAGGCGCTCGGTCAACCGCAGCATCGAGTCCAGGCGCCCAAGCGGGACGATGTCGCGTTCCACCCCTGGAGCGACCGCGGCCAGCGCGGACTGGACCTTGCGCGCGTTGTCCTCGTACATCGCCATCGCGATCCGCCGCTCGCCCCGCGCGCAGGCGCGGATCGCCTCGAAGCTTCCGAGGTGCGCGCCCATGAGGATCGCGCCGCGATCGTCGAAGACCTCCGCGCCGTGCACGTTCACCTCGAAGAGGTCGAAGCGCCCGGCGAGGAGGAAGACGCGGTCGTGCACGGTGGTCGCGAAGCGGAAGAAGAGGCGGAACTGCTCGGCGATCGTGGGCGGGCGGCCGAGGCAGTGGGCGAGCGACTCGCGCGTCGCGCGGCGGGCGGCCCATGCGGTCGCGAAGAAATACGCCGTGACGATCCGCAGCAGCACGCGGGCGGGGGCGCGCCCGGCGCGGCGCGAGAACCAGACGATGAACCGGATGAGGAAGGGACTGCCGCGCTCGGCCCGGCGGGTCCATTCCGCCGCGCGGCCCGAGGGCGACGATGCCGCGCTCACGGCTGCGCCGCCGCGCGCCGCGCGAGGACGCCGCTCGCGACGATGCGATCGCCCGCGCGCATCTCGAATCGCACGCGGCCCGTCTCCTCGCCCCGGTGCGCGATCGCGAGCGCCGCGCCCGGCTCGACGGGGCTCGTGAACTTGGCGCTGTCCACGCGCCAGTCGCCCGCCGCGGTCCCCGTCGCCTCCTCGAGCGCGGCCATCGCCTCGGCGAGGAGGCACACGCCGGGCAGGATCGGCCGGCCGGGGAAATGTCCGTCGAACGCCGGATGGTCCCGCGGGATGGCGAGCCGGGCGTCCACGGCGAGCGGCATCAGCGCGCCTTCGCCGGCCGGCGCTTCGGGACGAGCGCGCGCAGGGCCTCGCGCGGCAGCTTGCCGGTGAGCGCCCGGGGGAGGGCATCGACCTTCACGAGCGGGCGCGGGAGGAAAGCGGGGTCGATGCGCTCGCGAAGCGCGGCGAGCACCTGCGGCACCGTGAGCGTGGGCGCCACGACGAACGCCGTGAGGCGCGTGACGCCATCCGGCTCGCGCTCTTCCGGAACGAAGAAGACGCCGTCGACGACGCCCTCGATCTCCGCCAGCTGGTGGTTGAGGTAGCCCAGGGAATTGCGCTTGCCCGCGATGTTCACCATGTCGCTGAAGCGGCCGTGGAGCGAGAAATGCACGCCGTCCGGCTGCAACTCGATCACGTCCTGGAGCGCCACGGGCGCTTCCACGTGGCCGCCCGAGACGATCGCCCGCCCCTCGTGCTCGCGAAGCTTCAGGCCCTCGTAGAGCTTCCACTCCGCGCCCTTGGCCGGGCGCCGGGTGGCGATCTGGCCCGCTTCCGTGCAGCCGTAGATCTCGTTCAGCACGGCTCCCGTCCGCGCCTCGGCCTCGCGGGCGAGCTCCGCGGAGAGCGGTGCGGTCGCCGAGACGATCATCTCGACCGCCGCCGGATCGTCGCTCCCCAGCCACGCGCGCAGGTGGAAAGGCGTGGTGAAGAGCACGCGCGGACCGGGGAGCCGCGCGATCGCGGCGTCGATGTCCCCGGGATAGTACGGCCGCTCGGAGGTGAGCGCCGCGCCGGCCGCGAGCGGCAGGAGCACGGTCGACTCGAATCCGTACATGTGCTGCGGCGGCACGGTGCCCAGCACCGCGTGGCCCGGGCCGATCCCGAAGCGCGAGGCCTCGGCCAGCACGTCGCGCAAGAGCGCGCCCCAGGTCTTGAAGCTGGGCTGCGGCTCGCCCGTCGAGCCGGAGGTGAAGAGGCAGGCGACCTCGCGGTCGGCCGGGATGCGGGGCGCGTCGCTCCACGCCGGGACCTGGCCCACGCGCGCGAGGTCGAAGCGCGGAAGGTTCACCTCGATCGCCGGGTCGTCGGCCACGAAGTACGCGTCCGGCGCGAAGTCGCGCATCGCGCGGATGACGTTGGGCGTCGTCGCGGGCGGGAGGAGCGTCACCTGCCCGCGCGCGACCGCGGCGAGGAATACCACCGCGAAGCGGTAGCGGTCCGCGCAGAGGTTGAGGACGTGCGAGGCTTCCGGCAGGCAGGCCGCGGTTCGCGCCACGTCCGCGAGGAGCGCGCCCGCGGCGACGGGCACCGCGCCGCGGAATGCCGCCACGGCTTCCGGCCGCGCGTGCCCCACGAGCGGCATCGGCTCGCCGTGGGGTTGGGGACGGGGGCCGGGCGAGGACATGGCCGCCCGGTCAGCGCGGCGTCTGGAGCGGCGCCGCCGCGAAATGCCGCGAGAAGGCGCGGATGCCGCCCAGCAGTCCCACGCGCTCCCAGTGCGGCAGCGCGCGCAGGCGCACCGCGTACTCCACCACGAACATGAGCCCCACGAGGACCGGGCTCGCCATCGTCGCGAGCGCCGACCAGGCGGTGAGGAAGCCGCCGAGGTAGAGCGCGGCCGAGAGCGCCGCGAGCGTCGCGAAGAAGATCGTCCACGCGAGCGTGACCCCGCGCGTGTAGGCCACGACTTCCGGCGGAAGCGTCGGGTGCATGATCCGCGCGAAGCGCGTGCAGAGCGGCTCGCGTCCGGACGCGAGCGTGCGTCCGAACACGACCGCGAGGAGCGCGTTGCCGCCCGCGTGCTCGACGAAGAAAAGGCTTGCGAACTGCCGCTCGAGCATCCCCCAGCCGGCCCAGAGGGCGGCGGCGACGAGGAGGACCGCCACGGCGGTCCACGCGCGATTCGGCGAGCGGCGCGCGGCCCAGAGCGCCACGAACGAGAGCGGGACGAGCGAGAGCGCGGCGCCCAGCGCGGGCGAGAAGCGGTCGACGATCGTGAAGTGGGCGAGCACCGCGCCCACGAGGAAAAGGACCACCAGCATCGCGCGCAGCGGGCGGCGGCGCTCTTCGCCGGTCACTTCGTTCTCCGCTCCGCGACGTGGGCGGCGAGGCTCCTCAGCGACGAGAAGATGCGCAGGTTGTCCCGGTCGTCCTCGCGCAGCTTGAAGCCGTAGCGGCGGGAGACCACGAGCGCCACCTCGAGGATGTCGATCGAGTCGAGGCCGAGGCCCTCCTTGTAGAGCGGGGCGTCCGGATCGATCGCGGAGGCGGGCGTATCGAGGTTCAGGGCGGATACGACCATCCCCGCGATCTCCGCGAGGAGCGCGTCGTCGACCGGTGCGGCCCCGCCGAGCGGGACATTGTCGAGGGAATTCGGCATTTGTCTCCGGTCCTCGATGCGGGACCGTTCGTCTCGTGAAAGTGGCCGGAAAGCTGACCGATGATAGCACGCGAAAAAGCGCGCCTCAGCGGAGCCCTTCGCGGCAAATCGCGAGGACGAACCCCCGCCCGGCGCTCGTCCCGGGCCACTGGAAGTCCATGTCCGGAAAGGCTTTCTCGACCGCCTTGCGGTTGTGGCCGATCTCCATCACGAGGAGCCCGCCGGGCGCGAGGTGCCCGCGGGCCTCGCCGAAGATCGCCCGGGCGTGGGCGAGGCCGTCCGCCCCGCTCGCGAGCGCCATGCGCGGCTCCTTGCGGTACTCCTCGGGGAGCCGGCGCATCGAGGCCGCCTTCACGTAGGGCGGGTTGGAGACGATGAGGTCGTAGCGGCGGCCTGCGAGCGCCGTGAAGAGATCGGACTCCAGGAGGCGTATTCGGCCGGTGAGGCCGTAGTCCGCGACGTTTCGCTCCGCCACCGCGAGCGCGTCCTTCGAGAGGTCCGCCGCATCGACCGTCGCGTCCGGAAAGCGCAGCGCCGCGAGGATCGCGAGGCAGCCGGATCCGGTGCAGAGGTCCAGCACGTTCCGGGGCGCGTCCGGGAGGCACTCCGTCGCCTGTTCTACCAGCAGGAGCTCCGCGATGAACGAGCGCGGGACGATGACCCGCTCGTCCACGTAGAAGCGGTGCGGGCCCAGCCACGCCTCGTGGAGCAGGTACGCGGCGGGCTTCCGAGTGGCGACGCGCCGGTCGAGGAGCGCCTTGGCGGCGGCGTACTCGCCGGGCGTGAGGACGCGATCGAGGTGCGCCTGGAGGTCGCGCGGCGGCAGGTCCAGCGCGCGGAGGATGAGCCACGCGGCCTCGTCCAACGCATTGGCCGTTCCGTGACCGTACGAGAGGCCCGATTCCTCGAACCGATCGATGCCGTAGTCCAGGAGCGCCCGGACGTTCTTCGCGGCGGGCAAGCCGTCAGCCTTCGAGGAGGGCCTCGATCGTCTCGCGGTAGATGCGCGCGAGCGGCTCGATCTCGGCGACCGGGACGGACTCGTTCACCTTGTGGATCGAGCGGTTCGAGGGACCGAACTCCGCGACCTCCGGGCAGATCTCGAAGATGAAGCGGCCGTCCGACGTGCCGCCCGTGCAGTTGATCTCGGGGGTCACGCCGGAAACCCTGCGCACCGTGGCCGAGAGTGCCTCGACGAGCTTCCCGCGCGGCGTGAGGAAGGGCTTGCCGCCGAGCGTCCAGTCGATCGAGTAGTCGAGGCCATGGCGATCGAGGATCTCGCGCACGCGGGCCTGGAGCGATTCCGGCGTGCTCTCGGTCGAGAAGCGGAAGTTGAAGTCCACCTGCAGCGCGCCGGGGATGATGTTCTGGGCGCCCGTGCCCGCGTGGATGTTTGAGACCTGCCACGTGGTGGGCGGGAAGTACTCGTTCCCGGAGTCCCATTTCGCCGCCGCCAGCTCGGCCAACGCGGGCGCGGCGAGATGCACGGGATTGCGGCCGAGATGCGGATAGGCGACGTGCCCTTGCACGCCCTGCACCCAGAGCCGCCCCGTGAGCGAGCCGCGCCGGCCATTCTTGATCGTGTCGCCGAAGCGCTCGGCGGACGAGGGCTCCCCCACGATGCAGTAGTCCATCGTCTCGCCGCGGCGCTTGAGCGCTTCGACCACGCGGACGGTGCCGTCGACCGACGGGCCTTCCTCGTCCGAGGTGATGAGGAGCGCCACGGACCCGCGGTGGTCCGGTTTCGCGCGGACGAAATCCGCCGCGGCGGTCACGAAGGCGGCGATGGAGGTCTTCATGTCCGAAGCGCCGCGGCCGAAGAGCTGCCCGTCGCGCACCTGCGGCTCGAATGGGTCCGCGTCCCACTTGTCGAGCGGGCCCGTCGGGACCACGTCCGTGTGCCCCGCGAGGACCACCAGCGGCTTCGCGGTCCCGTGGCGGATCCAGAGGTTCGTGACATCGCCGTGGACGAGCGTCTCGGCGCGGAACCCGAGCGGCGCCAGGCGCTCGACGATGAGCTGCTGGCAGCCTTCGTCCGCGGGCGTGACGGAGCGGCGCGCGATCAACGCCTTCGCGAGCTCGAGCGTCTCGTTCTTCAAGCGGCCCGCCTCACGAGCGGCCGGTGTCGGCGAGCGGATGGATGCGGCGTGCGACGACGGGGCCCACGCGCGCTTCGATCCGCCGCCGCAGCTCCTGCCGGGCGCCCAGCAGGAAGAACGCCTCGGCGCACACGAAGAGCGGGCCGATGAGGAGCTGGCGCACGTCGTCGAAGAACGCGGGCTTCATGCCCTCGTAGCGGTGGCCGAGGAACTGGAGCGCCCAGCCGGCGACGAAGAGGGCGAGCGCCACGGCGAGCGCGCCTCCCGTGCCCAGCCGCGCGAGCGCTTCGCTCGCGAGCGCGCACGCGCCGAAGAGGGCCACCGCCATGGCGACGCCGAACGTGAAATCGAGGCGGAAGTAGTACGCGCATGCCGCGATCGAAGCCACCGCCGCGAGGGTCACTTCCATGGAGCCCACGGGGATCGCGACGCTCGCTCCCGCGACGACGGCGGCGAGCACGATCATCGGGATGCCCGCGAAGTGCGTCGCGATGTTGCGCCGGTCGCGGTGGTACGCGGCGTACTGCGCGAGGTTTTCCTCGAGGCTCCTCATCACCCGCGGGGCTAGCCGATCCGCTCTTCCGGTTCCTCGATCTTGAAGTCGCCGAAGGACGACCCGCCGGAGCCGGGGCGAAGCGGGCCGGGCTGCTTCGCCTTCTCCGACATGGCCGGCATGATCCCGGAGTTGCCGAGGAGGAGGCCCAGGTTCGTGGCCGAGTCGGCGTTGGTGAGGGCCTCGTCGGTGGAGATCTTGCCCTGGCGCACGAGCCGGAAAAGGTCCTGCTCGAAGGTCTGGGATCCGGGCGACATGCTCTTCTCCATCGCCTCCTTGATCTCCGTGATCTCGCCCTTCTCGATCAGCTCCTGGATGTTCCTCGTGTTGAGGAGCACCTCGACCGCCGGCACGCGTTTCCCGTCCACCGTCTTCACGAGGCGCTGGGAGATCACGGCCTTCAGCGACACCGAGAGGTCCTGCAGCAGCATCGGGCGCACCTCGAGCGGGAAGAAGCTGATCACGCGGTTCATCGCCTGGTAGGCGTTGTTCGCGTGGAGCGTGGCGAGGCAGAGGTGCCCGGAGAGCGCGTACGTGAGGGCCATCCGCATGGTCTCCAGGTCGCGGATCTCGCCGATCAGGATGCAGTCCGGCGCCTGGCGCATCGCGTTCCGGAGCGCGTCGTGGAACGAGCGCGTGTCGTTCCCGACCTCGCGCTGGTTGAAGATGGATTTCTTGGGCTGGAAGACGTACTCGACCGGGTCCTCGATCGTGAGGATGTGGCCGGTGGAGGTGGAGTTGCGGAAGTCCAGCATCGAGGCGAGCGTCGTCGATTTCCCCGAGCCCGTGGCGCCCACGACGAGGATCAGGCCCCGCTTCTCCATCACGAGCGTGGAGAGCACGGGCGGAAGGCTCAGGTCCGCGATCTTCGGGATGTCCGAGGTCACGAAGCGGATCACGGTCGAGACCGCGCCCTTCTGCCAGAACATGTTCACGCGGAAGTTCCCGAGGCCCGCCATCGGCTTCGAGAAGTTCAACTCGAGGTCGCGCTCGAAGGTCTCGATCTGCGCGGGCGTGATCATCTCGTAGGCGATCTTCTTCGTGGTCTCCCCGTCCATCACCTGGGGATTGACCGGCATGAAGTTGCCCTGGATCTTGATGCTGATGGGCGAGCCCGCCGAGATGAAGATGTCGGAGGCCTTCTTCTCGGCCATCAGCTGCAGCAGCTTTTCGATGAACATCCGTGCGCTCCCTGTCCGCCGGCTAGTCGCCCCTCAGCAACTCGTTTATTCCCGTCTTGGCGCGGGTCTTCGCGTCCACCTGCTTGATGATGACCGCGCAATAGAGACTATACCGGCCATCCCCCCCGGGCAAGCCGCCCGAAACGACCACGCTGCCGGGCGGGATGGCCCCGTAGGACACCTCGCCGGTGGCCCGGTTGTAGATCTTGGTGCTCTGGCCGATGTAGACGCCCATCGAGACCACGGAGCCCTCGCCCACGATCACGCCCTCGACGATCTCGCTCCGCGCGCCGATGAAGCAGTTGTCCTCGATGATCGTGGGATTCGCCTGCAGGGGCTCCAGCACGCCGCCGATGCCCACCCCGCCGGAAAGATGCACGTTCTTCCCGATCTGCGCGCACGAGCCGACCGTGGCCCAGGTATCGACCATGGCCCCCTCGTCCACGTAGGCGCCCACGTTCACGTACGACGGCATGAGGACCACGTTCTTCGCGACGAACGCGCCGTGGCGCGCGGCGGCCGGGGGCACCACGCGGTAGCCGCCCGCCTGGAAATCGGCCTGGGTGAAGCGCGCGAACTTCGAGTCGACCTTGTCGAAATAGTGGGTGTAGCCGCCCTGCATGATCTCGTTGTCGCGCAGGCGAAAGGAGAGCAGCACCGCCTTCTTGATCCACTGGTGCGTGATCCACGTTGATGATCCTGTCCCCGAAGGGGCTACCCCCGCGTTTCGCTTTTCCGCGACGCGGAGCTTTCCGCGATCGAGGTCCGCGAGGACGGCGGCGACGGCATCCTTCACGTCCGCGGGGGCCGACGTGGGGGAGAGCTCGGCGCGGCGTTCGAACGCGGCGTCGATGACGGATTGCAGGGATGCGGCGGCGATGGTCATGGGCGGGTCGCGCGGGCGGGAGCCGTCGCGCGGCTCTGGACGAAGTTGCGGATGCGGGTGGCCGCCTCGAGGGTCTCCCCGAGCGTGGACACGAGCGCCATGCGGACGTAGCCGCGGCCGGGATTGCCGCCGTTCGCGTCGCGCGAGATGTAGCTCCCCGGAAGGACGGTCACGTTCGCCTGCCGGAGCAGTTCGCGCGTGAACTCGAGGTCGTCCCCGGCCTGGGAATTGCCGCGGCAGGCCCCTCGCACATCCGCCCAGAAATAGAAGCCCGCGTCCGGCATCGCGAGCGGCAGCACGGGATTCACGCGCTCGTAGAACGACGCGAACTTCTCGCGGTACAGGCGCCGGTTCTCGACCACGTGCGCCTCGTCGTTCCACGCCGCGATCGACGCGAGCTGGACCGCGTTGCTCATCGCCGAGCCGTGGTACGTGCGGTAGAGGATGAAGCGCTCGAGGATCGCGCGATCGCCCGCCGCGAAGCCGGAGCGCAGGCCCGGCGCGTTCGAGCGCTTCGAGAGCGATCCCATGACGATGAGCCGAGGGAAGCCTTCGCGCCCCAGCATGCGGGCCGCGGCGAGCGCGCCCAGCGGGGGCTTCGCCTCGTCGAAGTAGAGCTCGCCGTAGCACTCGTCCGACACCACGACGAAGCCGTGACGGTCCGAAAGCTCGAAGAGCCGCTTCCATTCCTCGAGCGGCATCACGCGCCCGGTGGGATTGTTCGGCGAGCAGGCGTAGAGGAGCCGCGTGCGGCGCCAGGCGCCCTCCGGCACCGCGTCCCAGTCCGGCCGGAAGCCGCGCGCGGGCTCCGCGTTCACGAAATACGGCTTGGCTCCCCCCAGGAGCGCCGCACCCTCGTAGATCTGGTAGAACGGGTTGGGGCACATCACGAGCGCGTCCGCCTCGGCGGGATCGAGCACCGCCTGCGCGAGGGAGAAGAGCGCCTCCTTCGAGCCCAGGACCGGGATCAGCTCCTTCTCGGCATCGACGCGCACGCCGTGCCGCCGGCCGAGCCATTCGGCGATGGCCTTCCTCAGCTCCGGAAGGCCCAGGGTGAGCGGATAGCGCGCGAGCCCTCCCAGGTTCGCGGCGAGCGCGTCCTTCAGGATCGCGGGCGTCGGATGCTGCGGCTCACCCAGGCTCAGCGCGATGGGTGCGAGGCCCGCGGGCGGCGTCACGCCCGCGAGGAGCTGGCGCAGGCGCTCGAAGGGGTAGGGGTTGAGGAGCTCGAGGCGGGGATTCATTTCAGAATTATAAGGAGAAAAGGGCGCCCTCTCCCCGGGGTCCCCTTTGGGGCAAGAGTCAAAAAGCAGAGGGCTCGGGAGAGGGTTGCATCACTTCAATAGCCCGAGCCGCTCGAGGGGCAGCCGCAGCCAGGCCCGCCAGCCGCGGCGCCGGACGATCTCGCGGTTCCTTTCGCTCAGCTGCAGGCCGCGCGCCACGATCTCCGCTTCCCGCTGCTGGAGGACGCGATGGCCCTCCTGGAGCTGCGCCTGCAGGCCCTCGATGCCGATCTCCGCCTGGCGCAGCTTCCGGTACGTGTTCTCGTAGTCCCGATAGACCCAGTCGCCGCGGTCGGCGAGGACGGAGAGCGCCCGCGGGACCGCGTCGAGCGCGGAACGCTCGCGGCTCGCGGCGACGAGGAAATAGAGCGGCCGGGAGAGCGCCGGGCGCGCGTTCACGGGATCCGCCTCCTCGACCTCCACGACCTGCCCCACGGCGGCGGCCGGCGCCTCCGGCGCGATCATCGAGTAGAACGTCGGGCGCTGGCCGTACCAGTCGCTCTCCGGGAAGCGCGCGGAGACCAGCGCCGCGAGCTCCTCGCGATAGAGCTCCTTCACGTGGAACTCGTTCACGTGCGAGCGCTCGTCGCTGTACTCGCGCTTGTTGGGGCAGGAAAGGACCAGCACGCCGCCCGGGGCGAGCACCCGCGCGAGCTCGTCCAGGAACGCGGCCTGCTCCGCGATGTGCTCGAGCGTCTCGAACGAGACCGCCACGTCGACGCTCGCGTCGGCCAGCGGAAGCGCGTCGCACGACGCGCGCACGAGCTGGAGGTTCGGGACGTCCGCGTACGTCCGCCGCGCATGCGCGATCGCGGCCTCGGACACGTCGATGCCCGTCACGCTCGCCGCGCCGCGCGCGAGGAGGGCGGAGCCGTAGCCTTCGCCGCACGCGACGTCGACGACGCGCTTGCCGGCGGTCCAGCGCGCCGCGAAATGGTAGCGATGCCAGTGCTCGACCCAGATCTCGCCCGGGGTGCCGGGCACGAAGCGCTCGCCGGTGAAGGGCAGGGCGTCGTTCGTCGGCGCGGGGGCGGGGGGAGGGGCTTCCATCGGCGGCATTATAGGTGCCGCCCTACCGCAGGATGCCGCGCCGCCGCATCCATTCCTTCGCCGGGCGGCGCCAGGCGGCGACGAGCGCCACGAAGGGACGCGCGAGGACCATGCGCCGCAGGTCGCCGCGCGTGAGCATCACCACCGTCTCGCTGCGCGCGTACGCGTCCGCCATCTCGGAAATCTCGCGCGGCGAGAGCGTGATCCGCATCGCCCGCTGCCGCTCCACCGCGTCGGCGTAGGCGCGGTCGAGGCGCGCCTGGCGGCCGGCCGCGACGAACGCATCGGCGGGGACGCGGTACTTGGAAGTCGTCTTCTCGACCATGACGAAGTCGTCCTCCAGGGTGTAGCGGGTCCACAGGTTCCAGTCCTCGAGCTGGTCCAGGTCCTCGGCGAAGCCGCCGTGCCGCTCGTAGAGCCTGCGGTGGAAGAGCACCGCCTGGATCGGCAGGTAGTTGTGGTGCCAGAGCGTGAGGCGATCGAAGCGCTGGCGAAGGCGGGTCACGTGCAGCACCTCCTCCGCGCGGCCGTCCGGCGCGTGCGGGGCGGCGGTCTGGGTCTCCCACGCTAGCGCATAGGCGCCGGAGACCTTTTCGCGGAGCACCGTGTCCACGAGCACCTCGACGTGGTCCGCGAAGAGCACGTCGTCGTCGTCCAGGAAGTTCAGCCACTCGCCGGTCGCCTCCGCGAGCGCGACGTTCCCCGCGCGCGCGCGCCCGACCCGCTCGCCGGTCGCGCGGTAGCGGATGTCCAGGCGGCCGCGGAACTCCTCGACCACCGCGCGCGAGCGCTCGGGCCCGTCCTCGATCACGACGACCTCGATCGCGGGGTAGGTCTGGTTCGCGCACGACGAGAGCGCTTCGCGCAGGAGCGCCGGGCGGTCGACCGTGCGGATGAGGATGGAGACGCGCGGCGGGGGACGCGCGCCCGAGTCGCGGCGCGACGGGAAGGCGTGGAAGGCGCCATCCCGGCGGGTCTCGTAGCCCCATCCGGCGAAGTGGGGCCGGAAGCCGCCGGCCGGGTGCACGCGCGTGCGCACGAAGGCCGGCCAACGGAGGAGGAATGCGCCCCCCGCGCGGACGAGGCCGCGGCGCCGCCCGGGAAAGGAGCTGGGCGCCGAGATCTCCGCGGCGAGCATCGCGAGACCCTGCAACGTGCGGAGAAGTCCCCCGTAACGCGCGCGGAGGCACAGGTTCGTGAGGACGCCGCCGAAGGCCTGCAGCGGCTTCACCTCGCCGGGGGTGCGATACGTGTCGTGCACGACCGCGAGCCTCGGGAGGTAGAGGAGGCGCCACCCCTTCGCGCGGAGGCGCCACGAGAGGTCCACGTCCTCGCCGTACATGAAGATGCGCGGATCGAAGCCGCCCACGGAATCGAAGGCCGCGCGCCGCACGAGGAGCGCCGCGCCGCTCGCCCACGGCGTCTCGAGCGTCACGGGGTCGTACGCCTTCGGATGCTCGTAGGGAAGCTGCCGAAGCTCCCACGCCGCCACGTCGGAAGGGCTCGCCGTCGCCGCGTCGAGGAGCGGTCCCAGCGTCCCGGGCTCGAGCACGCAGTCCTGGTTCAGCAGCAGCGCGAAGGGCGCGCGGCCGCGCGCGAGCGCGGCGTTCTGCCCTCGGCCGAATCCGAGGTTCGCTCCCGAGCGGCGGACGTCGACGCTGCGGAATGCGGTTCCGGGAGTCGATTCCGTTACCGCGGCGATCGCCTCCGCGATCCCGGGGTCCGCGCTGTTGTCCTGGATGTGGAGGTCGACCGCGACCCGCGGATCCACGAGGCTCGCGAGGAGGCGGCGCAACTGCGGGAGGTCCGGGCGGTACGTGACGATCCCGACGTCAACCTCGCGCATCGCGGATCTTCTTGAGCAGGTGGTTGCGCACGAATCGGGGGAGCAGCCAGAACGCCTCGTGGCCCGGGCGCATCTTCTCGTTCTCTTCGGCGAGCGCGCCCAGCGCCTCGTGCTCGCGCAGGAGGTCCGCCTGCACCTTCGCGACGTCGGCCTCGAGCTTGGCGATCCACGCGCGTGCCTCGGTCGCGAACTGCGCGGCCTGCCCGCGTTCTTCGGCGATGCCGGAGCGCAATTGCGCGAGCTCGTCCGCCACGCGGGCGAGCTCCTCGCGGAAGAGCGCTCCGTCCAGGTTCTTCGCGAGGAGCGCCTGGACCTCCGCGGCGTCGACGTCGAGCGGCTGCTGCGCGTCGATGCCGAACCGGGCGTAGAGGGCGTCCAGGGAGCGCGTCATGGTGTCGAGGCGGGGAACGCGCGCATCGTCGGTGCGCGAGAGGTCGGATTCTACGCGCGCGAGCCCCGCCGCACCCGCGGGGCCGAGATGCTCGCCGAGCGCCGCGGCGATCGCGGCGGGCCCCGCGTCGTCCGGGAGGATCCATCCGCCGCCGTGGCGGCGCACGCGCTCGCCCAGCGCTCCCGCGGCGGGCACGAGCGCGGGAACGCCTGCGTCCCAGAGGTCCGACAGGGCGTAGCTGAAGCTCTCCGGCGCGCGGTTCGGGAAGAGCGCCACGCGCGCTCCGTACGCACGCACGAGGCCGGGCACCTCGTCGTCGCCGTACGCGCCGTGGACGAAGAGGTGCGCGCCGCGCCAGCCCGGCGTGACCTGCGCATCGAGGTAGCCGATGACGACGATCGCGATGCCGCTGCCCGCGAGGGGTGCCCCGAGCGCCTCCAGCATGGCGCTTCCCTTGTGCGGCCCGATCGCGCCCAGGACCATGGCGACCGCCCGGGGTCGCCGTGCCGCGAACTCTGGACGCGGGTCCGGAATGGCCGCGACCGCGCGGCGCGGGGGGGAGCCGTTCGGGACGATCGCCACGTCCAACCCCGGCACGTGGCGGCGCGCGAGCTCCGCGATGTATTCAGACGGCGCCACGACGGCCGCGGCGGAGCGGAGGAAGGCGCTCGTCGCGGCGAGCCACTCGCGATCCGGCGCGAGATCCCCATCGCGTTCGAGCGCATCCGGCCGCAGGAAGAGCACGTCGTGCAGCGTGACGATGAAGGGAAGCCCCACGCGCCGCGCGAGCGCGGCGGCGCGCGCGCGGGCGGCGGCGCCGAGCGAATGGACGTGCAGGATGCCGACGCCGTGCCCGCGCAGGAACCGCGCGGCGATCTCCGGCTCGCGATCGACGGCGGCGGGATCGAGCGGGAGCGAGCGCCCTTCGCGTGGAAGCTCGAGGACCTCGGCGCGATCGGACACGTGCCAGACGAGATGCCCCCGCGGCAGCCCGCGCACGATGTCGCGCACGTGGCGATCGACGCCGCCCCCGTGCAGCGATGCGATGTGCAACACTGCGCACGATTCCATCGTCCGATCTTACCGTGAAGCCTCCCGCATCCGCCCCGGTATGGGCGCTCCTCCTCGGCGCCGCGTTCTGGGGCGTGGTGTGGTACCCGTACCGCCTTCTCGCCGCGACGGGCCTGGACGGCATCTGGTCGACTTGCCTCACGTACGGCGTCGCGCTCGCGGCGGGCATCGCGGTGTTCCCGCGCGAGGCGGCGCGCCTTCGCCACGCGCCGGCGACCGCGATCGTGATGGGCCTCGCGATCGGATGGAGCAACCTCGCCTACATCCTGGGCGTGCTCGACGGCGAGGTGATGCGCGTGCTGCTCCTCTTCTACCTCGCGCCGCTCTGGACCGTGCCGCTCGCGTGGCTGCTCCTGGGCGAGAAGCTCGACATGGCGGGCTTCGTCGTGATCGTGCTCGCGTTCTGCGGCGCGATGGCGATGCTCTGGAAGCCCGAGCTCGGCATTCCCTGGCCCGTCGCGCGCGGCGAGTGGCTGGGGCTCGCCGCGGGATTGCTCTTCGCGCTGGGGAACGTCCTCATCCGGCGGCTCACGACGATGAGCGACGCGGGGAAGTCGATCGTGATCTGGGCCGGCGTGACGCTCGCCGCGGCGGCGGACCTCCCGGCGAGCGCGCTCGATGCGCGGACCGCGGCGGCGGCCGCCATGACGCGGCCGGGACTCCTCGTCGCCGTGGGGCTCTGCCTGGTCGCGATGAGCCTCGCGCTCCAGTACGGACTCGCGCGGATCCCCGCCACGCGCGCGATCGTGATCCTGCTCTCGGAGCTGGTGGTGGCCGCCGTCGCGGCGTGGCTCCTCGCGGGCGAGGTCCTCCGGCCGCAGGACTGGATCGGCGGCTCGCTCATCATGGCGGCGAGCGTCGCGAGCGGTTGGCTCGCGGCGCGCCGCCCGGCCGAAGGCGCCTAGCCCCGCGCTATTCCGGACGCAGGTTCCGGGCGAGGAACTTCTCCATCGCCGTATAGAAGGCTTTCTGGTTCTGCGGGTCGCGGAAGCCGTGGCCCTCGCCGTCCATCACGATCCAGTCGTACTTCGCGCCGGCCTTGTCGAGGGCATCCTTCATCCGCGTGCCGTGCTCGATCGGCACCCGGACGTCCGCGGCACCGTAGGCCATGAGCACCGGCGCCTTGATCCTCGCGGCCAGGTTCACGGGCGAGGTCTCGGCGAGCCGCTTCGCGTCGCGGTCCGGGTCGCCCACCATCACCTTCGCGTCGTAATCGATGAAATCCGAATGCGCATAGTCGGCCCACGTCATCGTGAGGAAGAGCGGGATGTCCGTCACGCCCACGTAGTTGATGCCGCAGCGATAGAGCTCCGGCGTCTTCGCGAGACCCATCATCGTCGCGTATCCGCCGTAGCTGGCACCGTAGATGCAGACGCGCCTGGGGTCCGCGATCCCCTGCGCGACCGCCCATTTCACGCCGTCCGCGACGTCGTCTTCCATCGCGAGGCCCCATTGGCCGAAGCTCGAGTGCATGTGCTTCCACCCGTAGCGCAGGGTGCCGCGAAAGTTCGGCTGCAGCACTGCGTACCCGCGCGAGGCGAGGAATTGCGCCTCCGGATCGAACCCCCATTGGTCGCCTTCCACCCACGGTCCGCCGTGCACGACCATGACGAGCGGGAGGTTCTTCGTCTCGCCTCCCCGCGGGAGGGTGAGGTAGGCGGGGATCTCGAGCCCGTCCCTTGCGGTATAGCGCACGGGCTTCATGGGCGACATCGACGCCGGGTGGATCCAGGGCGCGCGGTCCCCGAGGAACGCCATGCGCCCGCGGGCCACGTCGAAGAGGTAGAACGAGCCGGGGGACACGTCCGAGTACGAGGTCACCAGCACCCGCGAGCGGTCGCGCGTCCACGAGAGGAGGTTCACGGTGTCCGGGAAGGCGCTGTCCACCGCCTTCTGGATGCGCGCGAGCTGCGGGTCGAACATCGCGGTGCCGTGACGGTCCGCGTCGAAGCTCACGCCGACCACCTTTCCCTCGTTCCTGACGAGGCGCGTGAGGTCGACCTGCGGATGGCGCGCGATCGCCTCGCCGAAGTCGCGCTTCGCCGGGTCGTACCGGTAGATCGCCGCCTTGTCCTCGCCGCGATAGGCGCTCACGTAGAGCGTGCGGTCGTCCTCGCCCATCGCGAGCGGCAGCCAGCCCGGCTGCGTCGTCGCGAAGTCGTCGAGCTTCTGCCAGGGCGCGTCCGGTCCGGCCCGATAGTAGATGCGGGTGCGGCCCTTTCCGGTCGCGCGCATGGCCCGCGCGACGCCGCGATCGTCGACCACCCAGGACTCCTCCTCCGCCTTGTCCGGCTTGCCGAGGCCGATGTTCGTGCGGCGGCCGGAACGCGAATCGATGCGCACGAGCGCGCCCGTGTCGCGCCCGCGGCTGTCGTAGGTGATTTCCTGCGCGATGAAGTCGTCGCCCTCGCCCGGAAGGAAGCGGACGACCTCCAGCCCGTGTCCCACGAATCGGAGCGCCGAGCCCATCTCCTCGTCCGCCGAGCCGTCCGAGAGCTTGAGCGGCAGCGCGCCGTCGAGGTCCACCGCCCAGAGCGCGCCGCCGCGCGCATCCGAGTCCCGCGTCGCGAGGCTTCCCGTGGCGAACATGAGCCGCTTGCTGTTGAGCCACTGAAACCACACCACGTCCTTGCCGTCGAACGCCGTCACCGCATGGGCGTCCTTGAGCACGCCGTCCAGGACCACGAGGTTCTGGCGGCCGCTCACGGGTGAGAGCGCGGCGATGTGCTGCCCATCCGGCGCGAACTCCATCGCGGCATATCGCGGAAGGCGGAAGAAGTCTTCCACCGGCGTGGGCGCATCGGCCGCGAGGGCGTCGAGCGCGAGGAGATTGCAGGCGAAGGCGAGGAAGGCGAGGAATCGTTTCATGGCTCTCTTCGGGGATAAGACGGTCAGCGGGTACTGGGTTCCGGGGGGAAGGCCGCGAGCTCGACCGCCGGCGCGGGCTTCCAGCCCTTCTTGCGGTGCTCGGCCACCACCGTCGTGAAGATGCCGCCCCGCACGTAGAAGCGGGCCGTGAGCCGCATGAAACGGGGACGGGTCGCGCGGGCGAGGTCGCCCAGGATCTCGTTCGTCACCGCCTCGTGGAACCGGCCCTCGTCCCGGAACGACCAGACGTAGAGCTTCAGGCTCTTCAGCTCCACGCACGCGCGGTCCGGGACGTAGTCGAGGAAGAGCGTCGCGAAGTCCGGCTGGCCCGTCTTCGGGCAGAGGCACGTGAACTCCGGGATCTGCATGTGGATCGCGTAGTCGCGCTCGGGGGCGGGATTGGGAAAGGTCTCGAGGGCCTTCGTCGCGCGGGGCATTGGCGGGCTGCTTCGTTCCGGTAAAATCGGCATTCTACTGAAGGCGCAGCCGCAAAGGGCGCCTCGAAAACAAGCACTTACCCGAGCGTCTCCCCCCTTGCGACTCACATCCCTCAAGCTTTCCGGCTTCAAGTCCTTCGTCGATCCGACCTCCATCGCGGTGCCCGGGCAGCTCGTGGGCGTGGTGGGCCCCAACGGCTGCGGCAAATCCAACGTGATCGACGCCGTGCGCTGGGTGCTCGGCGAGTCCTCGGCGAAGCAGCTGCGCGGCGAGCACATGCAGGACGTGATCTTCAACGGCTCGACGGAGCGGAAGCCCGTGGGCCGGGCGTCGGTCGAGCTCGTCTTCGACAATTCCCTCGGGCGGATCGGCGGCCCGTGGGCCGGCTACGCCGAGATCAGCGTGAAGCGCGTCCTCTCGCGCGAGGGGGAGTCCAACTACTACGTGAACGGCCAGCACGTGCGCCGCAGGGACGTGCAGGACATCTTCCTCGGCACCGGCCTGGGGCCCCGCGCGTACTCGATCATCGAGCAGGGCATGATCTCGCGGGTCATCACGTCGAAGCCGGAGGAGCTCAGGGTCTTCCTCGAGGAGGCGGCCGGCGTCTCGAAGTATCGCGAGCGGCGCCGGGAGACCGAGCTTCGGCTGGAGGACACGCGCGAGAACCTGGCCCGCGTGGGCGACATCCGCGCGGAGCTCGCCACGCAGCTCGAGCACCTCGCGCAGCAGGCGGAGGTCGCCTCGAAATACCAGGAGCTGCAGGCGCAGCTCGCGTTGAACCACAACCTCCTCGCGTTCACGCGCCTGCGGGAGGCGGAGCAGGCGCGCAACCGCTACTCCAACGATGTGCAGAAGGCGCAGGTCGCGCTCGAGGCGGAGATGGCGAAGCTGCGCGAGAGCGAGCGGGCGCTGGAAGAGCTGCGCGGAAGCCACTACGAGGAGACGGATCGCCTCCAGGAGCTGCAGGGCGCGCTCTACGGCGCGAACGCGGAGGTGCAGTCGCTCGAGCAGGAGCTCAACTTCCTGGGCGAGAACCGGCGCCGGATGGGCGCGCAGCTCGAGGCGCTCGCGACGGAAGCCTCGGAGGTCGAGCGCCGGATCGCGGAGGCGGGCACGGAGCGCGAGCGGCGCGAGGCGGAGATCGCGTCCGCGCATTCGGCCATCGGAGAGCGGGAAGCGGACCTCGCCCGCGCGCGCGAGGCGCTGCCCGCAGCCGAGGGCGCGGCGACCCGTGCCGGCGCGGACGTGCGCGCCGCGGAGTCGGAGATGAACGCGGCGGAGCAGGCCCAGGGCGTCGAGGAGACGCGCGAATCCCACGCCCTGCGCCTCCTCTCGCAGATCGAGGCCCGGAAGAACCGGCTCAAGCAGGAGAACATGGCGCTCGTCTTCCCGGAGCCGGAAAAGCTCCAGGCGATCGCGGGGCGCCGCTCGGAGACGGGCGAGCGCATCGCCCGGCTCGAGGGCGAGCGTAACGAGGCCGAGGCGCGGATCCCGGCGTTGGAGGAGCGGCGTTCGGCCGCCACCACGCGCCTTCACGAGGCGACGCGGGAGTTGGCCGGGCTGGAAGCGGCCCTCGCGGCCTTGCAGGCGCAGCAGGCGAAGCTCGACACGAACGAGAAGCTGAAGGAATGGATCGCGGCCCATCATCTCGATCGCGCGGAGCGCCTGTGGCAGGCGATCCGCGTCGAGTCGGGCTGGGACGACGCCGTGGAGGCCGCGCTCGGAGTGCGGCTGAACGCCGCGCGGCTCGCGGACGAATCGGACGCCGCGGCGCTGCTGCGCGATGCGCCCCCGGGCAATTTCGCGGTCTTCATCGAGCGCGGCGTGGCGGAGTCGCCGGCGGCGCCCGCGCATCTCAAGCCCCTTTCCTCCGTCGTGGGAAGCGCGCGCGCGGGGGTGGCGGCGTACCTGCGCGATGCGCTCGCCCACGTCTTCATCCTTCCGGAAGGCGAGGACGGCATGGCGCTCGCGCGCGTGCTGCCCGCGGGCGGCCTCCTCGTCGACCGCCATGGCCATCTCTTCGGCCGGCAGGGCGTGATCTTCCACGGCCCGCAGTCGGAGCTCCACGGCGTGCTGCAGCGCCAGCGCGAGATCGAGGAGCTCGAGGGGCGCATCCCCGCCCGCTCGCGGGAGCGCTCGGACGTCGAGGCGGAGCTCCATGCGTTGGAGCAGGACCTGCGCTCGGCGCAGGAGGACGCAAGGAGGCTGCGCGAGGAATCGAACCGCGCGCGCGACGAGGACCATGCGCTCGAGGTGGAGTACCTGAAGCTCGCGCAAAGCTCGGAGCAATCGGAGCGCCGGCGGGAGGCGATCCGCGCGGAGCTCGCCCAGATCGACGAGGAGGAAGGCCGCGAGCGCCTCGAGATGGAGGAAGCGCAGCACGCACTCCAGGCGGGCTCGCAGAAGATCGAGGAGATCGTCCAGCGGCTGCAGGCGCTGGAGGAGGCCGCGAAGGCGGCGCAGTCCGCGCTGGAAGCCGCGCGCGGGGCGATCGCCGGCGCCGAGCGCTCGCTTTCGGAAGCGCGCTTCGCGGAACGCAGCGCCCGGGACAAAGCCGAGGCGCAGGGCACGCTCGCGGTCTCGCTCGCGGAGCGCCTGGCTGCCCTCGCGGCCAACCGCGAGAACGTCTCGGCGGAGCTCGCGAAGCTCGAGGAGGCGAGCGTGCGCGAGCGGCTCCAGCGGGCGCTCGAGGTGAAGTCGGAGCGCGAGCGCGCGCTCGCCGACGCGCGGGCGGGCCTCGAGCAGCTCACGGAAAAGCTGCGGGGCATCGAGGAGGCGCGGCTTTCGGTCGAGCAGGGCCTCAATCCCCTGCGCGAGAAGATCACGGAGCTGCGCATCAAGGAGCAGGAGGCGGCGACCTACGCGGAGCAGTACGCCCGGCAGCTCGAGGAGGCGGGCGTCACGCGCGACGAGATGGCCGAGAGACTCGAGAAGCGCGTGCGCTCCTCGGGCATGCAGGCGGAGATCAACCGGCTCCAGGACGAGATCGCGGCGCTGGGCGCGGTGAACCTCGCCGCGCTCTCGGAGCTCAACACCGCGCGCGAGCGGAAGACCTTCCTCGATTCGCAGGCGGCGGACCTCACGCAGGCCGTCGAGACGCTCGAGGCGGCGATCAAGCGGATCGACCGCGAGACGCGCGAGCTCCTGCAGGACACGTTCGAGACGGTGAACCGGAACTTCCAGGAGATGTTCCCGGCGCTCTTCGGCGGAGGCCAGGCGAGCCTCAAGCTGACCGGCGAGGAGATCCTCGACGCGGGCCTGCAGGTCTTCGCCCAGCCGCCCGGGAAGAAGAACCAGTCGATCCAGCTCCTCTCCGGCGGGGAGAAGGCGTTGACCGCCATCTCGCTCGTCTTCTCGCTCTTCAAGCTGAACCCGGCGCCCTTCTGCCTGCTGGACGAGGTGGACGCGCCGCTCGACGACCCGAACACGGAGCGCTTCTGCGAGCTCGTGCGGCAGATGTCCGCGCAGACGCAGTTCCTCTTCATCACGCACAACAAGATCACGATGGAGCTCGCGAACCAGCTGGTCGGGGTCACCATGCCCGAGCCGGGCGTCTCCCGCGTCGTCGAGGTCGACATCGACTCGGCGATGGAGCTCGCCCGCAAGCAAGCGGCATAGGGCCGGGATGAACCACTGATGAACACGGATGAACACAGATGAGTCTCGAGACGGATTGCATCGTGGCCATGGGCAGAACGCAGAACCGATCCACCGGCTATCTGTGTTCACCTGTGTTCATCCGTGGTTCCCTCGCCTTTCTTGAGCGAAACTCCGACCTGGGCCCATGAGCCAGCTCCAGCTAGCCCTCATCGCCGCCGGCGCGGTCGTCATCGCCGCGGTGATCCTCTACAACATGTGGCAGGAGCGGCGCGCGCGAAGGCGCGCGGAGCAGGCCTTCGGGCCCGGCCCGGGCGATGCGCTCTTCGACGTCTCGCCGGCCGAGCGCCGCGAGCCCACGCTGGGCGCGATGCCGAGCGCCGACGAAGGCGAGCCGGTGCTCGCGCGCGCCGAGTCGCGCGCGCTCCCGGCGGCGGACGAGCTCGCCGCGGCCGGCGGGCCGGAAGCGGAGGTCTCCGCCCGCATCGACACGGTCGCCGTGATCCTCGCGGACGACCCGGTCACGCGCGAGCAGCTGGAGCCCCTGGAGGCCGCGCTCGCGGCCCAGGCCGCGCCCGTGCGGATCGAGGGCATCGTCGACGAGCAATGGCATCCGGTCGAAGCTTCGCCGCGGCGCAGCTGGCGCGAGCTCCGGGCGGGTCTCCAGCTCGCGAGCCGCAAGGGCGCGCTGGGCGAGGCCGAGATCGAGGCGTTCAACCGCGCCATCGCCGATTTCGCGGCGAGCGTGAACGCCGTGTCGCAGCGCGAGGCGCCCTCGGCCGCCGCGGCGCGCGCGCGCGAGCTGGACGGCTTCTGCGCCGAGGCGGACATCGAGGTGGCGGTCAACGTGGTCGGGCAGTTCGGCGCCACGTTCTCGCTCGCGCGGGTGAAGCAGCTCGCGCTCGAGAACGGCTTGTCCGAGACGGGTTCGGGCGAGCTCGTCCGCTTCGCCGACGACGGCACCGTGGGCTACGCGATCCGCCGCTTCGACGATCCGGCGGCGAAGCCCTCGCACGTCTACGCGAGCGGCCTCACGTTCGCGCTCGACGTCCCCCACGTGGCCGACGCGACGGACGCCTTCGACGAGATGGTCGAGCTCGCCTCGCGCATCGCCGGGACGCTCGGCGGCCAGCTGGTCGACGACAAGCGCCGCCCGCTCACCGAGGCCGGCGTCGCCTCGATCCGACGCTCGCTCGAGGGCGTCGTCCGCGACATGGAAGCGCACGGCATCCCGGCCGGCAGCGCCCTCGCGCGGCGCCTCTTCTCCTGACGGCGAGCGGGGGTTTCGCGGTGGCCCGCTCCGTTCCGCGCGAAGTCCAGGCCAAGGCCGAGAAGCTCCGCCGGGCGATCGAGCGCCACAACCGGCTCTACTACGTTGATGCCGCGCCGGAGATCTCGGACGCGGAGTACGACCGCCTCTTCAACGAGCTCGCGAAGATCGAGGCGGAATTCCCGAGCCTGCAGACGCCGGACTCGCCCACCCAGCGCGTGGGGGCGGCGCCGAGCGAAGCGTTCGCGGAGGTGACCCATCGCGTGCCGATGCTCTCGCTCGCGAACGGGTTCGACGATGCCGACGTGGAGGCCTTCGACCGCCGCTGCCGCGAGGCGCTCGCCGCGGCGGCCGTGGAGTACAACTGCGAGCTCAAATTCGACGGGCTCGCGGTGACGCTCGCCTACGAGGACGGCCTCTTCGTCCGCGGCGCCACGCGCGGGGACGGCAACACGGGCGAGGACGTGACCGCGAACCTGCGCACCGTGCGCTCCGTTCCGCTGCGGCTCGCCGGCCGGCGCGCGCCGAAGCTGATCGAGGTTCGCGGCGAGGTCATCATGCTGCGCCGCGACTTCGAGGAGGTGAACCGGCGCGCGATGGAACGCGGCGAGCGCACCTTCGTGAATCCGCGCAACGCCGCGGCGGGAGGGCTGCGGCAGCTCGACCCGCGCCTCACGGCGAAGCGGAAGCTCTCGTTCTTCGCCTACGGCGTGGGCGCGACCGAGGGCTTCGCGGCGCCGCCCACCCACTCGCGGCTCCTCGATGCGCTGGCGGAGATGGGCTTTCCCGTCGCGGAGAGCCGCCGGGTGGTGCAGGGCTCGGCGGGCCTCCTCGGGTTCTATCGCGAGACGGCGGAGAAGCGCGCGCGGCTTCCGTACGACATCGACGGCGTCGTCTACAAGGTGAACCGCATCGCGGAGCAGGAGCGGCTCGGGTTCGTCTCGCGCGCCCCGCGCTGGGCGATCGCGCACAAGTTTCCCGCCGAGGAAGCGACGACCGAGCTCGCGGACATCGAGGTCCAGGTCGGCCGCACCGGCGCGCTCACGCCCGTCGCGAGGCTCAAGCCCGTGTTCGTGGGCGGGACGACGATCGTGAACGCGACGCTCCACAACGAGGACGAGATCCGGAGGAAAGACGTCTGGCGGCGGGACACGGTGGTCGTCCGGCGCGCGGGCGACGTGATCCCGGAAGTCGCGCGCGTGGAGAAGAAGGGCCCGCGCGAGAAGCGGGACTGGTTCGACATGCCGTCCGCGTGCCCGGAGTGCGGCTCGGCGGTCACGCGGCTGGAAGGCGAGGCCGTGGCGCGCTGCACGGGCGGCCTCATCTGCCCCGCGCAGAGGAAGCAGCTCCTCCTCCACTTCGCCCAGCGGCGTGCGATGGACATCGAGGGCCTGGGCGGGAAGCTCGTGGAGCAGCTCGTCGACGCGGGCATCGTCCACACGCCGGCGGACCTCTACAAGCTGGGGATCGCCAAGCTCGCGGCGCTCGAGCGCATGGCGGACAAGTCCGCCGGGAACGTCGCGGCCGCGATCGAGCGGAGCAAGTCGACGACGCTCCCGCGCTTCCTCTACGCGCTCGGCATCCGGAACGTGGGCGAGGTCACGGCCCGCGACCTCGCCCGGCATTTCGGGAACCTGGACGCCATCATGGACGCGAGCGTGGAAGCGCTCCAGGAGGCGCCGGACGTGGGACCGGTGGTCGCGGAGTCCATCGCGGGGTTCATGCGCGAGCCGCACAATCGCGAGGTGATCGAGCAGCTGCGCGCGGCGGGTGTGCGCTGGACCGAGGGTCCGCCCGCGGCGCCCGAGCCGGCCGGCCCCTTCGCGGGTAAGATTGTGGTCCTCACGGGCACGCTCGCGGGCATGACGCGCGACGAGGCCAAGGAGCGCATCGAGGCGGGCGGCGGCAAGGTGACCGGATCGGTGTCGAAGAAGACGGATTTCGTGGTCGCGGGCGCGGAGGCCGGATCGAAGCTCGACCGGGCGCAGGAACTCGGTGTCGCCGTGCTGGACGAAGAAGGGTTCCTGAAACTGCTCGGCCCAGAAAGCCGCCCCACTCCATGACGAAGATAACGAAGGCCGTGTTCCCCGTGGCGGGGCTCGGCACCCGATTCCTGCCCGCGACGAAAGCCTCTCCCAAGGAGATGCTGCCGATCGTCGACAAGCCCCTCATCCAGTACGCGGTGGAGGAGGCGGTCGCCGCGGGCATCACCGAGCTCATCTTCATCACCGGCCGCGGCAAGCGCGCGATCGAGGACCACTTCGACAAGGCCTACGAGCTCGAGGCGGAGCTCCAGGCGCACGGCAAGAACAAGCTGCTGAAGGAAGTCCGCGGCCTCCTCCCGGAGGGCGTGAGCTGCACCTACATCCGCCAGTCCGAGGCGCTGGGCCTGGGCCACGCGGTCCTGCGCGCGCGCCACCTCGTGGGGGACCAGCCCTTCGCGGTGATCCTCGCGGACGACCTCATCGACGCGCAGCTCCCGGTCATGAAGCAGATGGCCCAGGCGCACGCGCGGCACGGGGGGAGCATGATCGCGGTCCAGAACGTCGACCGGGCGGAAACGGGGTCCTACGGCATCGTCTCGGCGGACCGGATCGGGCCCTCGATCTCCCGCGTGACGGCGATCGTCGAGAAGCCCAAGCCCGAGGAGGCGCCCTCCACCCTGGGCGTGGTCGGCCGCTACATCCTCAGCCCCCGCATCTTCCATTTCCTCGAGAACCTGCGCCCGGGCGCCGGGCGCGAGATCCAGCTCACGGACGCGATCGGCCGGCTCCTGCGCGAGGAGGCGATCTTCGCCTACGAGTTCGACGGGCGGCGCTACGATTGCGGCTCGAAGCTGGGCTACCTCGAGGCGACCGTGAACTTCGCGCTGAAGCACCCGGAGCTCGCGGCCGAATTCCGCGCGTTCATCAACGAGACCGTGGCCGCCGCGGCCGGGACCAAGCGCCCGTGAACCGGCGCGACGCGCAGCGTCTCCTCGACGAGGCGGACCTGCTGTGCGCCGCGGACGAGGTCGATCGCGCCGTCGAGCGGATGGCCGCCGACATCTCGGGCAAGCTCAAGGACGAGTTCCCGGTGGTGCTCTCGGTGATGGGCGGCGCCGCGGTCTTCACCGGGCGGCTGCTGCCGCTCCTCGCGTTCCCGCTGGAGTTCGGCGCGATCGAGGTCACGCGGTACAACAACGACACGCAGGGCCGCGAGATCAGCTGGCGCCTGGCCCCCCGCGACAACGTGCGCGACCGCACCGTGCTGGTGGTGGACGACATCCTGGACGAGGGCATCACGCTGGCCGCCATCCGCCAGAAGCTCGCGGACATGGGCGCGAAGCGCGTCCTCGCCGCGGTCCTCGCGGACAAGGACATCGGGCGCTCGAAGCCCGCGCGCGCGGATTTCGTGGGCGTCACCGTGCCGAACCGGTACGTCTTCGGCTTCGGGATGGACGCCTACGGCCTCTGGCGCAACCTCCCCGCCATCTATGCTTTAAAAGATTAGTGCGGGAACGCAGATGAACGCAGATGAAACGCAGATGAACGCAGAAAGGCGAAGGCAAGTGAGCGAAACCAATCCGTGGTT
>DATAMY010000159.1:0-23274 GCA_036266535.1 Usitatibacter sp. | reverse complement strand
CCAGGTGAGCGCCCTCGTCAACTGGAAGAACGACGCGGGAACGATGGGCGTCATGGTCCAGGGCTTCTCCGAGACGCGGCACCTGCGCCGCGACGGGCAGGAGATCCTCGGCTACGCCACGATCGCCCCGGGGAGCCCGCTCGCCGTGGCCCATCCCGACCTCGCCAACGTCGCCTACCCCACGCTCATCGGCTCGGCGCTCTTCGAGCAGAAGCGCGAGCGCAAGGGCGGATTGATCGACATCGAGGTGAAGCCCACCAACGACCTCTCGCTCGACTTCAACGCGTTCCATTCGCGGCTCGACGCCACGAACTACAACCGGAACTGGATGTTCTGGGGAAGCCACGTGATCGGCAGCGCGAACTTCAATCCCTCGTCCTTCACGGTGCAGAACGGCACCCTCGTCGCCGCGAACTTCCCGAACGTGGGCACGGCGGCCAACCCCGCGCAGTACGCCATCGTCGACCAGATCCTCCGCCCGGGCGCCTACTCCGAGAGCGAGTACTACAACCTCGACGCGACGTGGCACGCGAGCTCGCGGCTCACGTTCACCGGCCAGGTCGGGAACACGACGGGCAAGGGCGTCACGCCCACCCAGGACGTGTTCGAGGGCGACGTGTTCAACACGGGCGCGGTCTATTCGATGCACGGCGTGGGCTCCCCGGTGGACGTCGCCTTCCCGAGCGGGAACCCGGCGGTCTTCACCGGCACGACGCTCGACTTCATCTTCGGGGCGAGCCCGGCGCGCACGAACGACAAGGAGAAGTACGGCAAGGCCGACGGCGAATGGGCCTTCGACCGCGGCCTCTTCAACGCGATGAAGTTCGGCGCCCGTTACGCGGAGCACACGCGCGACACGTTCCAGACCGCGCAGGGGCCGCTCGCCTCGACCAACCCGTTCGATCCCGCGAACCTGCCGGCGTGGACGGGCCAGACCTATCCCGGCAACTTCGCGAGCGGGCTGGGCGGCAACTTCCCGCGGAACGTGTGGATGCTGGACCCCTCCATCCTCCAGGCCTGGGGCGACGCGCATTCCAACCGCGACCCCCTGGGCCGCGAGTTCTGGCCCGGCGAGTTCTCGCTGAAGGAGAAGGTCTCCGCGGCCTACGTCATGACGACCTTCGAGGGCCCGGGCTGGAACGGGAACGCGGGCGTGCGGTTCGTGAAGACGAAGGAGGACATCACGGTGAACGTGGCCGTGCCGGGCGACGTGTGCGGCGTGCAGGCCGCGTGTCCCTCGGTCCCGGGCGCCATCACGACCTCCGCGTTCGGCACGTTCCGCAGGGCGCTCGTCTCGCACGACTACACCGACGTGCTGCCGAGCGCGAACCTGCGCTTCGACCTCGGCCGCAACATGATCGGACGCCTCGCGGCCACCCGCACCATGGCCCGGCCGGACTTCAGCGCGCTGGGCGGCTCGATCACGGCGGACGACACCACGCACACGGGCAACGGCGGCAACCCGGACCTGAAGCCCATCGTCTCGACAAACCTGGACGCGACCTGGGAGTGGTACTACGCGCCGCGCGCGCTCCTCTCCGCGGGCCTCTTCTACATGGACCTGCGGAACTACGTGGCCTTCGGCACGCACAACCAGACGCTCCTCAACATCCGCACCGGCACCTTCGACGTCTACAACATCTCCTCGCCGATCAACAGCTCCGGCAAGGTGAAGGGGCTCGAGCTCTCCTGGGAGCAGCCGCTGCCCATGGGATTCGGCTTCCAGGCCAACTACACCTACGCGGACGCGAAGGAGAACAAGCATTGCGACGCGACGGACCTGGGGTGCCTCGCCGCGACCGACCGGCTGGTGGGCGCCTCGAAGAACACCTATAACGTCACGGGCTACTACGAGGACCACGGGTTCGGCGCGCGGCTCGCATATACGTTCCGCTCCGCCTTCTTCGTGGGCCTCGACCGCAGCACGCCGGAATTCCAGGACGACACGGGCACGCTCGCCGCATCCCTGAGCTACCGGCTCACGAAGAACCTCTCCATCAACTTCGATGCGCTCAACCTCAATCGGCCGATCCTCAAGTACTACGCCGCGAACAAGGACCAGCCGCGAGCCTTCTACGACAACGGGCGCCAGTACTACCTCACGCTTCGCATGACGCTGTAGGGCCCGGTCGCGAGTATTCTCCCAGGGGTGAGGCCCCCTTTGAAGGCGGATCGATTCAGCGGTCCGCCTTCTTTTCCATCATGAGCCGCCGCGCCGCCATCGCCGCCGTCATCGCCTTGTCGCAAGCCGCCCTCGCCGGGGCGCCGGACGGCGCCGGCCCGCGACTCGTCCCCCTCCCCGCCTCGCTCGCGCGGCAGGCGGGTGCCTTCCGCCTTTCGGCCGCAACGCCCGTCATCGTGCCGGCCGGCGACGCCGCCGCGAAGACGGCCGCGGCCGTGCTCGTGGAGCGCCTCGCGCGGAGCCGCGGGCTCAAGCTCGCGACGGTGGAAGGCGCGCCCCGCGACGGCGCGATCGTGCTCGCGCGCGAGACGGCGGCGGGCGCGCCCGAGGGAGACGAAGCGTACCGGCTCGAGGTCACGCCCCGGCGGGTCACTCTCTCCGCGGCGAGCCTCGCGGGGCTGGACCACGCGGCGACCACGTTGTGGCAGCTCGCCGGCGCCGGGAAGGCCACGCCGGTCGCAATCCCGGCGCTTCGCATCCAGGACGCGCCGCGTTTCCGCTGGCGCGGGCTCCTCCTCGATTCCGCGCGGCATTACCAATCGCCCGCCTTCATCCGCCGCTTCCTCGACGCCATGGCCGCGCAGAAGCTGAACGTGCTGCACTGGCACCTCACCGACGACCAGGCCTGGCGCCTCGAGATCCGGAAGTACCCGCGCCTCGCGTCGGTGGGCGCCTGGCGCGTGCCGGCCGGCCGCGCGGCGCGCACGGACGTCGATCCCGCCACCGGAAAGCCGCGGCTGAAGGGCGGCTTCTACACGCAGGACGAGGCGCGCGCGATCGTGGCCTATGCCGCCGCGCGCGGCATCACCATCATGCCGGAGATCGAGATGCCCGGCCACGCCTCGGCGGCGCTCGTGGCCTATCCGCAGTTCGCGGCGACGGACCGGCCGCCCTCGGCCGTGCCCTCGGACTGGGGCGCCTACCCGAACGTGTACAACCTCGACGCGTCCACCCTCGCCTTCCTGGACGACGTGCTCGCCGAGGTGATGGACATCTTCCCGGGCAAGTTCATCCACGTGGGCGGCGACGAGGTCGACACGTCGCAGTGGCGCGAATCGGCGCGCGTGCAGGCCCGCATGCGCGAGCTGGGCATCGCGGACGCGACGCGGATCCAGCACTGGCTCACGCGACGCATGGCGCGCCTCCTCGAGGCGCACGGGCGGCGGCTCGTGGGCTGGGACGAGATCGTCGAGCCGGAGCTTCCCGCCTCCGCGGTCGTGATGTCGTGGCGCGGCACGGCCGGCGCGCTCGCCGCCGCGGCACGGGGGCACGATTCGGTGCTCGCGGTGGACCCCACGCTCTACTTCGATCACCGCCAGACGACGTCTCCCCGCGAGCCGCCCGGGCGCGCGAGCGTGGTGTCGTTGGGCGACGTCTACGCCTTCGACCCGATGCCGCCGCAGATCCCCGAATCGCAGCGCGGGCACGTGCTGGGCCTGCAGGGAAACCTCTGGACCGAGCACGTGCGGACGGAGCGGCGCGCCGGATGGATGGCCTTTCCGCGCGCGGCCGCGATCGCCGAGCTGGGCTGGTCGCCGGCCGCTACCCACGACTGGAACGATTTCCGCCGCCGGGTCGAGGCGATGCCCGCGCTCTACGAGGCGCTCGGCATGAGCTACGCGCAGACCGCCTTCGCGCCGCCACCGCCCCCCGCCACCGGCGCCGTGCGCGCGAGCCGCGACCTCGAGCTCTGCAGCGAGAAGATCGCGCTCCTGCTGGAGGACGATGCGCCGCTCCACGGGCCGCGCGCGACGTTCCTCGTGGACATCATGAATCCCTGCTGGATCTTCCGCGGCGCGGAGCTCGAGGGCGTGCGCGCGATCGAGGCGCGCGTGGGCCAGGTCCCCTTCAACTTCCAGATCGGCGACGACGCGGCCAGGATCCACTTTCCGCGGCCCCGGACGCCCGAAGGAGAGCTCGAGGTGCGCATCGACGGTTGCGAAGGCGAGCTCCTCGCGCGCATCCCGCTCGAGCCCGCCGCGCGATCGGAAGCGGTGTCCCTGCTTCCCGCGGCCCGGATCGCGCCGCATGCGGGACGCCACGACCTCTGCCTGCGCTTCGCGCAGCCCGGCCTCGATCCGCTCTGGGTGCTCGATTCCGTGCGCCTCGTGGGCGCCGGCCGATGAGCCGCGTGACGCTCGTCTCGCCCCTCACGGGCTGGTGCCTCCCGCTGGAGGAGGTCGCGGACCCCGTGTTCGCGCAGCGCATGGCGGGCGACGGCCTCGCGGTCGATCCCACGTCGGGCGAGGTGCGCGCGCCGTGCGACGGGGAGATCGTCCCGATGAAGGACGCGAAGCATGCCGTCACGGTCCGCGCCGACGGCGGCATCGACGTCCTGGTGCACGTGGGCCTCGACACCGTGGCCTTGGGCGGCCAGGGCTTCGAGCGGAGGGTCGAGGGCGGCGGTCGCGTGCGCGCGGGCGAGACGCTGCTCCGCTTCGACCTCGACTGGCTCGCGCGCCATGCGCGAAGCCTCGCGAGCCCCATCGTCGTCGCGTCGGGCGGCTCGATCGTGCGTCGTGCCGCACCGGGTCCCATCGCGGCGGGCGATTTCCTGCTGGAGGTCGAGTCCGCGGCGGCGACGCGCGCGGCCGGCGGCACGCAGGCCACCGCGGTGCGCGCGTTCGTCGTCCCCTTCGAGCACGGGCTCCACGTGCGCCCCGCCGCGCAGGTCGCGGCGGCGCTGCGTCCCTTCGCCGCGGAGGTCGCCATCGCCGCGCATGGGCGCTCCGCCAACGCCCGCAGCACGGTCGCGATGATGGGCCTCGCGGTCCGCTGCGGCGACGAGGTCGAGGCGCGCGCATGGGGCGCGGACGCGGTCCAGGCGCTCGCGGCGCTGGACGGGCTCCTCGCGAAACCGGCTTCCCGGGCGGCGGCACAGCGGAGCGCACCCAAGGCGAATGCGGGCCGCATCGAGGCCGTCATCGCGAGCCGCGGCGTCGCGATGGGCCCCTGCGTCCCGTGGTCGCTCCCGGAGATGCCGGTCGCGGAGCGCGGCGTGGGGCCGGCCCAGGAATCGGCCGCGTTGGAGAAGGCGCTGCGCGAGCTCGCCGCGCACTTGGACAGCCTCCGCGCGGGCACCCGGGGCGAAGCGGCGGCGCTCCTTGGCGCGCACGTCGAGCTCGTCCGCGATCCCGACCTCCTCCTGCAGGCGCAGGCCCACCTCGATCGCGGACATGGCGCCGGTTATGCATGGCGGCAGGCGACGCGCGCCACCGCGGAATCGCTTCGGGCGCTGGACGACCCGCGCCTGCGCGAGCGCGCGTCCGACCTGCGCGACCTCGAGCAGCAGGTGCTGCGGATCCTCGCCGGCGAGCCGCCGTCCGCGGAGCGCACCTTCCCGCCGCACGCGATCGTGGTCGCCGACGACCTGCTCCCGTCGCAGCTCATCGCCCTCGAACGCTCCGGCGTGGGCGGCGTCTGCACCGCCGCGGGCGGCGCGACATCGCACATGGCGATCCTCGCCGCGGCCGCGGGCCTTCCCGCGCTGGTCGCCGCGGGACCGGCGGTGCTCGCGATCGCCGAGGGCACGATGCTCGTGGTGGACGCCGAATCGGGCGTCCTGCGCGTGGATCCGCCAGCCGCGGAGCGGAGCGCGATCGAGCGCGGGCTTTCGCAGCGCGCGGCCGAGCGGACGGCGCAACGCCATACCGCGCGCGAGCCCGCTTCCACCGTGGACGGCGTTCGCGTCACGGTGAAGGCGAACCTGGGCTCCTTCGCCGAAGCCGCGGACGCGCTCGCGCTGGGCGCGGAAGGCTGCGGGCTGCTCCGCACCGAGTTCCTCTTCCTCGACCGCCGCGAGCCGCCTTCGGAGGACGAGCAGGCCGCCGAATACCAGCGCATCGCGGACGCGCTCGAAGGCCGTCCGGTCGCGATCCGCACCATGGACATCGGCGGCGACAAGCCGATCGCGTACATGCCGCTCGCGCACGAGGACAACCCGGCCCTCGGCCTGCGCGGCGTGCGCTCGAGCCTCGAATACCCGGAGCTCCTGCGCGCGCAGCTCCGCGCGATCCTGCGCGTGCGCCCGTCCGCCGCCTGCCGGATCCTCCTGCCGATGGTGACGGACGTGGGCGATGTCCGGCACGTGCGCGCGCTGGTCGAAGCGGCCGCGCGCGAGATGGGCATCGCGCAGTTGCCCGCGTTGGGGGCCATGGTCGAGACGCCCGCGTCGGCGCTCCTCGCGCCTTCCCTCGCCGCGGAGTGCGATTTCCTCTCGATCGGCACGAACGACCTCTCGCAGTACGCGCTCGCGATCGACCGCGGCCATGCGCGCCTCGCCGCGCGGCTGGACGCGCTCCATCCGGCGGTGCTGCGCCTCATCGCGATGGTGGCCGACGCCGCGCGCGAGCACGGCAAAGTCGCCTCGGTGTGCGGGGCCCTGGGCGCGGATTCCGACGCGCTGCCGGTCCTCGTCGGCCTGGGCATCCACGAGGTCTCCGCGCCCGCCGCCGCCATCCCGCGGCTCAAGGCCGTCGCGCGCGCGCTCGACGCCTCGGAATGCCGCGAGCTCGCGCGCCGCGCGCTCGATTGCGCCACCGCGGCCGAGGTGCGGGCGTTGCTCGCGAAGGCGCGGGCCGATTCGCACGCCGCGTCGCCCGCATCCGCCGCCCGGGGCTGACATGCGCCTCCTCGATGCCACGCAAGCCCTCGGCCGCGCGCTCATGCTGCCCATCGCGGTGCTGCCCGTCGCGGGCCTGCTGCTGCGCCTGGGACAGCCGGACCTCCTCGACATCGCGCCCATCGCCGCGGCGGGCGACGCGATCTTCTCGAACCTGGGCCTCCTCTTCGCGATCGGCGTGGCGGTGGGGCTCGCCCGCGAGAGCCACGGCGCCGCGGGGCTCGCCGGCGTGGTGGCGTTCGTCGTCGCGACCAAGGGCGCGGAGGTGCTGATCGCGGTGCCGCCGGACGTGACCGCGAAGGCGGGCGCCGCGGCCGCGGACCTCGCATCGTCCGCGTACAAGGCGCGGCAGCTCGCGAAGCTGAGCGTGCCGATCGGCATCGTCTCGGGAATCCTCGCGGGCGCGCTCTACAACCGCTACCACGACCTCCGGCTTCCGCCGTACCTCGCGTTCTTCGCCGGCCGGCGCTTCGTGCCGATCGCCGCGGGCGCCGCGGGCCTCGTGCTCGCCTTCGCGTTCGGGCTGGGGTGGCCGTATGCCGAGCACGGCATGGACGCCGTGAGCCGCGGCGTGATCGGCTCCGGCGAGCTGGGCCTCTTCGCGTACGGCGTGCTCAACCGCGCGCTCATCGTGACGGGGCTGCACCACATCCTGAACAACGTCGCATGGTTCCTCGTGGGCGACTTCAACGGGGTCACGGGCGACCTCAAGCGCTTCTTCGCGGGCGATCCCACCGCGGGCGCCTTCATGTCCGGATTCTTCCCCGTGATGATGTTCGGCCTCCCCGCCGCGTGCCTCGCGATGTACCACACGGCGCGCCCGGAGCGGAAGCGCGCGGTGGGCGGCCTCCTCCTCTCGCTCGGCCTCACGTCGTTCCTCACGGGCGTGACGGAGCCCATCGAGTTCACGTTCATGTTCCTGGCGCCCGCGCTCTACGCGCTGCATGCGATCCTCACCGGGGCCGCGATGGTCACCATGGATCTCCTGGGAAGCCGCCTGGGGTTCGGCTTCTCGGCGGGGCTCTTCGACTACGCGCTCAACTTCGGCAAGGCCACGCGGCCGCTGCTGTTGCTCCCCGTGGGGCTCGCGTATGCCGGGCTCTACTACGGCCTCTTCCGCTATTGCATCCTGCGCTTCGACCTGCGAACGCCCGGCCGCGAGCGAGAGGCCGCCGCGCCCGTGGCGCAATCGACGCCCAGTGAGGGCGCGCCGGAAGCGTACATCGCCGCGCTGGGCGGCGCCGCGAACCTCGAATCGGTCGATGCCTGCACGACGCGCCTTCGCCTCGTGCTCCGCGAGCGCTCCCGCATGGACACCGAGGCGCTTCGCCGCCTGGGCGCAAGCGGCACGGTGAACATCGGCGAGCGCGGCGTGCAGGTGGTCGTGGGGCCGGTCGCCGACCAGCTCGCGGGCGACATCCGCGCGCGGCTCTCCGGCGGGTCGAAGCCGTTGGACCGCGCGGGTTGGATCGCTGCGCTCGGCGGCCCGGCGAACGTGGCGCGGGTCGAACCCGCTCCCGGCCGCGTGCTCTTCACCGTGAAGGACGCGGCCCGGATCGACGCGCAGCGGCTGGCGGACCTTGGCGCCCGCGCCGTGGGCACGCCGTCGGCCACGAGCGTCCACGTGCTGCACGCGGACGCCGAGGCGCTCGCCGCCGCGCTCGCGGCGCCGGGCTAGGGCTCTTCCCGCAGCTTGGCGGCGACGAAGGCGCGCACCCGGCTCGCGTACTCGGGCGAGATGTCGCCCAGGACGCCGCGCCGGTGCGCCGGGATGTGGCCCGCCGTCGCCTCGTCCGCACCGAAGACGTAGTGCTCGAAGAGGGTCGCCCAGTTGCGGCGTTGCTGCGGCGGGAGGTGGCGAAGGGCGAGGATCGCGAGGAGGAGGCCGTCCAACGCGGAATCCGCGCCGGCGCCGGCCGCATGGTCCTTCCACCAGTAGTTCACGAGCACGTTGTGCTTCGCAAGCGACTCCACGTGGTGCCACCAGAGCGGCGGGATGTAGAGCGCGTCGCCCGGCTCGAGCTCCGCGGACTGCGCGATGGCGAGCGCGTCCCGGAACCGCGGAAAGCGCTTCTCGTCCGGATCGGCGAAATCGACCAGGCTGATCGGCGTGCCGGTGGGCGCGTAGCCGATCGGCCCGATATACAGGTCGCCGATCGCCCGCGGGGGAAAGAGCGTGAAGCGCCGGCGCCCCGCGACCACGCACGCGACGTTGCTCGACTCGTCGAAGTGGGCCGGCGTGATCACGTGGTTCCCGATCCAGATCCGGGGCGCGATCGAGGGGTCGAGGAGCGGATTGCGGTTCTCCTCGACGAACCCCGGCAGGCACTCGGCGATGGAAGCGCTCAGCACCGCGATCGACGCGGGGTTGCCCCTTGGCGCGTACTGCGCCATTCGCTCGAGGACGGAGCTCACGGACGCGCTCTCGGTCGCGTAGTTGAAGCCGTCGAGGTTGGGCTTGTAGAAGATGCGGCCGCGCGCGCTGGGCGGCATGCGCAGCGCCGCGACCTTCGTGCCGTTGTCGAACGCTCGGAGATAGCCCGCGATCGCATCCGGGGCCTCCAGCGCGCGCTTCACGGCCGGCCACTCGCGCACGACGCCGCGCATCACGGCGGGCGCGTCGCGGCCGCGGATGTCGCGGAACGCCGCGGCGTCCACTCCCTCGTATTCGGCGATCGGCTTCATGGGCGCGCCCCTCCCCGGGCGCGGCGGCTCACCACAGCTTCTTCGTGACGATCCTCGAATAGCGCTGGAACGTCCAGTACGACCATGCCCAGTCGGTGAGGACGACGATCCGGTTCCGGAAATTGATGAGGAAGTAGATGTGCGCCCAGAGCCACACGAACCACGCCGGAAAGCCCGAGAGCCGAATCCACCCGAAATCGGCCACCGCGGCCTTGCGCCCGATGGTCGCGAGCTGGCCGTAGTCGCGGTAGCGGAAAGGCTTCGTCGGCCGGCCCGCGAGCCGGTGCAGGATGTTCCGCGCGGCGTGCGCGCCCATCTGCTTCGCGCCCGGCGCGATCGCGGGAACGCCTTCCACCGCGGCCAGGTCGCCCACGACGAAGACCTCGGGATGGCCCGGGATCGACAGGTCCGGCTCGACCTTCACCCGTCCGGAGCGCTCGAGCGGAACGCCGAGCGAGGCGCCGAGCGGCGAGCTCGCGACCCCCGCCGCCCAGAGCACCGTCTTCGCGTCGAGCCGCTCCTCGCCCATCGCCACGCCCTCGCGGTCGACTCCGGTCACTCGCTTCCCGACCCAGACGGTAACGCCCAGCCGCTCGAGCTGGAGCCGCGCCTTCTCCGAGAGCGACGGCGGATACGGCGGAAGGACCCGATCGCTTCCCTCCACGAGGACCACGCGCGCATTGCGCGGGTCGAAGCGGCGGAACTCGCCGCGGAGCGTCTGGCGGGCGATCTCGGCCAGCGTCCCCGCGAGCTCCACGCCGGTGGCGCCTCCGCCGATCACGACGAAGGTGAGCCACGCCGCGCGCCGCGCGGGATCGGCCTCGCGCTCCGCGCGCTCGAACGCGAGGAGGATGCGGCTGCGGATCTCGAGCGCATCGTCGAGCGTCATCAGGCCGGGCGCGAAGGGCGCCCATTCGTCGTGCCCGAAATAGCTGTGCGTGGCACCCGTCGCGACGATGAGATGGTCGTACGGAAGCTCGCTCGCGTCCTCGAGCCGTGCCACGCGGCGCGAGACGTCGATGCCGTCCACGCGGGCGAGGAGGACGGTGGTATTGCGCTGGTCGGCGAGGATGTGCCGGATGGGCGCCGCGATGTCCGGCGCGGAAAGCCCGGCGGTCGCGACCTGGTAGAGGAGCGGCGTGAAGAGGTGGTAGTTGTGCGCGTCGACCACCGTCACGTCGGCCGGGGCGTGCCTCAACCCCTGCGCGGCCCACAGGCCTCCGAAGCCGCATCCCAGGATGACGATACGAGCGCGCGACATGGGCCCATTTTACCGGCCCCATAGAACCGCCCATCGGAAATTCTTTCCCCGTCCGTCCCGTGCACGCCCGGCATCTTCGCGCCGGGGCCCAGGAGCCGTGTTCCCGCGGCGCCGCGGGGTATCATGAAGCCTCGGTCGTCTGACCGAGGAAAACCCATGAGCCCCCCTGTCGTCATGCCGTCGAGCAGCACGCCCGTGGCAATGGACGATGCATTGCCGCCGGACGATGCCGCCGCCGCATCGACGCAACTGCCCTTCTGCACCGTCGCGATCGGCGCTTCCGCCGGCGGCGTGGAAGCGCTGGTGCGGCTCTTCTCGCTCATGCCGGCGGATACGGGATGCGCCTTCGTGGTGGCGCTCCACCTCGCGCCCGACCGCGTGAGCATGCTGGTGCCGCTCATCCAGCGCTCCACCGCCATGCCGGTCGTCGAGGCGGGCGGTGGGAAGCCGATCGAGCCGAACCACGTGTACGTCGTGCCTCCCGGGCAATACGTCGAGGTGCGTAAGGGGACCCTCGTCGCGACTCCCATCGCGATCCGTCCCGCGCATCCCGTGACGATCGATTTCGTGATGAAGTCGCTCGCGGCCGACCAGCGCGAGCGCGCGATCGGTGTGGTCCTCACCGGCTCGGATAGCGACGGCTCGCTCGGCGTGAAGGCGCTGAAAGCCGAAGGCGGGCTCACGCTCGCCCAGCTCCCCGCGTCCGCCGCGCATCCCGGCATGCCGCAGAGCGCGGTCGCGACCGGGCTCGTGGACCAGCAGCTCGCGATCGAGGACATGCCCGCCGCGATCGCCGAATACGGCGCGAGCCTGGGCGCGAAGGAGATCTCCGCCGAGCCGGAGACCCACGCGACGCTCGCGGCGATCCTCGAGCGCGTGCGCATGCTCACCGGGCTCGATTTCCGCGACTACAAGACCCCGATGCTGGTGCGGCGGGTGCGCCGGCGCATGGCGCTCGCGCACGTCCCGGACATGGACACGTACCTGCAGCAGCTCGCCGACTCGCCCGCCGCGCTCGCCGCCCTCTGCGACGATCTCCTCATCAGCGTGACGGAGTTCTTCCGCGAGCCGGACGCGTGGAACCTGCTCGCCTCCGAGGTCATTCCCTCCATCCTCGACCACAAGGCGCCGGGCGAGTCGGTCCGGGTATGGGTCCCCGCATGCTCGACGGGCGAAGAAGCCTACGGCATCGCCATGCTGTTCCTCCAGGAGCCGCGCCTCGCCGATCGCCATCTGGCGCTCCAGGTCTTCGCGACCGACGTGAACGGCCGCGCCCTCGACGTCGCGCGCAAGGGCACCTATCCGCATGCGATCGAGCACATGGTCTCGCGCGAGCGCCTCCAGCGCTTCTTCCACAAGCGGGGCGACACGTACGTCGTGCGCAAGGAGCTGCGCGAGGCGGTGATGTTCGCGCCGCAGAACCTGGTCTCCGATCCGCCTTTCTCGCGGATGGACCTCGTGAGCTGCAGGAACATCCTCATCTACATGGAGCCGGTGCTGCAGCAGCGTGTGCTCCAGATCTTCCATTTCGCGCTCGAGGCGAGCGGCTACCTCTTCCTCGGGAAGTCCGAGACGATCGGCAGCCAGGTCTCGCTCTTCGCGCCGGCCTCGAAGGGGGCGCGCATCTACCGGCGCATGGGGTCGCGCGCGAGCGCGGTGCCTCGCTCGCCGGTGCTGCCCGTCTGGCGCGACCGTTCCCATGCCCCGCCGCCCGGTCCACGCCGGCGCGAGCAAGACTACGGGCGCGTGATCCGCGAGGCGCTCCTCGAACATCGCGTGGCCGCCGCGGTGCTGATCGACCGCGAGGGCCACACGCTCTACTTCCACGGCCCCGTGCAGGCGTACCTCGACTGGCCGGAAGGCGAGCCCTCCGTGGACCTCTTCTCCATGGTGCGCGACGACCTGCGTCCGCAGCTGCGCGCGGCTGTGCACAAGGCGTCGTCCGATCACGGCCGGGCCGAGACCGTCGCCACGATGCGCGAGGGCGGCCGGGACGAGACGCGCGTGCGCCTGATGGTCTCGTTGGTGCCCGGACCCGCAAAGGGGGACGAGTGCCTGCTCGTGACGTTCGAGCGGCTCGAGTCGCGCGAGGCCGCCTCCCTGCCGGTCTCGGCGGAGGAGTCCTCCGCGCTGGAGGCGCTGGAGGTGGAGCTGCGCAGCACGAAGCGGGAGCTCCGCTCGACCATCGAGGAGCTGGAGTCCACCAACGAGGAGCTCAAGGTCGCCAACGAAGAGGCGATGTCGATGAACGAGGAGCTGCAGTCCACCAACGAGGAGCTGGAGACCTCGAAGGAGGAGCTGCAGTCGGTGAACGAGGAGCTCACCACCGTCAACTCGCAGCTCCAGGAGAAGGTGCTGGAGCTGGAGGAGCTGAACGACGCCTTGAGCAACCTCTTGAGCAGCACCCACATCGCGACGCTCTTCCTCGACCGGCAGCTCCGGATCCGCCGCTTCACGCCCGCCGCGACCGACCTCTTCAGCCTGATCGCCGGGGACTTGAACCGGCCGCTCACCGACATCACGAGCGAGGTGGACCTCACGCCCCTCGTCGCGGACGCCAGCGACGTGCTGGTGTCGCTCACGCCCATCGAGCGCGAGGAGCGCACGCGCGCCGGCCGCCATTACCTGCGCCGGACGCTGCCGTACCGCACCATGGACGACCGGATCGACGGCATCGTGATCACGTTCACGGACATCACGGAGCTGCGTCGCGGCGAGCAGGACACGCTGCGGCTCGCCGCCGTGATGCGGGCGTGCAACGACGCGATCGTGGTCCACGGCGTGGACGGGCGCATCGACTCGTGGAACCGCGGCGCGCAGGCGGTCTACGGCTACTCGGAGGACGAGGCGGTCGGCAAGGACATCGGCATGCTGATGGCCGAAGGCGAGCGCGCGGCGTACCTGGAGCGGGTGGGCCGCCTCAAGGCGGGCGAGGCGGTGGAGATCGAGGGCCGGCGGCGGCGCAGGGACGGGCGGGAGGTCGACGTCTCGTCGGGCCTCTCCCTCATCCCGCAGGGCTCGGGCGGGCGGCCCGCGATCGCCTGCATCGACCGCGACATCACGCCGAGGAAGCTCGCGGACAAGCGCGTGCGCGACAGCGAGCAGCGCTTCCGGACGATGGCGGACAGCGCGCCGGTGCTGATCTGGGTGAGCGATGTGGCGGGGCGCATCGAGTTCGCCAACCGGGAGTTCGCCGCGTTCTGCGGCTTCGAGCCCGGCGAGCTCGCCGGCCGCCGCTGGCCGGAGCTGCTGCAGATGGAATCGGGCGCCGCACCCATGCGCATCTCGCAGGACGCCGCCGGCGGGCGCGCGGGCCGGATGGAGCTCACCGCGCAGCTGCGTGCGGCGGACGGGGAGCTTCGCTGGATGAAGGTGACGGCGCTTCCGCGCGTCCGCGACGGCTCCGGCGTCGAGGGCGGCATGGTAGGCTCGATGGTGGACGTGCATGCGCAGGTGGAGGCCGAACGGGCGCTTCGGCTCGCCAACGTCCGCAAGGACGAGTTCCTCGCGATGCTGGGCCACGAGCTTCGCAATCCCCTCGTCCCGATCCGCAACGCCGCCGAGGTGCTGCGGCACCTGGGCGTGAAGGACCCGCGACTCGACTGGGCCTACGACACGCTGGTGCAGCAGGTGGGACACGTGACGCGGCTCGTGGACGACCTCCTCGACATCTCTCGCGTCACGCGCGGGGCGCTCGTGCTGCACCTGGAGCCCGTCGACCTCTGCCGCGCGATCGACAGCGCCGTGGAGGCCACGCGCGAGCTCGTCCGCCGCAAGGGCCACCGCCTCGAGGTGAAGATCGGCGAACGGCCCTGCTACGTGGAGGGCGATACCATCCGCCTCGTGCAGGTCTTCGAGAACCTCCTCGCCAACGCGGCGAAGTACACCGAGGACGGCGGCGAGATCGCGCTCTCGGTCGAGCGCCAGGATCCCGAGGTGGTCGTGCGGGTGCGCGACAACGGCCTGGGCATCGCATCGTCCATGAAGGACCGCATCTTCGACCTTTTCGTCCAGGACGCGCGCTCGCTAGACCGCTCGCAGGGCGGGCTCGGCATCGGGCTGGCACTCGTGCGGCACCTGGTGGAGATGCACGGCGGCCGCGTCGAGGCGAAGAGCGAGGGCGTGGGCCGCGGGTCGGAATTCGAAGTGCGCCTTCCGCGCCTCGCGAAGCAGCCGGCGCCCGTGCCGCGACCCGGGGAGCACCCGGAAGGCCAGCACGCGCGGGTCCTCCTCGTCGACGACGACCTCGAGGCGGGCGAGAGCCTCGCGATCGTGCTCCGGCTCATGGGCTACGATGCGCAGTTCGCGCCGGACCTGCCCACGGCGCTCAAGGCGGCGCGGGAGCTGCATCCGGACATCGCCGTGCTGGACGTGGCCATGCCCGGCGTCACCGGCTACGAGATCGCCGAGCGGCTCCGCACGCTTCCGGAGATGGCCGGCGCGACCGCGTACCTCACGCTGAGCGGCTTCGGGCAGGCCGAGGACTTCAAGCGGAGCGAGCAGGCCGGCATGGCCCGCCACCTCGTAAAGCCCGTCGATCCCGAGGAACTGGACGCCGTACTCCAAGCCCTCATGCAGTCCAAGAAGGAACAAAAGGGGAAGACACGATGACGCACCCTACCGCCCGTCTCGCCGCGGCCCTCGTGCTCGCCGCGCTCGCCGCCCTCCCCGCCCTCGGGGCCGGCCAATCCACCCGGAACCAGTCGACCCGCGACGGCGCGATCCTCTCGCTCCACCCGCTCGCCTACTGGCCGCTCGACGACGCGGGCGCCGTGGTGGCGGACAAGACCACCCACGGCAACGACGGCTTCTACGAGGGCGCGCGCGGCGGCGCGCCGGGAAGCAACCCGGGGCACACCGCGGCGCTCTTCAGCGGCATCCCCGGCATCAACCTCTTCGGCACGAACGCGGCGGTGCCGGGCAACGGCGCCCGCACGGTGATCGCGTGGATCCGCACCTTCAGTCCGGACCCGCAGGCGATCTTCGCATCCGGCTTCGCGGGCGACGGCGGCGCGTTCAACCTGGTCGTGGGCTACGGCGCGTGCCCGAGCCTGGGCGTCATGGGCTTCAACGACGACTTCTACCCGTGCGGGCGGCCCCTGAACGACGGCTTCTGGCACATGGTGGCGGCGACCTACGACGGCGCGGGGACCCTCACGCTCTACGTAGACGGCACGTTCGAGGCCTCGACCTCGATCACGTACGCGACCTTCGGCCAGAACGACTACATCGGGCACTCGAACCACTTCGGCGCCGAGCGCGTCTTCCAGGGCTACATCGACGACGTGGCGGTGTTCGACCGGGCGCTCGGGCCCGCGGACATCGCGGCGCTCGGCCGGACCTGAGCTAGGCGTCGAGCCCCGCGGCGATCTCCTCCGCGGAGAGCGCCTTCGCGAAGGGCCCGTTCAGCGCCGCCACGAACGCGCTTTGCACGTCCTTCGCGACGACCTTCGTCCCCGCGAACGCGAGGTCGCGCGTCGCGCACGCATCGTGGGCGAGCCGGCATTCGAACCCCAGGTCGGCCGCCGCGCGGGTCGTGGTGTCGATGCACATGTGCGTCATCATGCCGGCGATCGCGAGGCGGTCGATGCCCTTGCCCCGGAGGTGATCGAGGAGCGGCGTCTCGCGGAAGCTGTTCGGGAAGTGCTTCTCGATGACGGTCTCGGATTCCGCGGGCGCGACGCTCGCGTGGATCTTCACGCCATCGGTCTTCGGAAGGAAGAAGGTCGCGCCCGGCCGAAGGGACACATGCTGCATGTGGATCACGGGGAGCCCCCGGCTGCGGAACGCGGCGAGGAGCGCCGCGGCGCGCGCGGCCGCTTCCGCGCTTCCCACGAGCTCCATCGCCCCGCCCGGGAAGTAGTCGTTCTGGATGTCGACGATGAGGAGTGCGTGCGTCATGCTCAACCTTTCTGCGTCACGAACTTGGTGACGAGGTAGCCGTCGAAGGTCTCCGAGCCGCCTTCGCTCCCGTAGCCGCTATCCTTCACGCCGCCGAAGGGCACTTCGGCCAGCGCGAAGCCCAGGTGGTTGATCGTGACCATGCCGGACTCGAGCGCGTCGCCGATCTTCGTGGCGTTCCGGGTCGAGGTCGTGAAGGCGTAGGCCGCGAGCCCGTACGGGAGGCTATTCGCGCGCTCGATCGCCTCGTCCAGCGTCTTGAACGGCTTCACGCCCAGGATCGGTCCGAAGGGCTCCTGCGTCATGAGCTTCGAGTCGTCCGGCGGATCCGCGATCACGGTGGGCTCGAAGAAGTTGCCCCGCTCGCCCACCTGGTGGCCGCCCGCGACGATCTTCGCGCCGCGCTGGGTGGCGTCCTCGACGAAGCCCGCCAATGCCGGCATGCGCCGCTTGTGCGCGAGCGGTCCCATCTTCGTGTCCGCCTCGAGGCCCGGCCCCACCTTCATCTTCGAGACCTTGTCGAGGAAGCGCGAGACGAAGCGGTCGTATGCCTTCTCCTGCACGTAGAAGCGGGTGGGAGACACGCACACCTGGCCGGCGTTGCGGAATTTGGACGAGGCCATGATGTCCGCCGCGGCGTCGATGTCCGCGTCGTCACAGACGATCACGGGCGAGTGGCCGCCCAGCTCCATCGTGCAGGGCTTCATGAGGGCGCCCGCCATGGCGGCGAGCTGCTTCCCCACCGGAACCGACCCCGTGAACGAGATCTTGCGCACGATCGGCGACTGGATGAGATACGTCGAGACCTCGCTCGGCACGCCCCACACCACGTTGAGGCATCCGGGCGGCAGGCCCGCTTCGTGGAAGAGCCGCGCGATGGCGACCACCGCGCTCGGGGCATCCTCCGGTCCCTTGATGATGATGGTGCAGCCGGCGCCCAGGGCGGACACGATCTTGCGGATCGCCTGGTTGAACGGGAAGTTCCACGGCGAAAACGCGGCCACCACGCCGATCGGCTCCTTCAGCACGAACTGGCGCACGCCCTCGCTCCGCGGCTGGATCACGCGCCCGTAGATGCGCCGCGACTCTTCCGCCGCCCAGTCGGCGTGCTCGGAGCACACCGTCACCTCGCCCACCGCCTCGGCGAGCGGCTTGCCCATGTCGAGTGTGATGTTGCGGCCGATGTCGGCCGCGCGCGCCCGGGCGAGCTCCGCCACCTTGCGCAGGATGCGGCTGCGCTCGAGAGGCGAGGACTTGCGCCACGACTGGAAGGCCTTCTGCGCGCTCGCGAGCGCGAGGTCGAGGTCCTCCTTCGAGGCGTGCGGGAGCTTCCCGACCACCTCGTCCGTCGCCGGGTTGAACACGTCCTGCTCGCGGCGGCCGCCGCCCTTCAGGAATTGCCCGTTGATGTAGAGCGAGAGGTCTTCGTACATGGCTCGATTCCGGTGTGGGACCTGAATTCTAGATCGAATGGAGGGCGCCCACCTGCTGCGCCCGTTAGAGGCACAATAGCGCCCTCGCCCGGCTTCAACCCCGCCAACTGCAAGGAGGAACATATGCGCTCGAAGCTTCTCGGTGCCGCCGTCCTGCTTTCCATGGCCGCATGGGCCGCGCCGGCCGCCGCCGCGCCCGATCGCGTGGAGCTCACGTGGATGTCCATCGCCAACTGGTACTTCAAGGTGGGCGACAAGCGCATCCTCATGGACGGCTACATCACGCGCATCCCGGGCCCGCCCTTCTTCCAGCCGCCGCCCAACATCCCCGGCGACCTCTACGCTTACACGCAGAAGTCGTACGGCATCGACACGGACGCGGTCAAGAAGGTCCACGACGCGATGCTCGGGAACGACAAGCTGGATTACATCCTGGTCGGCCACAGCCATTGGGACCACAGCTGGGATTCCCCGACGTGGGCCAAGATGACGGGCGCGCCCATGATCGGCGGCATCTCGACCTGCCTGCAGGCGGTCGCGCAGGGCGTGGCGCGCGCGCAATGCCGCAGCGTCAACGGCGGCGAGAAGATCGACCTGGGCGACGGCGTCACGATGCGCGTCGTCCGCTTCAACCACAGCGGCGATACCTCGAACCCCATCCAGCACTTCCCGCGCGAGCTCTACAAGCCGCCGGTGCCGGACGCGAGCGGCCAGTTCCGGGCCGGCGTGGGCGAGGACTTCCCGAACGGCGGCGGCAATCGCGCGTTCCTCTTCACGATCCAGGGCGCGGACGGCCCGCTCACGTTCTTCGTGAACAACTCGTCCAGCGCCTTCGACCTCGACAAGGACATCGTGATCGACGGCGTGAACTACGGCTCCCCGCTGCACGACCTCGAGGCCGCCATGAAGGACGCCGGCCTCACGCAGGTCGACGTATGGATCGGCACGGGCGGCGCCCCGGTCGCGAAGATGGTGGTGCCGGTGATCCATCCGAAGGCGTACATCCCGAACCACTGGGACGGCCTCTTCAACCCGTTCTGGCCCGGCATGCCCTACCCCTTCAAGGACGCGGACCTCAAGGCGTACCTCGACGCCCAGGGCATCCCGATGCTCCCGCAGAAGCAGTATTTCGACACCTACGTCCTCACGAAGAACGGCGTGACGATGGAGGCCAACCACGCGGTGAAGGCGAAGCTCGGCTTCGCGGACGTGCAGCCGTTCAAGCAGGCGATGCTGGACGCCGTGAAGCGCGTGGCCTCGACCAGCAACGGCGAGGACTGCGGCGAGGGCTTCTCCGCTCCCACGCCGTGGATGACCTGGCTCGCCTCGAACCGTTCCTACCTGCGCAGGTAGGAGCCGGCGCCGTTTTCCTGGGGTAGCGTGGGTCCCGAGGAGGGATCCATGAGCCTCGGGGGAATGGCGCGGGAGTCCATCGCGCGGGCACGCTCGCGCACGCCGGCGGCCGCCGCCGGCTCGGCCGACGACGAGCTGAAGAAGGCGCGCGACGGCCTCGCGCACTACGTGCCCACGGAGGTCGTGGCGTTCTTCGTCGCGGCGCTCGGCATCGCGCACATGATCCGCGGGAGCGTCCCGGAGGGCGGCTACGCCGCGCTCCTCGGGGCACTGGTCGCGCTCGGCGCTGTCTTCAGCTTCGTGGGCATCGTCGCGATCTACCGGAACGCGCTCGAACCGCCTCCTCCGTGGCGGCGCTCGCCGTGGCGGAAGGCCGCCATTTCCTGCGTCGCCTTCGTCGCCTGGGCGTTCGCGATGCCGGGCGTGCTGCCCGCCCCGTGGCAGCAGGCGCTCGCCGCGATCGGCGCGCTCGCGCTCACCATGGTCTTCCACTGGTTCGACCGGTGGATCGAGGCGATTCCCGCCTAGGAGAACGACATGCGCATCCCCGTGATCCTCGTCGTGCCGTCGCACGACCACCTGCGCCGGTCCGCGGAAGCGGCGCTCGAAGACACGACGGCGGGCCTGGACCCGGCGAAGACGCCGCGGTATCCGGGCGTGGAGATCGATGCCGCCTTCGCCGCGGTGCCGCTCGGGGACGCGCAGCCGGGCGGCACGGCGATCGAGCGGATGGCGCCGCATGGGTCCGCCAGGTTCGCGATCCGGGGCCACATCGAGGTGAAGCATCCCCGCGAGGTCCCGGCGAGCGCGGGAGAGGCGGCGATCTTCTCGGACCCGCAGGTGAGCCCGATCCTCACCTGCGGCGGCACGCCTCCCGTGGGCGATGCGGCGGCGGTCGCGGCGAAGCTCGCGGTGGCCCAGCTTCATGCGCGCCGTCTCGATGGCAAGGACGTGGCGCTCGCGATCGTCGACACGGGCATCGACCTCGCGCACGTGCAGTCGAAGATCGGGCACGCCCCGAAGCTCGATGCGGCGCTCTCGTGGAAGCCGCCGGGGACGCCGCCGCCCGCGCCGGGCGCGTGGCCGCTCGACCACGGCTCGATGTGCGCCTTCGACGCGCTCATCGCGGCACCCGAGGCGACGCTCCTCGACTTCCCGGTGCTGAAGGCGAGCTATCCCGGCGGCGCATCGGTCATGTCCGGCACGCTGAGCGCGGCCCTCGCCGCCTACGGCTACATGCTCGGAAGCTGGGCGCCGGGCGCGGGGAAGGGGCTGCGCCAGTATCGCGCGCTCGTCGCGAGCAACAGCTGGGGCATCTTCCACCCGAGCTGGGATTTTCCGGCAGGCCATCCCGGCCGCTATTGCGACAACCCGGCGCATCCGTTCAACGTGCAGCTGGGCGCGCTCGGCCGCGCGGGGATCGACGTGATCTTCGCCGCGGGCAACTGCGGCGCCCCGTGCGCGGACGGGCGCTGCCAGGGCCGCACGAAGGGCGCGATCATGGGGGCGAGCGCGATGGAGGACGTCCTCACGATCGCGGGCTGCGACGTCCACGACGACCGGGTCGGCTACTCTTCGCAGGGCCCGTCGATCGCCGGCATGTATTCGCGCAAGCCGGACGTCACCGGCTATACGCACTTCCTCGGCTCCGTGGCCTTCGGCGCGGGAACGCCGGACTCGGGAACGTCGGCGGCGTGCCCGGTCGTCGCCGGATGCGTCGCGGCGCTCCGCGCGTCCGCGAAGATCCCTTCCCGCACGGCGATGCCGCCCGCGCGGCTCTTCGAGGCGCTGCGAACCTCGGCTCGCGCTCGCCCCGGCCCGCAGCACGCCTGGAACGCGGACTACGGATTCGGCATCCTCGATCCGCTCGCGGCCGCCGCGGCGCTCGGCCTCTAGCAAGCTTTGCGTGCTACCGTAGCCGGATGGTCACTCCCACGCCGCAGTTCCTCCTCATGACCGTCGAGATGCCGGGCGCGGAGGCGAGCATGGACCGGGCCGCGAGCGAGCTCGGCGTCGCGGTCGAGGACCTCGACAGCGCATTCGGCGTCGTTCCCATCGATCCGGCGTGCTCGAAGTACGCGGTGCAGGTGCGCGCGGACAAGGTGCCCACGGAAACGCGGCCGGAAAGCGAGCATCGGGGGCCGTGGTCGAACGCGAAGATCGAGCCCTTCGGCCCGGTGCGCAGCCCTAAGAAATAGGCGCCCGCGCTCGTCAGTCCCGCGCGGGGTGCTTCCGGCCGAACACGGCCTCGCACGGATCCGGATCGCGGCTCGCGTCGTTCGACGCCGCGCTCGCGAGGAGGCTCACGCCCGCCGTCACGATCGCGCCCGCCGCCTTCGCGATCACCTTCGGCTTCGATTCCGGATCGAGCTTCACCTTCATCTTGCGGATGGGGCCCGTGATCATGAGGTCGTCCGCGATCGTCGCGAGCCCGATGCCTTGGGCGGGCTTGGGCCGCAGGCGCCCGCGCAGGTCGACCGCCTCCTCCCGCAGGTCGACGTCGCCGGAGACCACGAGGCGGCTTTCGCGGCTCCTCGCCGCGATGATGTCCTTCCCGCTCGCGCGGCCGGACTGGAACGGCAGCGACGCGGCGCCGCATTCGAAGTCGATCTCCTCCGCGGAATCCTTCTTCGAGAACCTCACCATCAACGCCTCCCAGTCGCCCGCCACCTTCGAGCTGTAGACGCCGGGACCCATGCGGATCGAGACCGGACCCGTCATGGCGGCCGCGAGCTCCTTCATCGAGGCGCCCGCGGTCGAGATCGACGCCTTCACCTTCATCGGGCCGCCGGTGAAGCGCACGGGCCGGTGGCGCTCGTGGAACCAGCGCTCGAGGAGGACGCCGTCGGCGTCGAGCTCGACCTGGGCCTTCTTTCCGCGCGCTTCCAGCTTGAAGGTCGCTTTCCCCGATCCTCCCAGGAGCTGCGCGGAGACGGGATCGAGCACGAGATGGTCGCCGTCGATCGCCATGCGCCCCTTCGCGTTCGAGAGCTCGATGCCGTCCGGGAGCTTGAGCTTCCCGAACGCGAGGTCGAGCGTGCCGCGCTTGCCGTCCATCGCCGCGAGCATCGGCCAGGGGAGCGGCCGCACGGGGAACATCTCGCCTTCCGGGGGCGGCTGCGGCTTCGCGTCGCCCGCGTCGAGGAAGGCCTGCGTCCAGTCGAGCGCGTCGCTGCGGAGCGTTCCCGCGAAGCGCCGCGGACTCCCCGCGAGCGTCCAGCGGAACTCGCCTTCGACCCGTTGGCGGCCGAGCGCGATCGCGAGCGAGCGGAGCGCGATCTCGTCGCGCGATTTGGTGACCTTGGCGCGCGCTTCGAAAGGCGCGGTGCGGCGCTCGCGCAGGCCGAAGAAGCCCAGCATGTCCCCGAGCGAGGCGCTCTTCACGGTGGCGTCGAACGTCCCGCTCTCCAGGCCATGGTCGAGCGGAAGGTTTCCGGCGAGCGCGACCTGCGTGCCGCCCCAGTCGAGGTCGATCGTGCCCTGCGACGTTGCACCCGCGAGGCCCAGGCGAGAGAGGTCCGCGAAACGCGCCGCTGCGTGCAGCGGATGGCCGTTGCGCTCGAGGGTCGCCTCGATGCGCACGTCGCGAAGCCCGCGATCCATCTCCGCGCGGGCCTTCTCCACCCGCCACAGGTCGATCTCTCCCGACTGCCGGCGAACGCGGACGGCGGCATTCTCGAGCTCGACCTGCGTCCAGTCCGGCGCCGCCGCCCCCGCGCCGGGCCTTGCGGACCCCGGCTTTTCCGGAACCTCCCAGCTCTTCGCGCCGTCGCGGCCCACCTCGAGCTCCCACGTCTGGCCCGTCGTTGAGACCCGCAGGGGCACCGTGTCGCCAGGG
>DATAMY010000158.1:0-43775 GCA_036266535.1 Usitatibacter sp. | reverse complement strand
CCATGGCGATCGTCGCCGCCGCGTTCGCGCTGAACGTCGCGATCGCGGCGAGCGCGTCCACCTGGGCGTGGAAGCGGTACCGTGCGCCGCGCGGCGAGGGCTCGTGACACCGACCGCCCGCATCTCCATCGCGAACGTGTTCATGTCGATCGGCATGCTGCCGCTCGCGCTCTGGATCGCGATGCTGGTGAACTCGCTCGACCTGCTGCGCAACGGCGAGTTCGGCCTCCCCGAGCTCATGTTCGCGGGCGTGGCGGGAATGGGCGCGTATCTCTTCACGCTCGTCCTGTCCGGCGCGAGCGCGACGTGGGCCGCGGTGCTCCTTCGGCGCGGACCGTCCGTCCGGGCGCGCCGGGTCGCCAAGACGCTCATCGCGATCACGGGCGCGGTGCTCCTCCTTCCCTGGTGCGTGGTCCTCGCGCTGGTGGTCGCGAGGATGGTCGGGTGAAGCGGTAGAATCGGCGCATGAACGCCCCCATCAGCCGCTATCCCGTTCCCGACATCGCCTCGCTGCCGGAGGACCTGCGGAACCGCATCCTCGCGGTGCAGGAGAAGGCCGGATTCGTGCCGAACGTCTTCCTCGCGCTCGCGCACCGTCCGGACGAGTTCCGCGCGTTCTTCGCGTATCACGATGCGCTCATGGAGAAGCCGAGCGGGCTGTCGAAGGCGGAGCGCGAGATGATCGTGGTCGCGACTTCCGGCGCGAACGAGTGCCTCTACTGCGTGGTCGCGCATGGCGCGATCCTGCGCATCCGGGCGAAGAGCCCGCTCATCGCGGACCAGGTGGCGACCAACTACCGGAAGGCGGACATCACGCCGCGCCAGAGGGCGATGCTCGACTTCGCGATGAAGGTCTCGCGCGACGCGCGATCGATCGGCGACGCGGATTTCGCGGCGCTGCGCGAGCAGGGCTTCACGGAGGAGGACGCGTGGGACATCGGCGCCGTCGCGGCCTTCTTCGCGCTCTCCAACCGCATGGCGAACCTGGTCTCGATGCGCCCGAACGACGAGTTCTACGCGATGGGCCGGGAGCCGAAGTCCCCCTGACATGCCGCGGCGTCCCGCCCCGATCCGGGTGGGCCTCATCTCGGATACCCACGGGCTGCTCCGGCCCGAAGCGCTGCGGGCGCTCGCCGGGAGCGATCACATCGTCCACGGCGGCGACATCGGCACGCCGGAGATCGTGGCCCAGCTCGCGACGATCGCGCCGGTGACGGCGGTCCGCGGCAACAACGACACGGCCGCCTGGGCCGCGAAGATCGGCGCGACGGAAACGCTCGAGGCCGGCGGCATCCGCATCTTCGCGATCCACGACCTCGCGGAGCTCGATCGCGACCCGGCTGCGCAGGGCATCCGCGTGGTGGTCTCGGGCCACTCGCACATCCCGCGCGTCCTCGAGGAGGAGGGCGTCCTCTACGTGAACCCGGGAAGCGCCGGGCCGCGTCGCTTCCGCCTTCCCGTTTCGGTGGGAATGCTCTCGATCCGCGGCGCGGACGTGACCGCGGAGATCGTCGAGCTCGCGGTCGCCGCCGCGACGAGAGGATCGCCGCAGCGCTAGTGCAGGAGCGGGCGCATGCATCCGGGATGGAGCCGCGCTGGATTAGAATTGCGCGCATCGTCATGAGCTCCCGACCCGGCCCCAGCGCGCCCCCCACCGCGTCCAACGATCCGCCGATCCGCGTGGCGACGCCGTCCGACGCGCGCGGCGTGCAGGAGATCTACGCGCCGGTCGTCCGCGACACGGTGATCTCCTTCGAGCTAGAGCCGCCGGCCGTGGCGGAGATGGAGCGGCGCATCGAGGCCACGCTCCCTGTCCTCCCGTGGCTCGTATGGGAGGAAAGCGGCCGCGTCGCGGGCTACGTCTACGCGAGCCGGCACAAGGAGCGCGCGGCGTACCAGTGGTCTGTCGACGTGACCGCGTACGTGCACCCGGACTTCCGCCGGCGCGGCGTGGGGAAGGCGCTCTACCTCGAGCTCCTGCGGATCCTGCGGATGCAGGGCTACTTCACCGCGTATGGCGGCATCACGCTTCCGAATGCCGCGAGCGTGGCCCTGCACGAGTCCGCCGGCTTCTCGCATTTCGCGGTCTATCGCGGCGTGGGCTACAAGTTCGGCCGCTGGCACGACGTGGGATGGTGGCAGTGCCGGCTCGCGGAGCTGGCCCCCGAGCCCGCGCCGCCGCGCGCGTTCGCGGAGCTGGGCTCCCGCCGCTAGCCCGGGAGCGTCACCGGCCGCGGATACTCGACGATCCGCGAAGCTTTCCGCTCGAACTTGTCGCGCTTCGCGAGGAGCCGCTCCTGGCGCTTGGAGATGAGCGGGAAATGCCGCAGCTCCGCGAGGCGATCGTGCGTCTTCCAGCACGATTTGGGCGCCGTCACCCACTCGCGCGGATCGATCCGGCGCAGATCGAACGGCATCGAGTAGCTGCGGAGCGTCTTGTGCCCGCGCTTGTTCGAGTACTCGTGGAAATACGAGAGCACGAGCTCGCGCAGCGTCCGGTAGATCGGATCGCGGTAGCGCAGCGGCGCGCCGTTCGTCTTGGAGATGGCGCCCCACGCGCCCGCGCGGCGGAAGAGCGTGATCACGTGCGGATAATCGGAGAGGTCGCAGTCGAGGTGCATGACGAGCGGCGGCTCGCCGTGGATCCAGAGCGCGCACGCGGCCACCATCGCGCCCTCGATGCAGTGCGCGCGCCGCTGCCGCAGCACCTCGCGCACGGAGAGCACCGTCTCGCCGCCGATCTCGTGGTTGATCGGGATCGCGTTCAGGAACGCCTGGACCTTCGCCGGCGTGTCCAGGCGCGCGAGCTTCGCGAATTCCGCGGCGTTGAGGCCCAGGTGGTCGGGGCGGGCAAAGCGCGGCAGGGGCGGCCGGGGCTCGCGGGGCACCGCTTCCGGGCTCAGCTTCTTGGCGTTGCGGGTCCGTGCGGCCATGGCTTCCTCACGATGGGCGGCCGCTGCTGGGAACGCAGACGCGCCGCGGAGTTCCTTCCCCGGATGCTACCCACGCGACCTCGACCGCGCGACCGTAAAGCGCCGAAAGGTTTTCGGAATTCACGACGCTTCCCGTGGGGCCCGCCGCCATCGTGCCGCCGTTCCGGATCATGACGACCCGGTCCGCGATGCGCAACGCATGGTCCGGATCGTGGGTCGAAAACAGCACCGCCGCGCCGGCGTCGCGCAGCCGCGCGATCTCCTCCAGCACCCGCGCCTGGTTGCCGAAATCGAGGTTGGACGTGGGCTCGTCCATGAGGAGGCAGGGCGCCTCCGTCGCGAGCGCCCGGGCGATCAGGGCCAGCTGGCGCTCCCCGCCGCTCACGTGGTGGAACGGCCGGCCGGCCAGGGCCGCGATGCCCAGGCGCTCGAGGGCCGCCAGCGCCGCCTCGCGGTCGCGGGCGCCCGGATGGGAGAAGGCGCCCCGATGGGCGCTTCGCCCCATCTCGACCATCTCCAGGAGCGTGAAATCGAAGTCCGTCGCGGTGGCTTGCGGCACGTAGGCCAAGCGCAGGGCGCGCTGCCGGCCGCTCCAGGCCGCGAGCGGCTTGCCCTCGAGCAGCGCTTCCCCGGCGAGCGGCGGCAGGACGCCCAGGAGCGTGCGGACGAGCGTGCTCTTCCCGCTGCCGTTGGGCCCCAGGAGGCAGACGATGTCGCCGGCGCCCACGTGGAGCTCCACGCCGCGCCCCACGACGCGGTCGCGGAATCCGTAGTCGAGGCGGCGCGCGGCGAGCTTCATGGCGCGCGGCGGGTCGCGGCGAGGAGCGCGATGAAGACGGGGGCGCCCACGAACGCGGTGGCGACGCCGGGCGGGATCTCCACCGCGAAGGCGCTGCGGCAGGCGGTATCCACGGCGACCATGAAACCGGCGCCGAGGACGAGCGAGAGCGGGAACACGCGCGCGAAGGGCGCGCCCGCGAGGAGGCGCGCGGCGTGCGGCACGAGGAGGCCCACCCAGCCGATCGTCCCCGCGATGGCGACGGCGGCGGCGGTGGCGAGCGTCCCGAAGACGATCACCGCGCCGCGCAGGAGCCGCACGTTCGCTCCGAGCGATGCCGCCTCGTCCTCCGAGAGCGCGAGGAGGTCGATGCGCGAGCGCAGGAGCGCCAGGGGCACGAGGCCGATCGCGAGCGGGACCAGCGCCACGCCCAGGTCCGCGGGCGAGACGCCGGAGAAGCTCCCGAGGAGCCAGAACGTGATCGCGGGAAGCTGGTTGTACGGATCGGCCACGAACTTCACGAGGGCGATGCCGGCGCCGAAGAGCGAGCCCACCACGACGCCGCTCAGGATGAGCGTGAGGAGCGGATCGCGCTCGCCCACGCGCCCGGCGATCGCGACCACGAGGCCGACGGCCGCGAGGCCGCCCACGAACGCGAACGCCTGCACGCCCGCGAGCGGGAGCGCGAGGAGCACCGCCGCGCCGGCGCCGAGCGCGCAGCCGGACGAGACGCCCAGGATGTCCGGCGAGACGAGGGGGTTGCGAAAGAGCGCCTGGAACGCGGCGCCGGCGCCCGAGAGCGCGGCCCCCACCACGAGCGCGGCGGCCACGCGCGGCGCGCGCAGCTCCAGGATCACCGCCTGCGCGTTGCCGCCGAGCGCGCCCGACAAGGCGCGGAAGACCTCCGGCACGCTGACGGGATAGCGCCCCACGGTGAGGCTCCACGCGGCGAGCGCGACGAGGGCCGCCCCCGAGGCGGCCATCCAGAGCGCGAAGCGCGAGCGCGAAAACGGCGGCATGCGGGCCATTCTACGGCCCGGCGCTCGGGGCTATTTCATCGCTTCGGCGCGTCAGCCGTCTTTCGCATTGGGAAAAAACAATCGCTGGCCGTCGATCCTGTAGCCCGCGATGGATTGCTGCCCCGCGGGCGAGAGGAGCCAGTCGATGAATTTCTGCCCGAGCTCGCGCTTCACGTGCGGGCACTTCGCGGGGTTCACGAGCATCACGCCGTACTGGTTGAAGAGCGCGGGATCGCCCTCGACCACGATTCCCAGGTCACCGCGGTTCCTGAACGAGAGCCACGTCCCGCGATCGGCGAGGAGGTAGGCGTTCATGGCGGAGGCGGTGTTGAGCGCGGGGCCCATGCCCGAGCCCGTCTCCTTGTACCAGGCCCCCTTCTCCTTCGCGATGTCGACGCCGGCGTGCTTCCACGCGCGGATCTCCGCCGCCCACGTGCCGCTCTTGTCGGCGCGCGAGACGAAGGGCGGCTTCGCTTCCGCGATCTTCCGGAGCGCCGCGTCGATGCCGAGGCCCTTCACGTGCGCGGGATCGGACTTGGGCCCGACCAGCACGAAGTCGTTGTACATCACGTCGTAGCGCTTCACGCCGTAGCCCTCGCCCAGGAATTTCTGCTCCGCCACCTTGTCGTGGACGAGCTCGACGTCCGCGTCGCAGCGCCGCCCCATGTCGAGCGCCTGCCCGGTACCCACGGCGACCACGTGGATGTCGATGCCGGTCGCCTGCGTCGCCGCGGGCAGGAGATGCCTGAAGAGCCCCGATTGCTCGGTGGACGTGGTCGAGGCGACCGTGATGAACGGTTTCGCGGCCGACGCGGGCGGCGCCGCGAGCGCGCACAGCGCGAACGCAACGGCGAGGAACGATTTCAGGCGGTGGTCCATGGGAGCTCTCCTTCGAGGAATTGCCGCGCCTCCTCCGAGCGGGGAGCGACGAAGAAGCGTTCGGCGGGAGCCTGCTCGACGAGGCGCCCGTCGTGCAGGAAGAGGATCTCGTCCGCGATGCGGCGCGCGAGGCCGAGGTGGTGGGTCGTCATCACGATGCGCGTGCCGGACGCGTGGATCGCGCCGATCTCGCGCTCGATCTCGTGCGCGGCGGCGGGGTCGAGGCTCGCCGACGGCTCGTCGAGGTAGAGGATGCGAGGCCGCAGCGCCCAGGCACGCGCGAGCGCGAGGCGCTGCTGCTCGCCGCCCGAGAGCACGCGCGCCGGCCGGTCCGCGAGGGCCGCGAGCCCCGCGCGCTCGAGCGCCTCGCGCGCGCGCCGCCGCCGCTCCGCGCCGTTCACGCCGTTCACCGCGAGCGCGTACTCGACGTTCGCGAGCGCCCCGCGCCTGAGCATCACCGGGCGCTGGAAGACCATCGCCTCCGCGCCGCGCGGCCGGGGCGCCCCCGCCCACGTGATCGAGCCCGTCGACGGCACGAGGCCGTGGAGCGCGCGCAGGAGCGACGTCTTTCCGGAGCCGTTGGGACCGAGGATCACGGTGCGGCGCCCGGCGTCGAGGCGGAACGAGACGCCCGAGAGCGCCTGCCGCGCGCCCAGGCGCACGCCCAGGCCGCGCACCTCGAGGGGCAGGACGTCGTGCGAAGCGGGGCTAGCCATGGCGGACGGCACTCCATTCGCGCAGCGCAAAGGCGCCGGCGTTCAAGCCCAGCACGATCGCGAGGAGCACGACCCCCAACGCGAGCGCCAGCGGAAGCTCGCCTTCGGCGGTCTTCAGCGCGATCGCGGTCGTCATCACGCGCGTGACGCCGTCCACGTTGCCGCCCACGATCATCACGGCGCCCACTTCCGAGAACGCGCGGCCCAGGCCCGCGAGCGCGACGGTGAAGAGCGAGAGCCGCGTGTCCCGGAGGAGGGTCGCGACGGCCCGCGCGGGGCGCACGTTGAGCGAGGTGAGCTGGTCGCGGTAGTCGTTCCAGGCGTCCTCGACCGTCTGGCGGGCGAGGGCGGCCACCATCGGGATCACGAGGAGCGTCTGCGCGATGACGATGGCGGGCGGCGTGAAGAGGATGCCCAGGTCGCCCAGCGGACCCGCGCGGGAAAGGAGCAGGTAGACCAGGAGGCCCACCACGACGGACGGCAGCCCCAGCAACGCGTTCATCACGACGATCACGGCGCGGCGCCCCGGGAAGCGCGCGACCGCCACGATCGCCCCGAGCGGGAGCCCCACGCCGCAGGCGAGCGCGGCCGACGAAAGGCTCACCGCGAGCGAGAGGCCCACGATCCGGACGAACTCGGCGTCGGCGTGCGCGACCAGGCGGAAGGCGAGCCCGAGACTGGCAAAAATTTCGGCCATCCGGAATTTTTGCAAATTTCGGGAAAACTCGCAAATCCGACCGCGGCCCGCCGTAGAATCGCGCCATGGACCCGAAGGCCTCCGAGCCGCCCCCGGGCGCGGCCCTCCTCAACGTGCGCGAGCTCGCGGGGTGGCTGCGCCTGAAGGAGCGGAAGGTCTACGACCTGGTCTCCCGCGGCGAGATACCGCACACCCGGGTGGGCGCGAAGATCCTCTTCACGCCGGCGGAAGTGGAGCGCTGGCTCGCGGGCCGGGCCGCCGGGGCGGGCGCGCGGCCGGCGGCGCCCCCCACCATCGCGGGAAGCCACGATCCGCTCCTCGAATGGGCCGTGCGCGAATCGCGCTGCGGCCTGGCGCTCCTCACCCAGGGGAGCCGCGACGGGCTCGAGCGCCTCGCCGCGGGCGAAGCGTGCGCGGCGCTCCTCCACCTTCCGCACGCGGACCTCGGCGACTTCAACCGGGAGCCCGCGGACGCGATGCTGCGCGGGCACGACGTGGCGCTCGTCGAATGGGCGCGGCGCGAGCAGGGCCTCCTCGTCGCGCGCGGGAACCCGAAGAAGCTCGCCGCCGTCGGGCACCTCGCGCGCCGCGGCGTGCGCGTGGTGCTGCGCCAGCCGGGGAGCGGGAGCCGCGAGCTCCTCGAGCGCCTCCTCGAGCGCGAGCGCGTGAAGCCGGCATCCCTCGCAGCGGCCCGCGAGACCGCGTCCACGGAAAGCGACCTGGCCTCCGCCATCGCGGCCGGCGAGGCGGACGCGGGCTTCGGCGCGCGCGCGGCGGCCCGCCTCTTCAACCTCGATTTCGTGCCGCTCGCCGTGGAGCGGCTGGACCTCGCCGTCTCACGGCCGCGCTGGTTCGATTCCCCGCTGCAGGCGCTCTGGCGCTTCGCGCGCTCCCGCCGCTTCGCGGCGCACGCGCAATCCCTCACCGGCTACGACCTCGCGCACGCGGGCGAGGTCACGTGGAACGATCAGGCGTAGCCCACGCTTCGCCGGTCGATCGCGATCGCCTTCACCAGCGCGAAGACGGCCTTCCCGGGCGCGAGCCCCAGGCGTTCGGCGGATTCGCGGGTGATCCGCGCGGCGAGCGGCGTGGGCCCCACGCGCAGCGCCACCTCGACGATCGCGCCGAACTCCTCGCCCATGCCCTCCACCGTCGCCGCGAGCACGTTCTGGAAGCTCGCGGCGCGCGGTCGCTCGAGTGCCAGCGCCACGTCGCGCGAGCGGATGCGCGCGCGCACGGGCTCTCCGGGCAGCGCGTCGACGTTGGGGACCACGAGCTCGCCGCCGTCGAAGGCGAGGATCGTGAGGCCGTACTTCTCGTCGTGCCGGGCGACGCGCGCATCGATCACCGCACCCGCCTCGAATCGGCCCGTGTGGGGCTTGAGATCCGCGCGGCTCAGGATCTCCGCGACGTCGCCCTCGGCGAGCGTGCGCCCGTCCGAAACGAGCACCAGCCGGTCGGCGAGGCGCGTCACTTCCTCGACCGCATGGCTCACGTACACCATCGGAAGGCGGAGGTTGTCGCGCAGGAGCTCGATGTAGCCCAGGATCTCGGCCTTCCGCGGCGCGTCGAGTGCCGCGAGCGGCTCGTCCAGCAGGAGGAGGCGCGGGCTCGCGAGGAGCGTGCGGCCGAGCGCCACGCGCTGCTTCTCGCCGCCGGAAAGCGTCGCGGGCCGCCGGTCGAGGAGCGGCACGAGCCCCAGGAGCGCCAGGACCCGCTCGCGGTCCACGAAGCGCTCCGCGGGGGGCGTGAGCCGCTCGCCGTAGGCCAGGTTCCCGCGCACCGAAAGGTGCGGGAAGAGGAGCGCGTCCTGGAAGACGCAGCCCACGCGCCGCGCCTCGGGCGTGAGGTCGATGCCGCGCTCGGAGTCGAAGAGCGTGCGCTCGCCCACGCGGATGCGGCCCCAGTCCGGCCGCACGAGCCCCGCGATCGCCTCGACGATCGTGCTCTTGCCGGAGCCGCTCCGCCCGAAGAGCGCGACGATCGGCGCGTCGCTCCGGAAAGCGCCCTCGAGGCGAAACGCGCCGCGCCGCACGCGGATGTCGACGTCAAGCATCGCGGGGAGCCCCGGGGCGCCGGCGCACGAGCCATTCGGACACGGCGAGCGCGGCGAGCGAGAGGATCACCGAGAGGATCGAGAGCCTGAGCGCATGGCTCTCCGCCCCCGGCACCTGCGTGTACGCGTAGATCGCGAGCGGCAGCGTCTCCGTCTCGCCCGGGATGCTCGCGACGAACGTGATCGTCGCGCCGAATTCCCCCAGCGAGCGCGCGAAGCCGAGGAGGGCGCCGGTCACGATGCCCGGCCATGCGAGCGGGAGGGTCAGCGTCGCGAAGACGCGCCACGGGCGCGCGCCCAGCGTGCGGCCGGCGGCCTCGATCCGCGGATCGATCGCCTCCATCGAGAGGCGCACCGCGCGCACGACGAGCGGGAAGCTCATGACCGCGGCCGCGAGCGCGGCACCCGTCCAGCGGAACGCGAAGACGATGCCCATCGACTCGAGCGCGGGCCCGAGAATGCCGCCGTGGCCGAGCAGGACGAGGAGGAGGTAGCCGACCACCACGGGCGGCAGCACGAGCGGCAGGTGCACGAGCGCGTCGAGCGCGGTCTTCCCGGGAAAGTCGCGCCGGGCGAGGAGCCATGCCACCGCGATCGCGGCGGGCAGGCTCGCGGCGACGCTCGCGAGCGCCACCTGCAGGCTGAGGACCACGATCGCGAGCTCTTCGCCCGAAAGCATCGCCTAGGGAAAGCGGAAGCCGTGGCGCGCCCACGCGGCGCGCGCGGGCGGGGAAGCGGCGAATTCGGCGAAAGCACGCGCGTCCGCCGTCGCGCCGTCGAGGAGGGCCAGGCCGTACACGATGGGCGGGTGGCTCGCTTCGGGAAACGTGGCGACCACCCGGACGCGCGGCTCGGCGAGCGCGTCGGTTCGATAGACGATGCCAAGGGGCGCCTCGCCGCGCGCGACGAGCGCCAGCGCCGCCCGCACGTCGCCGGCCGGGGCGAGCCGCGGCTCGATCCCTTTCCAGGCGCCCAGGCTTTCGAGCGCGGCGCGCGCGTAGCGTCCCGCGGGAACCGCGCGGGGATCGGCGATCGCGAGGCGGCCGCCGCCCAACGCGCGTGCGAGGTCCACGCCGGGTACCAACCGCACGTCGGCGCGGCTGGCGGCGGGGGCGATGAGGACGAGGTCGTTCGCCAGCAGCCGCACGGGCGGCGCCGCGAGGCGATGGCGCTTCGCGAGCCACTCGATCCAGTCGAGGTCGGCGGAGAGGAAGAGCTCCGCGGGGGCGCCCGCGTCGACCTGCCGCGCGAGCGCGGAGCTCGCGCCATAGGCGATGCGCGGCGCCGCGTGGCCCGCCGAGCGCCAGGCGCCGGCCACGTCGTCCAGGGATTCCTTGAGGCTCGCAGCGGCGAAGACGACGAAGCCCGCCGCGAGCGCCGCGGAGGGAAGCGCGGCCACGAGCGCCGCGGCGAGCGCGGCGGCGAGCCTCAGGACTTCGCGTCCGCGAGGAGCTTCTGCAGCTCGCCCGACTGGTACATCTCCTTCATGATGTCGCAGCCGCCGACGAACTCGCCCTTCACGTAGAGCTGCGGGATCGTGGGCCAGTTCGCGTACTGCTTGATGCCCTCGCGGATCTCCTGGTCTTGCAGGACGTCGACGGTGAAGATGTCCTGGGCGCCGCTCATCTTGAGGAGCTGCGTCGCGGTCGCGGAGAAACCGCACATCGGCTGCTGGGGCGAGCCCTTCATGTAGAGGACGACGGAGTGGCCCGTCACTTGGGCGCGGATCTTTTCCTGGACAGGATTTCCTTGGGACATGGGGTTGCCTCCTGGGGTGAGTCGCTCATTTTAAGTGACCTCCGGCCACGCGCGGGATTCCGGCGAGGTCGGGGATGGAGACGAGCGCGGTAAAGCCCGCGTCCGCGAGGATGCGCGCGGCGGCCTCCGCCTGGTCGTAGCCGTGCTCGAAGAGGAGGGCGCCGCCCGGGACCAGGTGCCCGCCCGCGCCCGAAACGATGGTGCGGATGGAATCCAGCCCGTCCGCGCTCCCGTCGGTGAGCGCCACGCCCGGCTCGAAGCGGAGGTCTCCCTGGGAGAGGTGCGCGTCGCCCGCGGCGACGTAGGGCGGGTTCGCGACGATGAGGTCGAAGCGCCGGCCCGGCACGGCGGCGTACCAGGAGCCCTTCGCGAGCTCGATGCGAGCCTCGCAGCCGTGCGCGCGCGCGTTGGCGCGCGCCGTCTCCAGCGCTTCCGCGCTCGCGTCGGTCGCGACGATCCGCGCGTCCGGGCGCTCGCAGGCGAGCGTCACCGCGATGGCGCCGCTGCCGGTGCCCAGGTCGAGGATGTTCCATGGGCCCCCGTCTGCACGAGGGCGACGGAGGGCGTCGAGCGCCGCTTCCACCAGCGTCTCCGTCTCCGGCCGCGGGATCAGCACCTCGGGCCCCACGGCGAAGTCGCGGCCGTAGAACTCGCGCCGCCCGAGGAGATAGGCCACCGGCTGGCCCATCGCGCGCCGGGCGACCAGCATGTCGACCTGGGCGTCCTCGGTTTCCGTGAGGACCCGCATCGGGTTGGCGAGCACCCACGCGCGGTCCACGCCCAGCACGTGCGCCATGAGCACCTGCGCGTCGATGCGATCGATCGCGGCGAACGCGTCCTCCAGGGCGGCCTTCACCGTGTGCATCCGGATCTCAGGCGGAACGGGCGAGGCCCGCGAGCTGCTCGGCCTGGTGCTCGCGGGCGAGCGCGGAGGTGATCTCCTCGAGGTCGCCGTCCATGATCGCGTCGATGCGGTGGAGCGTGAGGTTGATGCGGTGGTCCGTCACGCGGCCCTGCGGGAAGTTGTACGTGCGGATGCGGTCCGAGCGGTCGCCGGTGCCGACGAGGCTCTTCCGCTCCGAGGCCTCCTTCGCCTGCTGCTCGCGCATCTGCTTGTCCTTGATGCGGGCGGCCAACACGCGCCACGCCTGCTCGCGGTTCTTGTGCTGGCTCCTCGCGTCCTGGCACTCCACGACGATCCCCGTGGGCCCGTGCGTGAGCCGCACGGCGGAGTCCGTCTTGTTCACGTGCTGGCCTCCGGCCCCGCTCGCGCGGAAGGTATCCACGCGCACGTCCGCCGGGTTGATGTGCACGTCCGAGGCGTCGTCCGCTTCCGGCATCACCGCGACCGTCGCGGCGGAGGTGTGGATGCGGCCCTGCGTCTCGGTCGCGGGCACGCGCTGCACGCGGTGGCCGCCGGACTCGAACTTGAGCTTCGAGTAGGCGCCGTTCCCCACGATCCGCGCGATCACTTCCTTGTAGCCGCCCGCCTCGCCCTGGCTTTCGGAGACGACCTCCACCTGCCAGCGATTCCTCTCCGCGAAGCGCGAGTACATGCGGAAGAGGTCGCCCGCGAAGAGCGCGCTCTCGTCCCCGCCCGTGCCCGCGCGGATCTCGAGGAAGAGGTTCTTGTCGTCGTTGGGATCGCGCGGGAGGAGCATGCGCTGGAGCTCCTCCTCGAGCGCGGACAAGCGCTCGCGCGCGGCGCGGATCTCGTCCTCCGCGAAGGCGCGCATGGCGGGGTCCTTCGCCATCTCGTCGGCCGCCGCGAGATCCTCGCCCGCGTGCCGCCACTGGACGAACGATTCGACCACCGGAAAGATCTCGGATCGCTCCTGGGAGAGCTTCCGGAAATCGGCGAGGTCGTCCACGACGCCCGGGTCCGAGAGCCGCGCGTCGATCTCCTTCAACCGCGCCTCGAGGTTCGCCAGGCGCGCTGCGATGGAATCCTTCATGCCTCGCGCGCCGTGCGGCCTTCGTCCGCCTCGGGAAAGAGCGTGCGGATGGCGCTCGCGAGCGCCTCGCGCTCGCCTTCCGGGGCGCGCGAGAGCGCCTGGGTGGGGTGGTGCAGGAACTTGTTGGCGAGGCCCTTGGCGAGCGCCTCCACGACGGCGGCCGGATCGTCGCCCTTCGCGAGCCGGGCCCGCGCCTTCGCGACCTCCGCCTCGCGGTAGGCATCCGCGCGGCGGCGAAGCTCGACGATGGCCGGGACCGCGGCGCGCGAGCCCTGCCACTCGCGGAACGCGACGACCTGGCGGTCGACGATGGCCTCCGCGTCCGCCACGGCGGATTTCCGCGCCTCGACCCCTTCCTGCACGATCTTGCCCAGGTCGTCGATGGTGTAGAGGAAGACGTCGCGCAGCTTCCCGACCTCCGTCTCCACGTCCCGCGGCACGGCGAAATCCACGATGAACATCGGGCGGCGCTTGCGGGTCCTCAAGGCGCTCTCGATCAAGCCCTTGCCGAGGATCGGGAGCGAGGAGGCCGTGGCCGTGATGACCACGTCGAACTCGTGGAGCCGGGTGGAAAGCTCGGTCAACGCGATCGCCTGCGCGCCGAACCGCTCCGCGAAGGCTTCGCCCCGCGCGACGGTCCGGTTGGCGACCACGATCGCTTGGGGCCGCTGCGCCACGAAGTAGGTCGCGGCGAGCTCCACCATCTCGCCCACGCCGATGAGGAGGAGCTTCGTCCGCGCGAGGTCGCCGAAGACGTTCTGCGCGAGCTTCAACGCCGCCGCCGCCATGGAGATCGATTGCGCGCCGAGCGCGGTCTCGGTGCGGATCTGCTTCGCGACGGAGAAGGTGGTCTGGAAAAGGCGGGCGAGGGTGGTCCCCAGGGTGCCGACGTTCTCGGCCGTGTGGACCGACTGCTTCACCTGTCCCAGGATCTGCGGCTCGCCGAGGACCATGGAATCGAGCCCCGCGGCCACCCGGAAGGCGTGGCGCACGGCGGCGTCGTCCCGGTGCGCGTAGAGGTGCCCGGCGATCGAGGTCCCGGACTGCATCGCCTGCCGCTCGAGCCAGGCGCGGACCGCCCCCTCGTCGTCCGCGCGGCAGTAGACCTCCGTCCGGTTGCAGGTGGATACGAGGACCGCCTCGGCCACTCCCGGCTGGGCGGCCAGGTCGGCCAGCGCCTCGCCCTGGGCCTCCGAAGGGAAGGCGAGCTTTTCGCGCACTTCCAGGGGAGCCGTGCGGTGGTTGACGCCGAGGACGTGGAGAGCCATGGCTAGCCGAAAATTATAGCAGCCACCCCCCTGTCGACCGTGCCATAGCGGCCGGGGCGCGGTTGCGGGTATGATCGGGACGGAACTTTACAAAAAGAACTCAAAAGGCCCATTATCATCTTGATCTGACACGAACTTATGGCTGCGCAGCCGACCCATTTCAGCGCTCTCGGGCGCGCCCTCGTCCAGCACGGCCGCCTCGTGCAGGCGGACGCGGCCGCCATTCAAGCCGAGGCGGGCCGCGCCGGGCTCTCGTTCGTGCAGCAGCTGGTCGTCTCGAAGAAGCTTTCCGCCCGCGAAGTCTCGCTCTTCGCCGCGCAGACCTTCGGTTATCCCCTGCTCGACCTCAATGCGGTTGATTTGGATCAGCTTCCGGTGAACCTCATCGACCCGAAGCTCGTCTCCAGCCACCGCGTCGTGGCGCTCGGCAAGCGCGGCAACCGCGTGTTCGTCGCGATGTCGGATCCCTCCAACGAGCAGGTCCTGCAGGAGGTGAAGTTCGCGACCGGCATGACGATGGAGCCGGTCGTCGTGGAGGACGACAAGCTCGCCGCCATCGTCCGGAAGCTCACCGATTCCACCGCGAAGTCGATCGAGATCGCGGCCGAGGACGTCGACCTCTCGGGCATCGACGTGACGGACGGCGATTCCCAGCCGGAGGTCGTGACCGAGGAGATCGACGACGCGCCGGTCGTGCGCTACGTGCAGAAGATCCTCCTGGACGCGATCAACGGCGGCGCCTCGGACATCCACTTCGAGCCCTACGAGAAGTTCTACCGCATCCGCTACCGCACGGACGGCGTGCTCTACGACGTGGCGCAGCCGCCGCTCGCGATCAAGGAGAAGATCGCCTCGCGCATCAAGGTGGTCTCGAAGCTCGACATCTCGGAGAAGCGCGTGCCCCAGGACGGGCGCATGAAGATCGTGCTTTCCAAGACGCGCGCGATCGATTTCCGGGTCTCGACGCTCCCCACGCTCTTCGGCGAGAAGATCGTGATGCGCATCCTCGATCCCTCGAGCGCCACGCTCGGCATCGACGCGCTGGGCTACGAGCCGGACCAGCGCGAGTCCCTCATGGCCGCGATCCAGCGGCCCTACGGCATGGTGCTCGTGACGGGCCCCACGGGCTCGGGCAAGACCGTCTCCCTCTACACGTGCCTCAACATCCTCAACAAGCCCGGGATCAACATCTCGACGGCGGAGGACCCCGCGGAGATCAACCTCCCCGGCGTGAACCAGGTGAACGTGAACGACAAGCAGGGGCTCACCTTCGCCATCGCGCTGAAGGCGTTCCTGCGCCAGGACCCGGACATCATCATGGTGGGGGAGATCCGGGACCTCGAGACCGGCGAGATCGCGGTGAAGGCGGCGCAGACGGGGCACATGGTCCTCTCGACGCTCCACACGAACGACGCGCCGACCACCCTCACCCGGCTCATGAACATGGGGATCGCGCCCTTCAACATCGCCTCGAGCGTGATCCTCATCACCGCCCAGCGCCTCGCCCGCAAGCTCTGCTCTTGCAAGCGGCCGCACGAGATCCCGGAGGAGGCCCTCGTGAGGGCCGGATTCAAGGACGAGGACCTCGACGGGACGTGGCAAGCCTTCGAGCCGGTGGGCTGCGACGTGTGCAAGAATACCGGGTACAAAGGGCGGGTCGGCCTCTACCAGGTGATGCCCATTTCCGAGGAGATGGAGCGCATCATCATGAAGAACGGGACCGCCATCGACGTGGCCGACCAGGCGCAGCGCGAAGGCGTCCGTGATCTTCGGCAGTCCGGACTCATCAAGGTGAAGAAGGGCCTTACCTCCCTCGAGGAGATCGAGGCCGTGACCAACGAGTAGCAGGGAGAGCGAACATGGCAGCAGTCGCCAAGCGGGAAACGAAGGACGTCAAGCTCAAGAACTTCGCCTGGACCGGCAAGGACAAGCAGGGCAAGGTCGTGCGCGGGGAGCTCCGCGCGGGCGGCGAGTCCCTCGTCGCGGCGAACCTGCGCCGCCAGGGCATCCAGGTCACGAGCGTGCGCAAGGTCGGCCAGCGCCGGGGCAAGAAGATCACGGAGAAGGACCTCACGATCTTCACGCGCCAGCTCGCGGTCATGATGAAGGCGGGCGTCCCGCTCCTGCAGGCCTTCGACATCGTCGGCCGCGGCCACGGGAACCCGTCGGTCGGGAAGCTCCTCCTCGACATCAAGACGGACGTCGAGACCGGCTCCTCGCTCGCCCAGGCGTTCCGCAAGTACCCGCTCTACTTCGACGCGCTCTTCTGCAACCTGGTGGGCGCGGGCGAGGCGGCGGGCATCCTCGACAGCCTCCTCGAGCGGCTCGCGACCTACAAGGAAAAGATCCTCGCCATCAAGGGCAAGATCAAGAGCGCGCTCTTCTACCCGATCGCGGTGATCGTGGTGGCGCTCGTCGTGACCGCGGTGATCATGATCTTCGTGATCCCGGTCTTCAAGGACCTCTTCAAGAGCTTCGGCGCGGACCTCCCGGGGCCCACGCTCGTGGTGATGGCGATATCGGACTTCTTCGTCGCCAACTGGTGGTGGCTCTTCGCCGTGATCTTCGGGGGTGTCTGGGGCTTCTTCTACGCCTGGAAGCGGTCCAAGCTCGTCCAGCGGCTCATGGACCGGCTCTTCCTGAGGCTCCCGATCTTCGGCGAGGTGATCCGGAAGGCCGCCATCGCGCGCTGGTGCCGGACACTCGCCACGATGTTCGCCGCCGGCGTGCCGCTCGTGGAGTCCCTGGACTCCGTCGCGGGCGCCGCGGGCAACTACGTGTACTACGAGGCGACCAAGCGCGTGCAGGCCGAGGTCTCGACCGGCACGGCGCTCACCGCGGCGATGACCAACTCCGGCGTCTTCCCGAGCATGGTGCTCCAGATGTGCGCGATCGGCGAGGAGTCCGGCTCGTTGGACGCGATGCTCGGCAAGGTGGCGGACTTCTTCGAGCAGGAGGTCGACGAGGCGGTCGACTCGCTCTCGTCCCTCATGGAGCCGATGATCATGGTCGTGCTGGGCGGCCTCATCGGGACGATCGTGGTCGCGATGTACCTCCCGATCTTCAAGATGGGCCAGGCGATCTAGGCCGGACGCGCTTGCCCCCCAGGCATGCGGGCGCGGGGATCGATCCCCGCGCCTTTTCTTTCCAGGCCCGGTCGGAGACCTGATGGATTTCATCGACGTGCTGCGGGCGTCGCCGGGGTGGCTCATGGCGACCGCCGGGTTCGTGGGCCTCTGCGTGGGCTCCTTCCTCAATGTCGTGATCCATCGCCTGCCGAAGATGATGGAGGCGCAGTGGCGCTCGGAGTGCGCGGCGCTCGCGGGCGTGGAGCCGGCGCCGGAGCCCAAGCTCAACCTCATGACGCCGCCCTCGCGCTGCCCGGGATGCGGCACGCCGATCCGGGCGTGGCAGAACGTGCCGGTGGTGAGCTGGATCGCGCTTCGGGGGCGATGCGCCGCGTGCCGGGCGCCGATCAGCGCGCGCTATCCGGGCGTGGAGCTCGCCGCCGGGGCGCTCGCGGCGCTCCTCGCCGCGCATTTCGGCTACTCGGCCGCGCTCGCGCTGGCGCTTCCCTACGCGTGGGCGCTCCTCGCGCTCACGTTCATCGATTTCGACACGCAGCTCCTCCCGGACGACATCACGCTCCCGCTCCTCTGGCTGGGACTCCTCGCGAACCTCTTCGGCCTCTTCACGAGCCTCTCCTCGGCCGTGCTGGGCGCGGTCGCGGGCTACCTCGTGCTCTGGTCCGTGTACTGGGCGTTCCGCCTCATCGCGAAGAAGGAGGGCATGGGCTACGGCGACTTCAAGCTCCTCGCCGCGATCGGCGCGTGGACGGGATGGCAGGTGCTTCCCGTGGCGATCCTCGTCGCGGCCGGGCTGGGCGCGGTCGTGGGCTCGCTCATGCTCTGGCTCACGCGCCGGGGCCGCGAGACGCCGATCCCCTTCGGCCCGTGGCTCGCCCTGGGCGGCATCGTGGCGCTCCTCTGGGGCCGGGAGGCGGTCACCGCGTGGCTCGGCCGGTTCCCGGGATGACCTTCTCGGTGGGCCTCACGGGCGGCATCGGCTCGGGGAAGACCGCGGTCTCGGCCCGGCTCGCGGCGCACGGGGCGACGGTGGTCGACACGGACGAGATCTCGCGCTCGCTCACCGCCGCGGGCGGCTCCGCCGTCTCCGCCCTTCGGGAAGCCTTCGGCGAGCGGTACGTGTCGGCGGACGGCGCGCTCGACCGCGCCGCGATGCGCACCCTCGCCTTCGAGGATCCCGCCGCCCGCGCGCGGCTGGAAGCCATCCTCCATCCCGCGATCCGGGCGGAGGCGGACCGGACGCTCGCCGCGGCCGGGGGGCCCTACGCGGTGCTCGTCGTGCCGCTCCTGTTCGAGACGGGGGGCTACGCGCGCCGGGTGGACCGCACGCTCGCGGTCGATTGCCCGGAAGCGCTCCAGCTCGAGCGCGCCGCCCGCCGCTCCGGCCTCGACCCGGAGGAGGTGCGGCGCATCATGCGGGCGCAGTGGCCGCGCTGGCGCCGGCTGCAGGTGGCCGACGACGTGGTCTGGAACGGCGGCGGGCTGGAAGCGCTCGACGCGCAGTGCGCCCTCCTCGATGCGCGCTATCGCGAGGCCGCGCGCCGTGCGGGATGATTTGTCAATGCACGCCCCTTGCCCCACAATCGCCGCCAAGCGAAGGCGGGCCCAGTGATCACCTACGAATATCCCCTCAACGAACGGGTCCGGACGCTCCTCAGGCTCGAGGACCTCTACGAGAGGGTCGGGTACTTCCTCGGCCGCGATACCGCCTGGGACCACCACGCGTGCCTCACGGGGATGTTCGAGATCATCGAGGTCGCGAGCCGGGCGGACCTGAAGAGCGACCTCCTGCAGGAGCTCGACCGCCAGCGCACCTTCCTCGAGGCGCTGCGCAGCAACCCCGCGATCTCGGAGCAGAAGCTGGACACGGTCCTTTCCGAGATCGATTCGGCGTTCGCGAACCTCCATGCCACCTCCGGCAAGACCGGCCAGAGCCTGCGCGAGAACGAGTTGCTCATGGCGATCAAGCAGCGCGCGGGAATCCCGGGCGGCACGAGCGAGTTCGACCTTCCCTCCTACCACCATTGGCTCCACCACCCGGTCGCGCGCCGGCGGGAGGACCTGGGCGAGTGGCTGAAGTCGATCCTGCCGATCCACGCGGCGCTCTCGATCGTGCTGCGCGTGCTGCGCGAGAGCGGGCGCACCACCTCGCTCATGGCGTTCCAGGGCGTGTACCAGCAGACCCCCGCCGAGAAGCCCGCGCAGATGCTCCGGCTCACCGTCGCGGACGAACTTCCGTGCGTGCCGGAGATCAGTGCCAACAAGTACGCCCTGAACGTGCGCTTCCTCCTGCCGGAGGGGGTGCAGAAGAGCCGGGTGTACGAGCAGGACGTTCCATTCGACCTCGCCTTCTGCAACCTCTGACGCGATGAGCCCGGAAGACCGGCGGGCGCCGAAGGACGGCGCTCCGCGCACAGTTCCCTGCCCCACCTGCGGCGAGAAAAGCGCCTTCGAGCCGTGGAACCCGTGGCGGCCGTTCTGCTCGGAGCGCTGCCGCATGGTCGATCTCGGGGCATGGGCTTCGGAGTCGTATCGCATCCCCGCGCCGCCGGACGACGACCCGCCGGAAGGCGCGCCGCCGGACGCGAAAGACTGAGCGCCGCGGGCCGCCTTTTGCGCGCGGACTTACGGTCGGCTAAAATGGCGGAGTTTCAAGCGGCTTCTCCGATGGCGCCTCCCGCGGATTTCCCGCCGTACGTCCACCTTTCGGTTCCCAATCGCTCGCTCGGCCCCGCTGGCCGCCGTTGGGTCCTCGGAGGGATCGCCGCGACGGCATTCGGCGTGGCGGGAGGTGCGGCGGCGATCGGCGCATGGCCGGTGATGCCGTTCGCCGGGCTCGAGGTGGCGCTCGTGGCGCTCGCCTTCCGCGTGGTGCAGATGCACGACGGGGATTTCGAGCGGCTCGAGATCGGCGAGCACGAGGTGCGGGTGGAGGCGCGGCGTGCGCGCCGGGTCACGCGCTTCGTGGCCCACCGGCCGTGGGCGCGGGTGGTCGTGCGCGAGAGCGGGATGCGCTGCAGCCTGCGCCTCGCGTATCGCGGAAGGTCGGAGCCGCTGGGGAGGTTGCTGTCGGACGAGGGACGGCGTGCGCTCGCGCGAAGGCTGCGGGGGCGGATCGCCATCACCGCGAACTAGGGAAACATCTGAGAACAAAGGTCTGGCCATGCATCTGAAACACCTGCGCGCCGCAGCCGCCCTCGCGGCACTGCTCCCCCTCACGGCGCTCGCGACCTACGACGTCGACATCCTCGAGCCCGCGAGCCCCACGGCGCTGGAGGCGTACAACCTGCACTGGGGAATCATGTACGTGTGCGTGGCGATCTTCTTCATCGTGTTCGGCGCGATGTTCTGGTCGATCTTCCACCACCGCCGCAGCAAGGGCGCCAAGGCCGCGCAGTTCCACGAGAACACGACGATCGAGGTGATCTGGACCATCGTGCCGTTCGTCGTTCTGATCGGGATGGCCTATCCCGCGACCCGGACGATGCTCGAGATGAAGGACCCGTCCGGCGCGGACATGACCGTGAAGGTCACCGCCTACCAGTGGCGCTGGCAGTACGACTATCCCCAGGACGGCGTGAGCTTCTTCTCGAACCTCTCCACGCCGCGCGACCAGATCGACAACTACGACGGCGCCGGCGCCGCGAAGAACGACAACTACCTCCTCGAGGTCGATCGCCCGCTCGTGGTGCCCACCGGCAAGAAGGTGCGGCTCCTCATCACGTCCAACGACGTGATCCACGGCTGGTACGTGCCGCAGCTGGGCGTGAACCAGTACGGCATCCCGGGGTTCATCAAGGACGCGTGGTTCAGGATCGACAAGCCCGGCATCTACCGCGGCCAGTGCAGCCAGATCTGCGGCAAGGAGCACGGCTTCATGCCGATCGTGGTCGAGGCGCGTTCGCCGGAGCAGTACGCCGCGTGGGTGAAGGACCAGAAGGCGAAGATGCCGCCGCCGCCCGCCGCGGCTCCGGCGGCCGCCGAGGCGGCCCCGGCGCAGACCGCCGCCGCCGAGCCGGGCGGGGCGCCCGCGGCCGCGGGCGGCAAGGTCGACGGCAAGGCGGTTTTCGACGGCACCTGCACGGTCTGCCACACGGCCGGCGTCGCGGGCGCGCCCAAGTTCGGCGACAAGGCGGCCTGGGCCCCGCGGCTCGCGCAGGGCAAGGCCGCCCTGTACAACTCGGCCCTCAAGGGCAAGAACGCGATGCCGCCCAAGGGCGGCAACACGGCGCTCTCGGACGAGGCCGTGAAGGCGGCGGTCGACTACATGGCCGCCGCGGCGAAGTAACCGACACCAGGCAATCGAGAAAGCGAAGACACCATGAGCACCATCAGTCCCGCTCACGACGACCACTCCCACGGCGAGGCCCACGAGCACCACGGGCCGCCCCACGGCATCACGCGCTGGCTCTACACCACGAACCACAAGGACATCGGGACGATGTACCTCACGTTCTCGTGCCTCATGTTCTTCGTGGGCGGCACGATGGCGATGCTGATCCGCGCGGAGCTCTTCAAGCCGGGCCTGCAGCTCTTCAACCCGCAGTTCTTCAATTCCCTCACCACGGTGCACGGCCTCGTGATGATCTTCGGCGCGATCATGCCGGCCTTCGTGGGCTTCGCGAACTGGCTGGTGCCGATGCAGGTGGGCGCCGCGGACATGGCGTTCCCGCGGATGAACAACTGGAGCTTCTGGCTCCTGATCCCCGCCTCGATCCTCCTCATGGGCGGCTTCCTCGTCCCGGGCGGCGCCATCGCCTCCGGCTGGACGCTCTACCCGCCGCTCTCGATCCAGCAGGGCATGTCGATGGACATGACGATCCTCGCGATCCACATGCTGGGCGCGTCCTCGATCATGGGCTCGATCAACATCATCACGACGATCCTCAACATGCGGGCACCCGGCATGACGCTCATGAAGATGCCGCTCTTCGTCTGGACGTGGCTCATCACGGCCTACCTGCTGATCGCGGTGATGCCCGTGCTCGCGGGCGCCATCACGATGCTCCTCACGGACCGCCATTTCGGCACGAGCTTCTTCAGCGCGGCGGGCGGGGGCGACCCCACGATGTTCCTGCACATCTTCTGGTTCTTCGGGCACCCGGAGGTGTACATCATGATCCTGCCCGCCTTCGGGATCATCTCGCAGATCATCCCGGCCTTCGCGAGGAAGCCGCTCTTCGGCTACGCCTCGATGGTGTACGCCACGGCCTCCATCGCGCTCCTCTCGTTCATCGTGTGGGGCCACCACATGTTCACGGTGGGGATGCCCGCCGCCGGGAACCTCTTCTTCATGTACGCGACGATCCTCATCTCGGTCCCCACGGGCGTGAAGGTCTTCAACTGGATCTCCACCATGTGGCGGGGCTCCATGAGCTTCGAGACGCCGATGCTCTTCGCAGTGGGCTTCCTCTGCCTCTTCACGATCGGCGGGTTCTCGGGGCTCGTGCTCGCGATCGCGCCCGTCGACATCACGCTCCACAACACGTACTACGTGGTCGCGCACTTCCACTACGTGCTCGTCTCGGGCGCGCTCTTCGCGATCATGGGGGGCGTCTACTTCTGGTGGCCGAAGTGGTCCGGCCGCATGTACAACGAGACGCTCGGCAAGTGGCACTTCTGGCTTTCCATGGTCGGCTTCAACGTCGCCTTCTTCCCGCAGCACTTCCTGGGCCTCGCGGGCATGCCGCGGCGGATCCCGGACTACGCGCTGCAGTTCGCCGAGTGGAACATGTGGTCGTCCATCGGCGCGTGGCTCTTCGGCGCCTCGCAGCTCCTGCTGGTCTACAACCTCATCACGTCTTTGAGGAGCGGCCCCGCGGCCGAGCAGAAGCAGTGGGAAGGGGCGGACTCGCTGGAATGGACGCACCTCCCGTCGCCCGCGCCGTACCACACGTTCGAGACGGCGCCGGTCATCAAGTGAAGCCGCCCGCCCCGCGCGCGTCGAGAGCCGCCATGGATCCCGGCCAGAGGAAGCGCGCGATCGTGACCGCCGTCGCGCTCGCCGTGATGGCGGTCGCGGTCTACCTCACCGTCATCCTCAAGATGGCCGTGGGGGCGTGAGCATGGACGCGCGGGTCGGAGCCGAGAACCGGCAGCTCGTGACGAAGCTCCTCGTGATCTGCGTGGGGATGCTGGGCTTCGCCTACGCGATGATCCCGATGTATCGCCAGATCTGCGAGGCGACGGGGATCAGCCGCACGCGCGCCGTGGGCGCGGTCAATACGCAGGTCGACGCCACACGCCTGCTCACCGTGCAGCTCATCGCCTCCACCGCGGGCCTGCCGTGGCGCTTCGAGGCGGTCGATCGCGAGGTGAGGCTCCACCCCGGGGAGCTCACGACGGTGCACTTCCGCGTCGTGAACACGCTCGGGCGGCCCGTCACGGCGCACGCGTCCTGGAACACCGCGCCGGAGAACGCCGCGCGCTACATCCGGAAGCAGCAATGCTTCTGCTTCACCAACCAGACCTTCGCCGCGGGCGAATCGCGGGAGATGCCGGTCGTCTTCCGCGTGAGCCGGGACGTCCCGCGCGACATCGGCACGATCTCGCTCTCGTACACTTTCTTCGAGGCGCCGAAGGCGCCGGCATGACGGCCGCGATGAAGGGCGCCTTCAAGGCCGTCTTCTGGAGCTTCTTCGGCGTGCGCCGGCGCTCGGACTACGAGTCGGATACGCAAAAGCTCAGGCCCCAGCACGTGATCGCCGCGGGCATCGTCGCGACCGCCGTCTTCGTGCTGCTGCTCTTCGGCATCGTGAAGCTCATCACGCGGTAGGCCCGCGGGCACTGGAACGAACGCAAAGCAAAAAGGGGACACCAAAGTGGCCAATACGCAGACAACCGGGTACTACTTCGCGCCGCCGTCGAAGTGGCCGATCGTGGGCTCGACCGCGCTCTTCTTCCTCGCGGTGGGCGGCGTGCTGCTCTTCAACGACTACCACGCGGGCTGGATCTCCTTCGCGATCGGGTTCCTCACGCTCCTCTACATGCTCTTCGGCTGGTTCGGCACGGTGATCCACGAGAGCGAGGGCGGCCTCTTCAACCGCCAGGTGGACATGTCGTTCCGCTGGGCGATGAGCTGGTTCATCTTCTCGGAGGTGATGTTCTTCGGAGCGTTCTTCGGCGCCCTCTGGTATGCGCGCCAGTACTCGGTGCCGTGGCTGGGCGATCTCGAGAACAAGCTCCTCTGGCCGGATTTCCCCGCGCGCTGGCCGACCTCCGGCCCGTACCACCCGATCGACTTCACGGCGATGGAGGCCTGGGGCATTCCCGCCATCAACACGCTCCTCCTCCTCTCGTCCGGCGTGACGGTCACGTGGGCGCACTGGGCGCTCAAGAAGGGCGACCGGCGGAACCTGATCTTCGGGCTCTCGCTCACCATCCTCCTCGGCCTCACGTTCCTGATCCTCCAGGCGAGCGAGTACATGCACGCGTACTCGGAGCTGAACCTCCGGCTCACGACCGGCGTCTTCGGCTCGACCTTCTTCCTCCTCACCGGATTCCACGGCTTCCACGTGACGCTCGGCGCCACGATGCTGATCGTGATCCTCTTCCGGAGCGTGGCGGGACACTTCACGCCGGAGCACCACTTCGCCTTCGAGGCGGTGTCGTGGTACTGGCACTTCGTGGACGTGGTGTGGCTCCTGCTCTTCGTGTTCGTCTACTGGCTGTAGGGCGGGGCTTTCTTCCACCGCAAAGCCGCACGCGAGTGCGGCTTTGCCCTTCTGGGCCCTACAACTTGCCCTTCGGGATCCAGCCGAAGTAGTAGGACGCGATGAGGAGCGCGAAGACCAGGAGCGAGAGGCCGATCCGGATGGTGAGCGAGATCACCGCGCGGTTGGTGGTGCCCTTGTCCTTGTAGACGAAGTAGAGGCCTGAGAAGAGGCTCGCGACGACCGCGAAGAGCAGGACCAGGATGACGATGCGCATGATGGAAGTGTATCCCTCGCGGGCGGCGGGCGCCCGATGAGGGCCGGTCCCTTCGCGTTCACGCCGGGGCTCGTCCCCACGCTCGCGATGGCCGCGCTCGTGGCGCTCACGGTCTCGCTGGGCGTCTGGCAGAAGCATCGCGGCGACGGCAAGGAGCGGCTCCAGGCGCTCTACGAGGCGCGCATGTCGCAGGCGCCCCTGCGGCTCGCCGGCCCCGTCGCATCCCCCGATGCGCTCCTCTTCCGGCGCGTGGCCGCCCGGGGACGGTGGCTCGCGCGCGGCCAGGTCTACATCGACAACCAGGTGCACGCGGGGCGGGCGGGCTTCGCGGTGGTGACGCCGCTCGAGCTCGCGGGCGGGGAGGGCGCGGTGCTGGTGAACCGCGGGTGGATCGAGCGCGATGCGAGCTATCCGCGCGCGCCGCAGGTCGCGGTTCCGGAAGGCACCGTGGACGTGGAGGGCCTCGCCACCCTTCCGCCGCGGTTCCTCGAGCTCTCGCCGGACGTGATCCAGGGGAGCGTCTTCCAGAACCTCACGATCGACCGGTATCGCGCATGGAGCGGCCTCGCGGTCATGCCGTTCGTCGTCCTCGCCGATGCGCCGGGCCCGGGTCTCGCGGCCCTGCACGAGCGGCCGGACGCGGGCGCCGCGAAGCATCGCGAGTACGAGCTCACCTGGTTCCTCCTCGCCGCGACGGCGCTGGCGCTCTGGATCGGGCTGAACGTCCGGAGGGCGGCGTGACCGTCGGGCCGAGGGCGAAGCTCCTCCTCATCTTCGCGCTCTTCGCGGCGCCGATCGCCGCGTCCCTGCTCGCGTACCGCTACGCGCACGTGGCGCCCACCGCGAACCACGGCGAGCTGCTGCTCCCGCCCGCCCAGGCGCCGGACCGGGCGATGGAAGGGGCGGACGGCAAGCCGTTCTCGTTCGGGGCGCTGCGGGGCCGCTGGGTCCTGGTCGCCGCGGACGCCGGTGGTTGCGGCGAGCCCTGCCTCGCGAAACTCGTCGCGATGCGGCAGGTCCGACTGGCGCTCGGCGTGAATGCGAGCCGGGTCGCCCGGGTCTTCCTGGCGGACGATGGCCGTGCGCCGGACGCGGCGGCCTTCGCGGCTTTCCCGGGGATGGAGCGGGCGGTCCTGCCGTCCGGGGCGGCGCTCGCGGGGGGGCCCGCCTGGGACCGGCGGCACGTCTACCTGGTGGATCCGAACGGGAACGTGATGATGCGCTGGCGGGCGGAGGACGATCCGAAGGGCATGCTCCGGGACCTCGAGCGGTTGCTCCGCGCCTCGCAGATCGGCTGAGCCTTTATAATCGAAGGCTCCCATGCTCGAGCGAACCCTCACCGCGCAACCCGGCATCGGCGTCCAGTTCTGGCGCCTCACCAAGCCGCGGGTCGTCTCCCTCATCGTCTTCACGGCGGTGATCGGGATGCTGCTCGCCACGCCGGGGCTCCCGCCCCTGGGCCTCGCGCTCTACGCCACCGCCGGCATCGCGCTCGTGGCCGGCGCCGCCGCGGCGTTCAACTGCCTGGTCGAGCAGAAGCTGGACGCAGTGATGGCGCGCACCCGCGGGCGTCCCACCGTGATCGGCACCATCACTTCCTCGCAGATCCTGCTCCTCGCGGGCGCCGTGGGCGGCCTGGGCCTCGCGATCCTCTGGCACGCGGTGAATCCCCTCACGATGTGGCTCACGCTCGGGACCTTCGTGGGCTACGCGATCATCTACACCGTGCTCCTGAAGCCCAACACGCCGCAGAACATCGTGATCGGCGGCGCGTCCGGGGCGATGCCGCCGGTGCTGGGCTGGGCGGCGATCTCGGGCGACGTGACGTTCCAGCCGCTCCTCCTCTTCCTCATCATCTTCGCGTGGACGCCGCCGCACTTCTGGGCGCTCGCGCTCTACCGCCGCCACGAGTACGCGCGGGCGGGCCTGCCGATGCTCCCCGTCACGCACGGCATCGAGTTCACGCGCCTGCACCTCTTCCTGTACACGCTCCTCCTCGCGGCGGCGACGCTGCTCCCGTTCGCGACGCACATGGCGGGCTGGTTCTACCTGGGCGCCGCCGTCGTGCTGGACGCGGTCTTCATCGCCTACGCGGTCGCTCTCTGGCGCAGGTACAGCGACGCGCTCGCGAAGCGGACGTTCGCGTACTCGATCTTCTACCTCGCGATGCTCTTCGCGGCGCTGATGGTGGACCACTACCTGCCGCTGCTGCGCGGGTGAAGCCGCCCCGCGTCCTCGCCACTCTCGCGCTCGCGGCGCTCCTCCTCGCGCTCGCCGGCTGCGACAAGCTCTTCTCGCCCCCGAAGACGCCCTTCCACGGCGTGGACGTGACCGGGCTCGATGCGGGAAGCGCGTTGCGGCTCCCGGACTTCGACGGCAACCTGCGCTCCCTCGCGGACTTCCGCGGGAAGCTCGTGATCGTCGATTTCGGGTACACCCAATGTCCGGACGTCTGCCCCACGACGCTCCACGACTACGCGCAGGCGCTGAAGGCGCTGGGCGCGGACGCGTCCCAGGTGCAGTTCCTCTTCGTGACGGTCGATCCCAGGCGGGATACGCCGAAGCTCCTGAAGGAATACGTCCCCGCCTTCGATCCGCGTTTCATCGCGCTGCGGGGCGATGCCGAGGCGACCGCGCGGGTGACGAAGGACTTCAAGGTGTATGCGGAGGAGCGGCCGGGCAAGACGCCGGAGAGCTACACCGTCGACCACTCGTCGCAGGTGTTCGTCTTCGATCGCCAGGGGCGCCTGAGGCTCATGATCCCGGCGGGCACGGCGCCCGCGGACATCGCTTCCGACCTGCGGGTGCTGCTGGATAACTAAACCAGCGCCGCGAGCTCCTTCTTCATCTTCTGCATGGCCTTCGCCTCGATCTGGCGGATGCGCTCGGCGGAGACGCCGAACTCTTCCGCGAGCTCGTGCAGGGTCTTCGGGTCCGACTCCGCGAGCCAGCGCGCGCGGATGATGCGGCGGCTGCGTTCATCCAGGCTCGAGAGCGCGCGCGTGAGGCCTTCGGCCTTCAGCGCCTCGCCTTCCTCGCGCTCGAAGAGCTCCGCGGGTCCCTCGCCCGGCTCGGCGAGGTAGGCGATCGGGGTCACGAGGTCCTCGCGCGTGTCGTCCGGCGCGGGCTCGAGCGGGATGTCGCCGCCCTGGAGCCGCTGCTCCATCTCGATCACCTCGCTCTCCTTCACGTTGAGCGTCTGGGCGACCTGCCGGATCTCCTTGGGCGTCAAGGCCGCCATCGTGGGCTTCATGCTGCGCAGGTTGAAGAAGAGCTTCCGCTGCGCCTTCGTGGTCGCGATCTTCACCATGCGCCAGTTGCGCAGGATGTACTCGTGGATCTCCGCCTTGATCCAGTGGATGGCGAACGAGGCGAGGCGCACGCCGCGCTCCGGATCGAAGCGCTTCACGGCCTTCATCAGCCCGATATTGCCTTCCTGCACGAGGTCCGCCTGCGGGAGCCCGTAGCCCATGTAGTTGCGGGCGACGGACACCACGAGGCGCAGGTGCGAGAGCACCATGTCGCGCGCGGCGGTGAGGTCGTTCTGCTCCTTCAGGCGGCGGCCGAGCGCCTGCTCGCGCTCCTGGGTGAGCATCGGAATGGCATTCACGGCCTGGACGTACGACTCCAGGCTGGAAACCGGCGGAAGTGTTGCCGGCAGCGTCACGGTCATTGGTCGATTACCCTCCACGGGGTGAATTTTAGCACTCGGCCAGTTGGAGTGCTAACCGGGGGGAAGGTTCCCTTTTTTACCGGTCCCCGGCGAACCGGCGAAGCTCCCGGGAGACGGCCGTCCAGGCCCCCAGGAGCCCCAGGGCGGCGGCCCCCGCGACGAGGAGGGCGCGCTCGGTCGAGGATAGGAAAACAACCTTCAATTCAGCGGCATAGGAGGGAGTGAGCGCTGACAGTTCGGTCCCGATCCAGGCCGCTACGAGGGCTGCCAGCCCCAAGGCCGTCGCTCCCGCGAAAAGCCCCTCCAGCGCCCCGTGGTAGAGGAAGGGCCGCCGGACGTCCGCGGCCGTCGCGCCCACGAGCTGGCTCACCTCGATCTCGTCGCGCCGGGTGAGGACCTGGAGCCGGATGAGGTGCGCCACGATGAAGGCGACCGCGCCCGCCAGGAGGAGCCCGATCGCGAGCACGACCCGCTCCCCGAACCGGGCCCAGCGCGCGAGCCGCTCCGACCATTCGAAATCCGCGGAGACCTGGTCCACCTTGGGAAGCCGGCTCCAGGCCGCCTTGGCGACGGCGATCCGGTCCGCGTCCGTGGTGCGCATGCGGACGATGAACGCATCCGGAAGCGGATTGCGGTCGAGGCTCGCGAGGACGTCCGCGAGGTGGGTGGTCGATTGCAGCTCGGCCAGCGCCTGCGCGCGCGAGACGAACTTCACGGCGGCCGCGTCCGGCTGCGCGCGCAACGCATCCTCGACCCGCCGGACGTCCTCCGGCGTCGCATCGAGCGCCATGTAGACGCTCACGTGCGGCTCGGTATCGAGGCCCGCGGCCGTGGCCCCCACGCTCTTCATGAGCACCGCCGCCACCACGGGGAGCGCCAGCGCCACGCCCAGCACGGCGATCGACATGAGGGACGCGAACGGCTGCGCGGCCAGCCGGCGGAGCGCGTCGCCCACGGCGTCCAGGTGCAGGCGAAGCCACGTCATGCGGCCGCCTCCTCGAGGACGGCGCCCGCGGCGAGCGCGACCCGGCGGCAGCCCAGCCGCGCCACGGTCGCCTCGTCGTGGGTCGAGAGGAGGATGGTCACGCCCACCTGGTGGAAGGAGGCGAAGAGGTCGACGATCGCCCGCGCGTAGTCGGCGTCGAGGTTCCCGGTGGGCTCGTCCGCGATGAGGACCATCGGCCGGTTCACGATCGCGCGCGCGATGCACAGGCGCTGCTGCTCGCCCCCGGAAAGCGCGATGGGCATCGCCTTCTCGCGCGCGAGGAGGCCCACCTTGTCCAGGGCCGCGCGGACGCGCCGCGCCGCCTCCTCGCGCGGGAAGCCGCAGATGCGCAGCGGCAGCGCCACGTTGTCGAAGGCGCTCCGGTCGTAGAGGAGCTTGTGGTCCTGGAACACGAAGCCGATCCGCCGGCGCAGCACCGCGAGGGCGCCTTCGCGCATGGCGCCCAGGTTCTGGCCCTGCACGAGGACGGCGCCGCCCGTCGCGCGCTCGAGCCCCGCGGCGAGCTTGAGGAGGGTCGACTTCCCCGCGCCGGAGTGGCCGGTGATCGCGACCATCTCCCCGTCCGCGACGTCGAGGCTCACGCCTCGGAGCGCCTCGAGCCCGCCGGGATAGCGCTTGGTGACGGCCGAGAAGCGGATCACTCGAAGAGCGCCTCGACGAACTCCGCGGCCGAGAACGGGCGCAGGTCCTCGGCTTTCTCCCCGATCCCGATGAAGCGGATGGGGACGGGATGCTCGCGCGCGATGGCCGCCACCGCGCCGCCCTTCGCGGTGCCGTCGAGCTTCGTCACGATGAGGCCGGTCAACCCCAACGCGTCGTCGAAGGCCGCCACCTGGCGCACCGCGTTCTGCCCCGTGTTCGCGTCGAGCACGAGCCACGTCTCGTGGGGCGCCGCGGCATCCGCCTTCGCCATCACGCGCTTCACCTTGCGGATCTCGTCCATGAGGTGGAGCTGCGTGGGGAGGCGCCCCGCGGTGTCCGCGAGCACGACGTCGATGCCGCGCGCGCGGGCGGACTGGATCGCGTCGAAGATCACCGCCGCGGAATCGCCCTTCTCCTGCGAGATCACCGTGACGCCGTGGCGCGCGCCCCATTCCGCGAGCTGCTCGCGCGCGGCCGCGCGGAACGTGTCGCCGGCGGCGAGGAGGACGGAGAGGCCCTGCGACTGGAAGAGCCGCGTGAGCTTCGCGATCGTCGTGGTCTTTCCCGCGCCGTTCACGCCCGCCAGGAGGATCACGAAGGGCTTCGCGCTCGTGGCGTCGACCGCCTTCTCGAGGGGCGCGAGGAGCGCCACCAGCGCGGCCTTGAGCTCCGCCTCCAACGCCGCGCCGTCCTCGAGGCGCTTCTCGCGCTGCACCTTCCGCAGCGCCTCGATGAGGCTCGCCGCGGCGGCCACGCCCGCATCCGCCTCGATCAGCTCCGCCTCGAGCTCCTCGTAGAGGGCCTCGTCGATCTTCGGGCGCGCGCGGAAGACGCCGAGCGCCTTCGACCAGCGCGAGCGCGTGAGCTCGAGGTCCTTCCTGAGGAGCGCCTTGAGGCCCGACTCGGCGGCCGGGGCGCTCCTGTCCTTGCGGGAGAAGAGGGGAAACATGGAGGGATGCGGGGCTCGAAACGGAGCGCTGGCGCGCCGGGAAGACCGATATTTTACGGTATCATGCCCCGACGATGACCCCCGCGCGCCGCGCCGCGACCGTATCGCGGACCGCACGCAAGCCGCCGGCGGGCCGCAACCGGGTCCGCATCATCGGCGGCGAATGGCGAAGCCGCCTCGTTCGATTTCCTCCCTCGGCGGACCTGCGGCCCACGCCCGATCGCGTGCGCGAAACCCTCTTCAACTGGCTGGGCCAGCGCCTGGACGGCCTGGATGCGCTCGATCTCTTCGCGGGGAGCGGCGCCCTGGGCTTCGAGGCGCTCTCGCGCGGCGCGGCGCAGGTGGTGATGGTCGAGCACGATGGGCGCGTGGCGGACGGCCTGCGGGCCGCGGCCCGCGAGCTGGGGACGGATGCCGCGCGAGTGGTCGAGGGCGACGCGATCTCGTTCCTGCGCCGCGGCACCGAGCGCTACGACCTGGCCTTCGTGGATCCGCCCTATGCGAGCGGCCTCGCCGCGGCCGCCATGGCGGAGCTTCCGGCGCGGCTGAAACCGGGCGCCCGCGTGTACGTGGAGACCGCCGCGCCGCTGGTGCTCGCCGCCCCCTGGCGCCCGGTTCGCGAAGGACAGGCGGGCGCGGTACGCTATGCCCTTTTCGAGGTCGACGTGGTCGCCTAGGGCGCCGACGAAACCCATCGCCCCGGGCGGCAACCAAATTTATGACGATCACGCGCGCGGTCTATCCCGGCACCTTCGACCCGATCACGAACGGGCACGAGGACCTCATCCAGCGCGCCTCGCGCCTCTTCGGCGAGGTGGTCGTGGGCGTCGCGCACAGCCAGGCGAAGCGCCCGTTCTTCTCGCTGGACGAGCGCGTGTCGCTCGCGCGCGAGGTGCTCTCGCCCTATTCGAACGTGAGCGTCCTGGGCTTCTCCGGGCTCCTCTCGGAGTTCGTGAAGGAGCAGTCGGCGAGCGTGATCCTGAGGGGCCTTCGCGCCGTCTCGGACTTCGAGTACGAGTTCCAGCTCGCGGGCATGAACCGGCGCCTCGCGCCGGGTGTCGAAACGCTGTTCCTCACGCCGTCGGACAAGTACCTCTTCCTCTCGGCCACGATCGTGCGCGAGATCGCGGTCCTGGGCGGCGACATCGCCGCCTTCGTGCACCCGCTCACCGCCGAGCGCATGCGCGAGAAGATCGGCCGCGGCGAGCGCTGAAGCACCGGAGCGAGATGGCCCTCAAGATCACCGACCAGTGCATCAACTGCGACGTCTGCGAGCCGGAATGCCCGAACGGGGCGATCTCGATGGGCCCGGAGATCTACGTGATCGACGCGCGCAAGTGCACGGAGTGCGTGGGCCACTTCGAGAAGCCGCAGTGCCAGGAAGTCTGCCCGGTCGATTGCATCCCGCTGGATCCCGATCACGCGGAGACGCGCGAGGAGCTCGAGGCGAAGCACGAGCGGCTCGAGCGCGAGAAGGCCGCGGCCGGCGGCTGAAGGGCTAGGCGAGCGAGCGCTCGCCCTGGGAATCCAGCAGCTCCTTCAGGCGCTCCGCGTGCGCCTCGAGCTCCGAGCGCTGCGCGGCCACGTCCGCCACCATCGACTTCAGCTTCTCCATCCGCTCGACCAGGTCGCCCTCCGCGTTCTGGATGCGGCCCATGCCCTCGATGCGGTTGTTCGCCTGCTCCTGGAATGCGTTCACCTGCGCCTCGAGCGGCCGGATGAAGCCGTTCATCCAGGTGCGAACCTCGCGGTCCGCGATCTCGAACGCGTGGACCACGCCCAGCGCGACGGTGTCGAAGAAGAGCGCGCCCAGGGTCTTGCGGCGATGGAGGACCAGGCTCGCCGTCCCCTTGAAGTCGCGCGCGCAGCGCTGCTCGAGGCGGTCGATCTCGACCAGGAAGCGGTCGGTCGCGAACTCGGTGGTCTCCGGCAGCGCGAACTTGTAGTCGCGCACGAAGCTCTTCCCCACGTTCGCCATCATCGACTTCGTCTCCTCGATCGCCTCGATCGCGCCCGTCATGCGCGTGCGGGCGTCGGCGAAGAAGCGGTCGAGCGCTTCCCCGATGCCGCTCGAGAAGGCGCTCCCCACGACCGCCCGCCGCGCGACGATGCCGGCGTTGCGCACCTCGTCCGGGTCGAGGAGGCCGCCCAGGCGGTCCGCGAGGCGGTTGTGCACGGTGCGAAGGCCCATCAGCGTCGCCCGCGCCTGCTCGATCCGTCCGCGCTCGGCGGAGGCCTTCCGCGCGAGCGTCTCCACGAGCTTCTGGTTGCGCCCCTGCAGCGCGGAGAGCTCCTCGATCTGCTCGCGCGTGTAGTCGAGGCGGCTCGTCGCGAGCCCGCGGCCCTCCGCGAGGGCCGAGCGCATCTCCGCGCCGGCCGCCGCCGCCTGGTCCGCGCGCCGCTCGTGCACCGTGCGCTTCGCGAGCGCCTGCTCGAGGCGGTAGAGGCGGCTCTTCATGAGGCTGTCGCCGTCGGAGGCGAGCCGCGCCGCGAGCGCCTGCCGCGCGGAGAGCGCGAAGACGCGCGTGGGATCGAGCGAGAGCGCTTCGGCCGCCGCGCGCACCTGGCGGTCGATCTCGGCCAGCACCTGCGGCTCCGTGCGAGCCCCGTCGCGGAGCGCGTCGATCTTGTTCAGTACCACGAAGCAGTTGCGCTCGAGCCCTTCGATCGGCGCGATGTGCTCCTCCCACAGGTCGCGGTCGGCCTGCGTGACGCCCGTTTCCGCGCTCAGCATGAAGACGATCGCCGCGGCGTCCGGCACGCGGTGCAGCGTGAGCTCGGGCTCGGTGCCCAGCGTGTTGTGGCCCGGCGTGTCGAGGATCGCGAGGCCCGCGGCGAGAAGCGGGTGCGGGTAGTTCAGCATCGCGTAGCGCCAGCGCGGAATGCGCACGCGCCCCTCGGACTCCACGCGGAAGCCCAGGCTCGCCGCGTGCGAGGCATCCACCTCGATGGACTCCGAGACGCATTCGCAGGCTTCCGAGACGGTCTCCGGACGCGCGGGATCGATCTCGACCACGGTCCAGCCCTCGTCCTCCTGGAGGTGCTCGCGAAGCGCCTTCTCGCCCTCGCGCGTATGGATGGGCAGGAGCCGCAGCGACGGCGCGCGCGACGGATCCCACGCGATCTCGGTCGCGCAGAGCGTCGTGTGGCCCGGGCCGGACGGGAGCAGGCGCTGGCCCAGGTCGCCGAAGAAGAGCGCGTTGATGAGCTCGCTCTTGCCGCGCGAGTATTCCGCGACGAAGGCGATGGTGAGGCGGTCGGCCGCGAGGCGGCGCTCGAGGTGGGCGAGCCGCGCGGCGGATTGCTCGTCCAGGAGCCGCGCGACGGTGGCCCAGCGACGGTAGGCCGAGAGCGCCGCCGTCGTCGCATCGCGCCATTGGCGGTAGTCGGTGAGGCTCCGCTCCAGGGAGCGCGTCGCGATGGGCCAGGCGCCCGTGGCGCTCAGCGTTGACATGCCGGGCAGTAGAACGTCGAGCGCTGGCCCTGGCGGACCGCGCGGATGGGGGTGGAGCATTTCGGGCACGGAGCGCCCTCGCGGCCGTAGACCGCGCACTGGCCCTGGAAGGCGCCCGCATGTCCTTCCGGCGAGGCGAAGTCGCGCAGCGTCGTGCCGCCGGCGTCGATCGCGCGCTGGAGCGTGCGCCGCACACTCTTCGCGAGCCCATCCCACCGCGCGCGCGAGATTCGCCCGGCGCTGCGCAGCGGATGGATGCCCGCGTGGAAGAGCGCCTCGCTCGCATAGATGTTGCCCACGCCCGTCACGACGTGCGAATCCATGAGGAAGTGCTTCACCGCCACGCGGCGGCCGCGGGCGAGCGCCTGGAGCGCTTTACCCGTGAACGCGTCGTCGAAGGGCTCGAGGCCGAGGCTCCGAAGGAGCGCGTGGTCCTCGGCGCGGCCGCGCAGCCAGAGCATCGCGCCGAAGCGGCGCGGGTCCGTGAGCCGGAGCGTCCGCGCGCCCTCGAAGCGCACGTCGACGTGGTCGTGGGCGCGCGGCGGGCGATCGTCCGGTACCAGCGTGAGGCGCCCGGACATGCCCAGGTGGACGAGGAGGTGGCCGCGCCGGAAATCGAAGAGCAGGTACTTCCCGCGCCGGCGGACGTCCATCACTTCCTCCCCGGCCAGGCGCTCCGAGAGATCCGCCGGAACCGGCCAGCGCAGCCGGGCGTTGCGCACCACGGCGCCGCGGATGCGCCGGCCCACGAGCTGCGGCAGCAGCCCCTGGCGGGTGGTCTCGACTTCCGGCAGCTCGGGCATGGACGCTAGGGCTTCAAATTCAAGGACTTCTCGTCGACGATTATACGTGCGCGGCACTGTCCTACACCTGTATCGCCCGATCGGCTACAGCATGCGTCGAAGGGCATCGAATCGTTCTATGATAGGTGTGACGCGCGCGGCACGGGCGCCAGCGGAGCACGGAAAGATGGCATTGAAGAAGCGTTGGATCGGGCTGCTGGCGGCGTTCGCGATCTCGATCGCGGCGCCGGTGCTGGCCCAGCAGCGGGAGTCGGGCGACGACGCCCAGGCGGACGACGCCTCCGTCGAATCGGACGCGATGTTCGAATACCTGGTCGCGGAGTTCGCGGCCCAGCGCGGAGACACGGACGGGGCGCTCGCGATCTACGAGCGGCTCGCCAAGGAGCTTCGCGATCCCCAGATCGCCCGGCGGGCGGTCGAGACGGCGGTGAAGGCGCGCGAGTTCGGGCCCGCGCTCGAGAACGCCACGCTCCTCCTGGAGCTCGATCCCGAGTCGAGCCTCGCCCGCGAGATCATGGCGGCGCTCCTCGCGAACGAGGGCGACCTCGGCAAGGCGCAGGGCCTGGTCCAGGGCATCCTCCAGCGCAGCGCCAACCGCGGGCCGCTCCTCATGCAGCTCTCGCACCTCTTCGGGAAATTCCCGGACAAGAAGGCCGTGCTCGAGGCGACGCGCTCCGTGACCGCGCCCTACGGCGACATGGCCGAGGCGCGCTACGCGAACGGCGTGGCCGCGGTCATCGCGGGCGACACGGACGCCGCGAACCGCGAGGCGGACGCGGCCCTCGAGGCGAAGCCGGACTGGGAGCCGGGCGCGATCCTCAAGGCGCAGGTGCTCAAGCGCTCCGACGCGGCGGAAGTGATCCCGTTCTACGAGAAATTCGTGGCGAGCCACCCGGACTCGCCGGAAGTGCGCATGCAGCTCGGCCGCGAGCTCGCGGGTGAGCGCAAGCTCGCGGAGGCGCGCGAGCAGTTCCGCGCGGTCGAGAAGCTCACGAAGACGGACGCGCAGGCTGCCTACGCCGTGGGCCTCCTCTCCCTGCAGCTCGAGGACTACGCGGACGCGGAGACGGCGTTCACGAAGGCGCTCAAGCTCAACTACCGGGAGCCCGCCGCGATCTACCTCGGCATGGGCCAGGCCGCGGAAGGCCTCAAGCGCTACGACGAGGCGATCGACTGGTACAAGCGGGTCGACTCCGCCGATTGGGTCCGCGCGCAGCTGAAGATCGCGACCCTCATCGCCAAGCAGCAGGGGCTCGCCGCGGGCCGCGAGTACCTGCGGAAGATCGAGCCGCAGTCGACCGAGGACCGGATCCAGATGATCCAGGTCGAGGCGCAGCTCCTGCGCGATGCGAAGGAGTGGCGCGAGACCTACGACATGCTCTCGGAAGCGGTCGCCAAGTACCCGGACTCCTACGAGCTCCTCTACGACCGGGCGATGTCCGCCGAGCGCATCGACAAGATCGACGTGATGGAGGCGGACTTGAAGCGCGTGATCGTGATGAAGCCGGACTACGCGCACGCGTACAACGCGCTGGGCTACACGCTCGCGGAGAAGACGAACCGCCTGCAGGAAGCGCGCGACCTGATCGAGAAGGCGTACAAGCTGAACCCGGACGATCCGTTCATCCAGGACAGCATGGGCTGGATCGAGTACCGGCTGGGGCACGTGCAGGAGGCGCTCAAGCAGCTGCAGCTCGCCTACACCGCGCGCCCGGATCCGGAGATCGCCGCGCACCTGGGCGAAGTGCTCTGGAAGAGCGGCCAGCACGACCAGGCGCAGAAGATCTGGCGCGCGGCGCTCACGGAGAACCCGAACCACGAGTCGCTCCTGGCGGTGATCCAGAAGTACCGCGGCAACTGAGCGCCCCGCGCCCGGCGTCCCCGCGCAGGTCCCCATGATCCGCCTCGCCGCCGCTGCAGGCGCCGCGCTGCTCGTTTCCGCGTGCGCCATGCTCGCGCCGCCCGAGGCCCCGCTTCCGTCGCTCACCACCGTGCCGCGCGCCTTCGAGATGAGCGGCCGCATCGCGATTCGCCACGGCCAGTCGAGCGACATCGCCCAGCTCCGCTGGACACGGCACGCGGGCTCAGACACGTGGGTGATCGCCTCCCCGCTCGGAAACGAGGTCGCCCGGATCGAGTCCACGCCCTCCGGCGCCACGCTCACGCGCGCGGACGGCGCGGCCGAGCATGCGGCGAGCTTCGCGGACCTCACGCGCGAGGCCCTGGGCGTGTCGCTCGATCCCGCTTCCCTCGCGGAAGCCCTCCATGGCCAGACGCCGCGCGACGTGCCCGAAGGCTGGCGCTTCGAGATCGACGAGACGCAGGCGAGCGGCCCGGTCCGGCTCGCCAAGCGGATCACGGTGCGCGGCGGGGACACCGTCGTGCGCCTCGTGGTCGACGGCTACCAACCGCTCCCGGACTGAAGACCGTGCGCCTTCCCGGGCCCGGCTATCCCGCGCCGGCGAAGCTGAACCTCTTCCTGCACGTGGTCGGGCGCCGGCCGGACGGCTACCACCTGCTGCAGGGCGCCTTCACGCTGATCGACCGCTGCGACGAGATCCGCATCCGCGTGCGAGCGGACGGCGTCATCGCGCGCGTGAACGACGTGGCGGGCGTGCCGGCGGAGAACGACCTCGCGGTCCGCGCGGCGCGGCGCCTGCAGCAGGCGGCCGGCACCTCGATGGGCGCCGACATCGAGATCGAGAAGCGCATCCCGATGGGCGGCGGGCTGGGCGGGGGAAGCTCGGACGCGGCGTCCGTCCTCATGGCGCTCGATCGCCTCTGGGACACGCGTATCCCGGCGCCGGACCTCCTGTCGCTCGGCGAATCCCTGGGCGCGGACGTCCCATTCTTCCTCTTCGGCGAATCGGCCTGGGTGGAGGGCATCGGCGAGCGGCTTCGTCCACTCCCCGTGCCCCCGCGCTGGTACGCCGTCCTGGAGCCGCCGGACCCCGTCCCCACGGCCGCGATCTTCACCGCGCCCGAATTGACCCGGAACACGGAACCCCTTAAAATGGAAGACTTTTCGGCGCATCCGCAAAGGCTTTTCGGCGGCGATGTCCGGAACGACCTCGAAAGGGTTGCCGTCTCGCGCTTCCCGGCGGTCGGCGCGCGGCTCGCCTGGCTTCGGGCGCGGGCGCCGGCCCGCATGACGGGATCCGGCGGCTGCGTCTTCGCCGCATTCGAGGACCGCGGGGCCGCGCAGCGCGTGATCGACGAGTTGCCGGAAGGAATGCAAGGATTCGTCGCGCGAGGGCTCGACCGCCACCCGATGCGCGAAACGATTTGAGGACCCGCGGCCCGGAAGGGGCGCGGCCGTAGGGGAGTCGCCAAGTTGGTTAAGGCACCGGATTTTGATTCCGGCATTCGAGGGTTCGAATCCTTCCTCCCCTGCCACATTCAGCGGGCCCCGGCCTTCTTCAGGCCGGTCCCGCGAAGATCGAAACAGCAGCAGCACCTTTCGCGAGAAGACGATGGCCTTCGACAACCTGATGGTGTTCACGGGCAGCGCCAATCCCCGGCTCGCGCAGAAGGTCGCGAAGCACCTGAACGTGCAGCTCGGGAAGGCCATCGTCTCCAAGTTCAGCGACGGCGAGATCATGGTGGAGCTCCTGGAGAACGTCCGCGGCAAGGACGTCTTCGTGCTCCAGTCGACGTGCGCGCCGACGAACGACCATCTCATGGAGATGATGATCATGGTGGATGCGCTGCGCCGGTCGAGCGCGGCGCGGATCACGGCGGCGATCCCGTACTTCGGCTACGCGCGGCAGGACCGGCGGCCGAGGAGCGCCCGGGTGGCGATCTCGGCCAAGGTCGTCGCGAACATGCTCACCGTGGCCGGCGTGAATCGCGTGCTCACGATGGATCTCCACGCGGACCAGATCCAGGGGTTCTTCGACATCCCGGTGGACAACGTGTACGCCACGCCGATCCTCCTGGGCGACCTCTGGAAGCACGGATACAAGAACCAGGTGGTGGTATCGCCGGACGTGGGCGGCGTGGTGCGGGCCCGGGCGATCGCCAAGCGCCTGGAGACGGACCTCGCGATCATCGACAAGCGGCGCCCGCGGCCGAACGTCGCGACGGTGATGAACATCATCGGCGACGTGAACGGCCGGACCTGCGTGATCATGGACGACATGGTCGATACCGCCAACACGCTCTGCGAGGCGGCGAAGGCGCTGAAGGGCGAAGGGGCGGTGCAGGTGGTCGCGTATTGCACGCACCCCGTCCTCTCGGGCCCCGCGGTGGAGCGGATCCAGAGCTCGGTGATCGACGAGCTCATCGTGACGGACACGATTCCGCTCAAGCCGGAAGCCGAGGCGTGCCCGAAGATCCGCCAGATCAGCGTGGCGGAGCTCCTGGCCGAGACGATGCGAAGGATTTGCGAGGAGAGCTCCGTAAGCTCTCTTTTTGTGGAATGAAGTTGCTTTGCTTTTCTTGGAGTCTGGCTTTCGGCCATACCCTGGGGTGAGGGTCCATTTTCCCTCGAACATGCGATGAGCCTGGTCGCGGGTCATCGCGCAACTGGAGTCAACATGAAGATCGCCATCAAAGCCGAACCGCGGACGTTGCAGGGCACGGGTGCGAGCCGCCGCCTGCGCCGCACGGAGAAGGTGCCCGGAGTCCTCTACGGAGGGGGCAAGGACGCGCTCGCCATCGAGCTCGACCACAAGGAGCTGCTGATCAAGCTGAGGCAGGAGGCGTTCCACGCTTCCGTGCTGGACCTCGAGGTGGGCAGCGAGAAGGCGCAGGTGCTGCTGCGGGATTACCAGATGCATCCGGTGAAGCCGCGCGTCCTGCACGTGGACTTCCAGCGCGTCGCCGCGGACAAGAAGATCCACATGAAGGTGCCGCTGCACTTCATCAACGCCGAGGTCTCCCCCGGCGTGAAGGTCGCGGGCGGCCTCGTGCAGCACGTGATCAACGAGCTCGAGGTGCGCTGCCTTCCGAAGGACCTGCCGGAGTTCATCACGGTGGACCTCGCGAACCTGCAGGCCGGCCACTCGCTGCACCTCTCCGGGCTGGCACTCCCGGCCGGGGTCGAGGCGATCGTGCCGAAGGGCGAGGACCCGACCGTGGCGACGGTCGTGATCCCGCGCGTCCTCACGGCGGAAGAGGAAGCGGCGGAAGCCGCGGCTGCCGCGCCGTCCGCGGCGGACGTGCCGACCACGGCCCAGAAGACGAAGGAGGAGGAGGCGGCTGCGGCTGCCGCCGGAGACAAGGGCGAGAAGGGCGAGAAGGGCGGCAAGGAAGCCGCCAAGCCTGCCGCCGGCAAAGAGGAGAAGAAGGAAAAGAAGTAAGAGAGCCTATCCACAGCGGGGCGATCGTTCGAGCGGACGAGAATCCGCCGCTCAACTCCGGCAGCACAGGACGCCCGCCGTCAAAGGCGGGCGTTTTTCATGGAACACATCAAACTCATCGTCGGCCTGGGCAATCCTGGCAAGGAATACGAGCGCACCCGCCACAACGCGGGCTTTCGGTGGGTGGACGCCATCGCCGCGCGGAAGTCCGCCGCGTGGAAGCGCGAATCGAAGTTCTCCGGCTGGGCCGCGCGGATCGACGAAGGCGGGCACGACTTCTGGCTGCTGAAGCCCGCCACGTACATGAACGAGAGCGGACGCAGCGTCTCCGCGCTCCTGCGGTTCTATCGCATCGCGCCGGAGGAGATGCTCGTGGTGCACGACGAGCTGGATCTGCCGCCCGGCGCGGTGAAGCTGAAGCGCGGGGGTGGGACGGGCGGCCATAACGGCCTCTCGGACATCGCGGAGGCGCTCGACTCGAAGGACTTCTGGCGGCTGCGGATCGGCATCGGCCATCCCGGACACAAGGACCTGGTCGCGGACTACGTGCTCGACCGCGCCCGCCGCGCGGAGGAGGACGCGATCGAGCCCGCGTTCGAGCGGAGCCTCGACCTCCTGCCGAAGATCGCCACCGGGCGCCTGAACGACGCGATGACTTGGCTGCACACGGCGCCGAAAGAAGACGTCGTTCCCGCCCCCGACAAAACCGTTCGAGGGCAGGTTCCGACGGGGACCCCGCCCATCAAAGAGAACAAGCAATGACCCTCCAATGCGGCATCGTCGGCCTGCCGAACGTCGGCAAGTCCACGCTCTTCAACGCGCTCACGAAGGCCGGCATCGCCGCGGAGAACTATCCGTTTTGCACCATCGAGCCCAACGTCGGCATCGTCGAGGTTCCCGACGCGCGCCTCGACAAGCTGGCCGCGATCGCCAGGCCCGAGAAGGTGCTCCCCGCGGTGGTGGAGTTCGTGGACATCGCGGGCCTCGTGGCCGGTGCTTCCAAGGGCGAGGGCCTGGGCAACCAGTTCCTCGCCAACATCCGGGAGACGGCCGCGATCGCCAACGTCGTGCGCTGCTTCAAGGACGACAACGTGATCCACGTCGCCGGCAAGGTCGACCCGATTTCCGACATCGAGGTGATCCACACCGAGCTGGCGCTCGCCGACATGCAATCCGTCGACAAGGCGCTGCAGCGCTACGGCAGGAACGTGCGCGCGGGCGAGAAGGATGCGATCAAGCTGGTGGCGCTCCTCGAGCGCATCCAGAAGGCGCTGGACGGCCTGCACCCGGTGCGGGCGATGGGGCTGAGCGACGACGAGAAAATGCTCCTCCAGCCGCTGCAGCTCCTCACGGCAAAGCCCGCGCTCTACGTGGCGAACGTGGACGAGAAGGGCTTCGAGGGAAATCCGTTGCTCGATCGCGTGAAGGAGTACGCGGCGAAGGAACGCGCGCCGGTCGTCGTGATCTGCGCGAAGCTCGAGGCCGAGATCGCGGACCTCTCCGGCGAGGAGAAGCAGGTGTTCCTCGGGGACATGGGCCTCGCCGAGCCGGGGCTCAACCGGTTGATCCGCGCCACGTACGAGCTCCTCGGCCTGCAGACCTATTTCACCGCGGGGCCCAAGGAAGTGCGCGCATGGACCGTGAAAAAGGGCGCTTCGGCCCCCCAGGCGGCGGGCGTGATCCACACCGATTTCGAGAAGGGCTTCATCCGCGCCGAGGTGATCGCCTACGACGACTACGTGAACCTGGGCGGCGAGGTGAAGGCGAAGGAGGGCGGGAAGATGCGCCTCGAGGGGAAGGAATACGTCGTGAAGGACGGCGACGTCATGCACTTCCGCTTCAACGTCTGACGCACCCACCGCCGCACAATCGGTAACACCGCCCGGCCGACCGCCGAATACACTCGCTCCCATGCTCCGCGGTCTCGTCGCCGCCTTCCTGTTGCTCATCGCGAGCGTTGGCGCGCACGGCGCCCCGACACGTGTCCTCTTCGTCGGCAACGAGCTCCTGGAGAGCGCCGGCATTCCCGGGCGGCTGGGCGAGCTCGCGAAGTCGATGGGCAAGGATGCACGGGTCGAAGCGGTCCTGGTTCCGGGCCGCACGCTCGCGGACCACTGGGCCGATCCGCGCGTCCGGGAGCAGATCGCGAAGGGATGGGACCACGTCGTGCTGCAGCAGGGGCCGTCCGCGTTTCCCACGGAGCGCGCGCAGCTTGCGGCCGACGTCCGGCGATTCGCGGTTGCCGTCCGCGCCGCGGGCGCCAAGCCGGCGCTCCTCATGGCGTGGCCGCGGAGCGACCGGCGCTCGGAATTCCCGGCCGCGATCCTTTCGGCGCGGGCGGCCGCGCAGGGCGGTGTCGCCGTGATCCCCGTCGCGGAGACGTGGCTTCGAACGCTCTCCGCGGATGCGCGCGCGGTGCTCTACGCGGGGCCCGTGAATGCGTCGCCCCTCGGCGCCGACCTCGCCGTCCTCACCGCCTGGTTCGTGCTCTTTCCCGCGGGACCGCAGGAGTTCGACGACGCTTACGTCGCGCGGCTGGGGCGGGCCCTCGATATCGAGCCCTCGCGCATCGAGGGGTACGTGGACGCGGCGACCCGCGCGATCGACGAGCCGCTGGCGGTGAAGTAGGGTTCGGCCCACCACACCCGGGTCTCGCTCCCCGGTCGCGAAATGCCGTAAAATAATCGGCTTTCCGGCGAGTTAGCTCAGCGGTTAGAGCAGCGGAATCATAATCCGTTGGTCCGGGGTTCAAATCCCTGACTCGCCACCAGATACATCAAGGCGTTAGAGAGTTTTCGCGGTTCTCAGCGACTTGAGTTTGTCCAGTGGTCGTCCAGTTCCTTTCGCGTCCGGCCTGGCAGCCAACCGAAG
>DATAMY010000157.1:0-7596 GCA_036266535.1 Usitatibacter sp. | reverse complement strand
CGCGAGCACGTAGCGCTCCTGCGCCTCGTTCGACCAGACCTGCATCGGGCTCATGCCCGGCTCCTCGACCGGCACCTTGCGCAGGTCGAAGGCGGCGCCCACGCCGCCGGAATGCGCGAGCTCCGGGAGCGCGTTCGAGAGCCCGCCCGCGCCCACGTCGTGGATCGAGAGGATGGGGTTGCGCTCGCCCATCTCGCAGCACGCGTCGATCACTTCCTGGCAGCGGCGCTCCATCTCCGCGTTCGCGCGCTGCACCGAGTCGAAGTCGAGCGCCTCCGTGTTGGTGCCCGAGGCCATGGACGAGGCCGCGCCGCCGCCCAGCCCGATGAGGAAGCCGGGGCCGCCCAGCTGGATGAAGAGCGCGCCCGCCGAGAGCGCCTTCTTCTGCGTATGTTCCGCGGCGATGTTGCCGAGGCCGCCCGCGAGCATGATGGGCTTGTGGTATCCGCGCACCTCGCCGTCGAAGGCGAGCTCGAAGGTGCGGAAATAGCCGGCGAGGTTCGGCCGGCCAAACTCGTTGTTGTAGGCGGCGCCGCCGATGGGCCCGTCGACCATGATGGAAAGCGCCGAGGCGATGCGCCCCGGCCGCCCGTATGGCGCTTCCCACGGCTCCAGCGCGCCGGGAATCTCCAGGTTCGAGACCGAAAAGCCGGTGAGCCCCGCCTTGGGCTTCCCGCCGATGCCGGTCGCGCCCTCGTCCCGGATCTCGCCCCCCGCGCCCGTGCCCGCACCCGGATGCGGCGCGATGGCGGTGGGGTGGTTGTGCGTCTCCACTTTCATGAGGATGTGCGTGGTGCCGAGGCGGTGGCTCCACGTGCCGGAGCCGTCGGGGAAGAAGCGCTCGACCTCGGCGCCCTTCATCACGGCGGAATTGTCGGAATAGGCGACGATCGTCCCGCCCGGGCTCTGCCGGTGCGTATTGCGGATCATCGCGAAGAGGGTCGCGTCCTGCGGCTTTCCGTCGATCGTCCACGAGGCGTTGAAGATCTTGTGGCGGCAGTGCTCCGAGTTCGCCTGCGCGAACATCATGAGCTCGACGTCCGTGGGGTCGCGCCCCAGCCGCGCGAAGCTCTCGGCGAGGTAGTCGATCTCGTCGTCCGCGAGTGCGAGGCCCATCTCCGTATTCGCGCGCGCGATCGCGTCCCGCCCGCCCGCGCCGAGCGCCACCGTCGCGAGCGGACGCGGCGCCGCATGCTCGAAGAGCCGCGCCGCCTCCTCGAAGGAGCCCACCACGGTCTCGATCATGCGGTCGTGGACCGCGCGCGCGACGAGCTCGCGTGTCTCCGCGCCGAGCGGCAGGCCATCCCGCGTCTCGACGTGGTAGGCCGTACCGCGCTCGATCCGGACGACCTTCGCGAGGCCGCAATTGCGCGCGATGTCCGTCGCCTTCGACGACCACGGGGACTCGGTCCCGAAACGCGGGATCGCCAGGAGCAACGCGCCGCGCGGCTCGCCCCGGGGCGCCGTCCCGTAGGTGAGCAGCCGCTCGAGGACGCGCGACTCCTCGGCCGCGAGCGGCGCGGAGACGGCGGCGAAATGGACGAAGCGGGTTTCGAGGCGCAGCGCCGCCGCCGTGCCGGCCGGGAGCGAGGCGAGGAGCTTCTCGACGCGGAAGGGAGAAAGCGCAACCGCGCCGGGCAGCGTGAGGACCTGCTGCAGTGGCGCATCTTGCGGATTCATGGCTGAATTATACCGAAGCCGATAGGATGGCCCCTTGCCCGCCCGGTCCCTGGAGGAACCCCGTAATGCGCATCCCCCGCCTGCTCGCCGCCGTCGCACTCTTCGCCGGATTCGCCGCGGCGCTCCCCGCCGCCGCGCTCGACTATCCCGTGCGCCCGATCCACTTCATCGTGCCGTACCCGCCCGGCGGCACCACGGATGTCCTCGCGCGGATCATCGCGCAGTGGCTCTCGGAGAAGCTCGGGCAGCAGTTCATCGTCGAGAACAAGCCGGGGGGCGGGAACAACATCGGCACCGACTACGTCGCGAAGGCGGCCCCGGACGGCTACACGATGCTCCTCGTGAATCCGGCGAACGGCATCAACGCGACCCTCTACAAGAACCTCCCCTTCAACTTCATCCGCGACATCGCGCCGGTGGCGGGAATCGTCCGCACGCCGAACGTGATGGAGGTGACGCCGTCGCTTCCCGTGAAGACGGTCGCCGAGTTCATCGCGTACTGCAAGGCGAACCCCGGCAAGATCAACATGGCCTCCTCCGGCAGCGGCACTTCGGTGCACCTGTCCGGCGAGCTCTTCAAGTCGATGACCGGATGCGAGATGCTGCACGTTCCCTACAAGGGCGCGGGGCCGGCGCTCACCGACCTCATGGCGGGGCAGGTGCACGTGATCTTCGACAACCTGCCGTCGTCCTCGCCCTTCATCAAGACGAATCGCATCCGCGCGCTCGCCGTCACGTCCGCCCAGCGCGATCCGTCGCTGCCGGACGTGCCGACCGTAAGCGAGACGGTCCCGGGCTACGAGGCGACCGCGTGGTTCGGCCTCGGGATGCCGAAGGGCACGCCGAGGGAAGCGATCGAGAAGGTGAACGCGGAGGTGAACCGCGCCCTCGCGGACCCGAAGATGCGCCAGCGGCTGGCGGAACTGGGCGGCACGCCCATCGCCGGCACGCCGGAGGACTTCGGGAACGTGATCAAGTCCGAGACCGAGAAATGGTCGAAGGTGGTGATCTCCTCGGGCGCGAAGGTCGACTGATTCAGTCGCGCCGGCGCTCCTGGGGCGCGAGGCTGAAGACCGGCAGCGTGAGGTCCCAGACGATCGCGGCGAGCCGTAGTCCCGCGATGCACGCCATCGCGGCGAGCGCGGCCGCCGTGCGGTCGATCGAGGCCTGCAGGAGGAGGTAGACCGCGGCGCCCGCGATCGACGCGGTCGCGTAGAGCTGGCCCTTCCGGAGGATCATCGGGATCTCCGCGCAGAGGACGTCCCGCAGCGCGCCGCCCGCCACGCCGGTGAGCGCGCCCATCAGCACCACCACGACGCCCGCCAGCCCCTGCGCCTCGGCGATCTGCGCGCCGCTAACCGTGAAGAACGCGAGGCCCAGCGCATCGGCGATGCCGAGCATCCGCTCCGGAGGCCGGAAGCGGCGCGACCACGCGACCGTGAGGAGCGCCGCGGCGATGATCACGTAGAGATAGGCCGGGCGGGCGATCCAGAAGACGGGATGGCGGTCGAGCAGCAGGTCGCGCGCGGTGCCCCCGCCGATCGCCGTCGCGCTCGCGATCACGACCACCCCCACGAGATCGAGACGCTTCCTGCCCGCGGCGAGCGCGCCGCTCACCGCGTACACCGCCACGCCCGCGAAATCCAGGAGGTCCGGGATCACCTCGCCAGGATCTGCCAGGCGATCATGGCCTGGGCGACGAAGCCGCCGATGAAGCCCAGCGTGCGCACCCAAGGAAGCGCGAAGGTGTAGGCGAGGGCGTGCACGACGCGCGCCCAGAAGTAGAGCGCGGCCGCGCTGGCGGTGACGGAGTTGCTCACGCCCATCGCCTGGGCGGCGAGGACGAGCGCGGCGAAGACCACCAGGTTCTCGACGGCGTTCGAGTGCGCCTTCATGAGGCGCACCGCCCAGGGCGACTGGGGCTTCGGGTTGGCGGGGTAGCCCACCGTGTCGAGGATGCCCCATGTCATGAAGCGGTCGAGCACGTATGGGACCCACAAGAGCCCCGTCAACGCCGTCACGTACACGAGGTAGAGCAGCTCCGTCTTCATCGTGGCCTCCTCTGGTTGTCGAACGGATGCGGATACGTCGCTAGTGGCCTGCCTTCCCTGCGCCTCCCATGCCGAGCTGGCTCATGAGGAAGGCGTCCGAATCGGCGCTTTCCTGGATGCGGATCTCGAGACCCGTGCCGATGCCGTGTCCCGTGTCCGCGCTCACCCGCAGGAGCACGGGGCGCCCGGATGACGTCGCGGCCTGCAGGCGCGCCGCCATCTTCCGCGAGTTGTACGGATCGACGCGTCCGTCGTGCTCGCCTGTGGTCAACAGCACGGCGGGGTACGGTGTTCCATCCTTCACGTGGTGGTAAGGCGAGTACGCGTAGAGGGCCTTCAGCTGGTCCGGATCCTTCACGGTCCCGAACTCCGTCACGTTGAACGCGCCGTTGGGCGTGAGCTCCACGCGCAGCATGTCGTAGATCCCGACGTGGCTCACCACCGCGCGGAAGAGATCCGGGCGCTCAACGAGGATCGCGCCCATGAGGAGGCCGCCGTTGCTGCCGCCCAGGGCGGCGAGCTTGGCCGGCGTCGTGTACTTGCGCGCGATGAGGTGCTCGGCGCACCCGATCATGTCGTCGAAGACGTTCTGCTTGTGGGTGAGGTTGCCTGCCTTGTGCCAGGCCTCGCCGAACTCGCCGCCGCCCCGCAGGTTCGCGGCGGCGAAGATGCCGCCGTGGTCGAGCCACACGCGGTTCGCGACCGAGAAGCGCGGCCGCTCGCTCAGGCCATACCCGCCGTAACCGTAGAGGAGCACCGGGTTCGAGCCGTCGCGCTTCGTCCCCTTCTTCATGAGGATGTTCAAGGGCACCCGCGTGCCGTCCTTCGAGGTCGCCATCTCGCGCACGACCTCCGCATCGTCGAAATGCACCTTCGATTCGCCCGCGAGCGGCGTCTTCTCGAGCTTGCCCGTCCTCGCCACGTAGCGATACCAGGCGGGCGCCGTCACGTAGCTCTGGCTTCCAACGAGGATGTCGTCGCCGCCCAGGCGCTCGCCCACGCCGACCGTGGAAACGGGCTCCGTGGGAACCGTGCCGAGCGATTTCCCGGACAGGTCGAAGACGCGCAGCTCCGACGGGCCGCCCACCATGTAGCTCACGTAGAGGCGCGAGCGCGTCGCTTCCACGCCCTCGATCGTCGCGTCGCCCTGGGGTACCACCACCTTCGCGTCCGCGAGGCGCGCCTCCGCCAGGGGCATCATCAGGATCTTCCCGCGCGGCGCGTCCTTCAACGAGAGCGCGTAGAGCCGGCCGTCGAAGCCCAGCTCCATCGCGCGCACCTTGTCCGCGTCCTCGGCGACGCGCGTCCACTTGCCCGAGGGATCGCGCAGGTAGAACGAGAACTCGCCGCCGTCGCCGTTCGCGACCGTCGCGAGGAGGTAGCGGCCGTCGCGGGTCGCGTGGAGCGCCGTTTCCGCGATGCGCGGAAACTCCTTGCCGATCACGTACCGGTCCGTGGAGGGCGGCGTGCCCAGCTTGTGGAAGTACACCTGCTGGTAGAAGTTGCGGTCCTCGGCCGGGCGCTCTTCACCCTGCGGGTAGCGCGTGTAGTAGAAGCCCGTGGCCTTCGCATCCCACTCGACGCTTCCGCCGCCCGTGGGGTACTGGACGCGCGGGACGACATCCGCCAGCCGCTTGCCGGTCGCGACCTCGTAGACGTACGCCGGCCCCTGCTCGCTTCCCTTCTCCGAGAGCGCCACGGCCACGTAGCGGCCGTCCAGCGATGGCGCGTAGAAATCGATCGCCGTGGTGCCCTTCGCATCGATCGCGTTCGGGTCGACGATCACGCGCTCGCTCGCCACGTCGCCCACCGCCTTCATGACGACGAGCATCGGCTGGTTCTTCGGCGGTTGGCGCTTCATCGCGAAGAAGGCCTTCCGCTGGCGGAAGCCGTAATAGCGGACGGGCTCCGCGGAGAAGATCTCCCGGAACCGATCCGCGAGCTCCGTGCGAAGCGGCAGCGCGTCGAGGACGCTTCGCGTGAGCTTCGTCTGCGCGGCGCTCCACGCCTTCACCTCCGGATCGTCGCCGTTCTCGAGCCAGCGGTAGTCATCCGTGACGGTAATGCTGCCGTACGTGTCCGTGACCGGCTTCTTCGGCGTCGCCGGGTACTCGAGCGGGGCCTGGGCCCGGGCGGCCGCGCAGGCGAGCAGAAACGCGGCGGCGAGCGCGGCGGGATGCTTCGGCATGGCGATCCTCATGGGCGGATGTAGGACCAGCCTTCCTGCTGGCGCTTCATGATCTCCACCACGCCCGCGGAAACGTAGTCGATGCCGGAAACCATGTCGCTCCTGGCGAGCTTCTGCGCGTGCATCGTGTTCTCGCATGCGACCACCTTCACGCCGGCGAGGGTCGCCTCGTCGATGCGCGGGGCCACGGCGGAGCCGCCCTTCAGCATCGCGATGCCGGGCCCGTAGGCCACGATCTCGATCTCGACGTTCTTCGCGCCCAGGTCCGACTGGATGTTCCGGGCGTTGTTGAACGCGAGGTTCCACTTGCCCGGATCGTTGTCGCTCACCTGCATCACGACGCGCTGGGGGCCGGCCGCCTTCGCGGCGGTGGCCTGGCCGGAATGGTCGAGGGACGCGCACCCCGCCGAAAGGAGGAGCGCGAAAGCCGCGCCGACGGATGCCAGGAGTCTTCGGGTTGCCATGGGGATCTCCGAGAATGGGTCGAAATGCCGAGCGCCGCAGTCTAACCGGAACGGGCGCCCTTCGCAGTGGCCCGTCGGCTGCCGTACAGTATGTCTTCGCCTTCCCCGCGCCGAGGGCCTTTCGTTGGAAGACTCCACCAGGGCAGCGACGTTCCTTTTCACCGACATCGAATCGAGCACCCGGCTCTGGGAGGAGGAGCCCGAGCGGATGCGCGAGGCGATGGCCGGCCACGACGCGCTCGCGCGCGAGGCGGTCCTCACCCACGGCGGCCAGGTGGTCAAGATGACGGGCGATGGCCTGCACGCCGTCTTCGAAGATGCCCTCGACGCGCTCCACGCGAGCGTGCAGCTCCAGACCGGGTTGGCCGAGCTCGAGCGCGCGTGCGGCATCCCGATCCGCGCGCGCTGCGGCATGCACGCGGGCGCGTTCGAGCGCCGCGACGGCGACTACTACGGCACGGCCGTGAACCGCGCGGCGCGGATCATGAGCTCGGCGCATGGCGGCCAGGTGCTCCTCTCGCAGGCGGTGGGCGACCTCGTGGGGCGGCGGCTTCCCGCGGGGATCGGCCTTCGCGATCTCGGGAGCGCGCGCCTGCGCGACCTCGCGCGCGCCGAGCGCCTCTACCAGGTCGTGGCGCCGCTCCTGCGGACCGAATTCCCGCCGCTTCGCTCGCTCGAAGGCACCCCGAACAACCTTCCCCATGCGTTGAGCTCCTTCGTCGGCCGCGCGCGCGAGCTCGCCGAGGTGCGAGAGCTCCTCCGCGGCACGCGCCTCCTCACCGTGACGGGCATGGGCGGGCTCGGGAAGACGCGGCTCGCGCTCCACGCGGCCGCGGAGGAAATGGACGGCTACGCGGACGGCGTCTGGCTGGTGGAGCTCGCATCCCTGCACGATCCCCGGCGGGTGGCGCAGTCGGCCGCATCGGCGCTGGGCGTGAAGGAGGAGCCGGGAAGGCCCGTCCTCGAGGCGTTGGAACGCCACGTGCGCGGCCGCCAGATGCTCCTCGTGCTCGACAACTGCGAGCACCTGCTCGAGACGAGCGCGGAGCTCGCGCACAAGCTCCTTACCGCCGGCGCGGGCCTCCGCATCCTCGCCACCAGCCGCGAGCCGCTGCGGGTCGCGGGCGAAGTCCAGTACGGCATCGGCGGCATGGTCGTCCCGCCGGCCGGGGTCGAGGCCGGCGCCGCGATCGCGGCATCCGAAGCGGTTCGC
>DATAMY010000156.1:0-3494 GCA_036266535.1 Usitatibacter sp. | reverse complement strand
GTGACCGACGCCCTGCAATCGAACGAGACCACCGAGCAGCGCCTCACCTTCCGCGAGGCCGCCTCCGTGATCGTGAATCCGGAGACGGGCATCGTCTCCGTGCGCGCCACCTCCCGCCAGCACGAGAAGGTGCGCGAGTTCCTCGAGCAGGTCGCGGGCGCCTCGAAGCGCCAGGTGATGATCGAGGCGACGGTGGTCGAGGTCACGCTCAACGACAACTACCAGACGGGCGTGGACTGGTCCGCGCTGGGGCTGAACGGCCTGGGGTACAGCTTCCGCCAGGCGTTCACGGGCCCGGACCTCCCCGGCCAGCCGCTGCGCCTGAATTCCTCCTCCTTCTCCATCCAGTACAGCAACCCGAACGCGGCCGCCGGCGGATCGCTCTCCAGCACCATCCGGCTCCTGGACACCTTCGGCAAGACGCGCGTCCTCTCGAGCCCCAAGCTCATGGTCATCAACAACCAGACGGCGGTGCTGAAGGTCGTGGACAACCAGGTGTACTTCACGGTGAAGGCGGACACGGTCACCAACCAGACCACGTCGACCACGACCTTCACGACCACGCAGAACGTGGTGCCCGTGGGATTCATCATGAACGTGACGCCGCAGATCAGCGACGGCGACATGGTGACGCTCGACGTGCGCCCTACCGTGACCCGCATCATCGACACGGTGAAGGACCCGAACCCGTCGCTCGCGGCGGCCAACGTGACGAGCTTGATCCCGATCACGCAGACGCGCGAGATGGAGAGCGTGCTCAAGGTCGCGAGCGGGCAGACCGCCGTGCTGGGCGGCCTCATGCTCGACAGCTTCGAGGGCAAGCGCGAGGGCATTCCCGTCGCCTCCCGCATCCCGCTCTTCGGCGACCTCGTGAGCAACAGGAACGACCGCGCGCAGAAGTCGGAGCTCGTGGTGTTCATCCGCCCCGTGGTCGTCCGCGAGGCGAGCGTCGACGGCGACCTCGCGGACTACCGCAAGTACCTCCCGGACCGCGACTTCTTCCGCGACACCCGCTCGGCCACGCCCAAGCTCGAGCGCGACCTCGAGCGGCTCGAGGAAGGAAGGCTCCCGCACGGAACGCCGGTTCCCGTCGTGCCGGACCCGCTCGCGCCCGAGGCGCGCCCGTGAGCCTCCTCCTCGATGCGTTGAAGCGCGCGGAGCAGGAGAAGCTCACGCGCCAGGGCGATCGCCCGGAGCCTGCGCCGCGCGCCGCGAGCGTCCCCGGCGACGCCGCGAACAGCGCGCTCGAGCTGGCTCCCGTGGCCCCGCCGCCCTCGCCGTCCGGCGGCCCCCGCGCGGGCGACGCGGCCGCCGCGCAGGCGGTCTTCAGGGCGAAGGCGCAGCCCGAATCGTCGAAGAACCGCGGCGCGCTCTGGGCGGCCGCGGCGGCGATCGTCGTCCTCCTGGTCTCCGCCGGGGCGTACGTGTGGTACTCGGTGCGAGGCCTCGCCGCGCCGCGCGTCGCCGCGACCGCGCGCGTGCGGCCGCAGACGATGCCCCCGCCGCCGGCGGATCTCGCCGCGCCGCGGCCGGAGCAGTTCTCCCGCCTCTCCCCCGCGACGCCGCAGGGCGCCGCGCCGCTGGCGACCGTGCCCGCGCCGATCGACCCGCCCGCGGCGATGCCCGCGACGGTGGCCGCGCCGGCCCCGCGAATGTCCGCGGCGGACCAGCTCCTCAAGAGCGCCGCGCCCGGGGAGCGGGGCCCGGTCAAGCTCGCGCGCTCGCGCGAGGAAAAGCCGCGCGTGCCGATGGACGTGGTGTCGGGCTACGACGCGCTCGTCGCCGGCGACCTCGGCACGGCGGCGCGCCACTACGCCGCGGCCATCGAGGCGGATCCCGCGAACGTCGATGCGCACCTGGGCCTCGCGACCGTCGAGGCTCGGCGCGGCAATCCCGCCGCCTCGGCCGCGGCCTACCGGCGGGCCCTCGCCCTCGATCCGCAGAACCCGACCGCGTTGGCCGGCCTCGCCGCGCTCGCCGATTTCTCGCGGCCGGAGGCGCTCGAGTCGGACCTGCGCGCGGACCTCGCGCACCAGCCGCAAAGCGCGGCGCTGAACCTCACGCTCGGAAACCTCTACGCGGCGCAGGGCCGCTGGGCCGAGGCGCAGTCGGCGTACTTCGAGGCGCATCGCCTGCAGCCGGAGAACCCGGACGTCGCCTACGACCTCGCGGTGAGCCTGGACCACCTCGGCCAGCGCCGCCCGGCCGCGGACTTCTATCGCCGCGCGCTCGAGGCGCGCCGGGAAGTCGCCGCGCAGTTCGACGCCGCCGCGGCGGCGCGCCGGCTCTCGGAGCTCACGCGCTAGGCCCGCGATGGCGACCGTCCAGGCGACCCCGCTCTCCCAGATCCCGCTCGGCCAGACGCTCCTCGGCAAGGGGATCATCAGCCAGGACCAGCTGAACATCGCGTTGACCGAGCAGAAGCGGTTCAAGACGCCGCTCGGCAAGGTGCTCGTGACCCTCGGGTTCGTGACCGAGGCGACGATCCGCGACATCCTCTCGGAGACGCTGGGCCAGGTCTCGATCGACCTCGAGAGCACGATCGTGGACCCCGCGGCGTTGGCCCTCGTGCCGAAGGAGATGGCGCGGCGCTACCACGTGCTGCCGGTGAGCTACGACGCGGACAAGAAGCTGCTGCTGGTCGCCGTGTCGGACCCGTCGAACGTCGTGGCGCTGGACCAGATCCGCGCCCTCGCCCGCGAGGAGCTCCGGATCGAGCAGGTGCTCGCGCGCGAGTCGGACATCACGATCGGGATCGAGCACCACTACGGCTTCGAGCTCTCGATCGACGGGATCCTGAACGAGATCGAGACGGGCGAGATCGACTACCAGTCGCTCGCGGCGGATTTCGACGAGTACTCGCAGCCGGTGGTGCGCCTGGTCGATGCGCTCCTGAACGACGCGGTGAAGAGGAGCGCCTCGGACATCCACTTCGAGCCCGAGCAGGGATTCCTGCGAATCCGCTACCGCATCGACGGCGTGCTCCGCCAGATCCGGAGCCTCCACAAGAACTACTGGGCCGCGATGGTCGTGCGCCTGAAGGTGATGAGCGGGATGAACATCGCGGAGACGCGCGCCCCGCAGGACGGGCGCATCTCGCTCATGCTCTCCGGCCACCAGGTGGACTTCCGGGTGTCCTCGCAGCCCACGACGCACGGCGAGAACATCGTGCTGAGGATCCTCGACCGCGACAAGGGCATCGTGCCGCTGGAGGACCTGGGCCTCCACTCGGACGACCTGAAGACCCTGAAGCTCATGCTCGCGCGCCCCGAGGGCATCATCCTCGTGACGGGCCCCACGGGCAGCGGGAAGACGACGACCCTCTACTCGATCCTCAACTACATCAACACCGAGGGCATCAACATCATGACCCTCGAGGACCCGGTCGAGTACCCGATGGCGATGATCCGCCAGACCTCGGTGAACGAGGTGGTGAAGCTCGACTTCGCCTCGGGCATCCGCTCGATGATGCGCCAGGACCCGGACGTGATCCT
>DATAMY010000155.1:0-24106 GCA_036266535.1 Usitatibacter sp. | reverse complement strand
TCACTGGCTCGCGGAGCGCCTGGCCGAGCGGGCGCGAGAGGCCGGGCGGCCGGATCTCCTGGTCGCGCCTCCGCTCGCGGCCGGGCGGCTGCGCGAGCGCGGCTTCAACCAGGCGCTCGAGATCGCGCGCACGGTGGGAAGCCGGCTCGCCGTCCCGGTCCATCCGCGCGCGATCGGGCGCCGCCGCGACACGCCGCCGCAGGCGCGCCTCGACCGGCGGGCCCGCGCGGCGAACCTGCGCGGCGCGTTCGCGTGCGGCGCGGATGTTCGCGGGCGGCACGTGGCGATCGTGGACGACGTGCTCACCACGGGCGCCACGGTGGACGCGATCGCGCGGGTGCTGAAGGCCGCGGGGGCGCAGCGCGTGAGCGCGTGGGCGGTCGCACGCGCCCCGGATCCGGACTCGCGCTGAGATGCTGGAAGTCGTCCTCTTCCATCCGGAGATCCCGCCCAACACGGGGAACGTGATCCGCCTCTGCGCGAACGCGGGCGCGCGGCTGAACCTGGTCGAGCCGCTGGGATTCTCGATGGACGACCGCCGGCTGCGGCGCGCGGGCCTCGACTATCACGAGCTCGCCACCGTCGTCGTGCATCGCGATTGGGAGGCCTGCCGCGCGGCGTTGGGCGAGCGCCGCGTCTTCGCGGTCTCCACGCGCGGGGCGATGCGCTACGACCAGGTCGCGTACGCGGAGGACGACGCGCTCGTCTTCGGCCCGGAAACGGCGGGGCTTCCCGGGGAGCTCCTCGAGACCTTCGCCCCCGAGAGGCGCCTGCGCCTGCCGATGCGCCCCGGCAACCGCAGCCTCAACCTCTCGAACGCGGTGGCGGTGGTGGTCTACGAGGCCTGGCGCCAGCGGGGATTCCCAGGCTGCGGCTGAAATGCTCGGCCGGTGAGAAATGCCCTCAAAACAGGGCGCTTTGTACGCCACCGCACTGTCACGCAGGTCGCGCCGTCGTCTAATCGCGTCATCGAATGGCCCGATGGGCTTGGACAGGGAGCGATGACCATGACAACGAGATCCAGCATCCTCAGGGCGGCGGTCGCCACGGCGCTTTCCGCCGGCGCGCTGATGGGCACGCCTGCGATCGCGGAAACCACGACGGTCACCGGTGCCGGCGCGCTCTCCGCCCCCGCGCACCTCGACTTCGCGGTGGTGATTCCCCGCTTCCTCACGTTCCGCGTGGGCACCAACAGCGCCACGATCGACCAGATCACGTTCACGGTCCCGGCCGCGAACGTGGGCAACGCCACGCCGGTCGCGGGCACGGGCGGCGACGCCGGCGCGGGTTCGGCGGCCAACGTGACCGTGAAAGGCAACGGGGGCCAGATCACGATCACCGAGTCCAACAACGGAACCGGCACGGGCCTGCAGCACGCGACCCTCACGGACACGATCGCCTACACGCAGATCACGACGACGTCCAGCGACGCGACGAACCTGAACGCGCCCGCGCTCTCGAACGCCGGCGGCAACACCGCGACGCCGGTGTTGAACTCGAGCAAAGTCACCAACCGCACGGCGGTGTGGACCTATGCGTACGCGAACACGACGATCCCCTCGGCCGGCACGTACGGCACGAGCGCGAAGGGCGGCCGCGTCACGTATACTGCCTCCATGCCGTAGCGAACGCTCGCCGGTGCAAGCCAGGAAGGCCGGGGCGGCGTGAGCACCCCGGCCTTCTCGCTTCCGATGAAGAGACCCGCCCTCGCACTCCTCTGCCTCGCGCTCGCCGTCCTCGCCACGCGCGCCGCCACGGTTTCCATCGCGAACGGTCCCGGTCTACTCACCCTCCAGATCGGGAGCGGCGCCGCGACGATCAACCAGGTGAACATCAGCGTGCCGGGCGCTAGCGTGGGCAACGGCACCGCGGTCGCGAGCGCCAGCGTGACGCCGGCCGACCCCACTTGCCCCGCGAACTCGGTCCTGATCGACGCGCAGGCGCGTTCCCAGAACAACAAGCCGCGCACCGCCACCCTCACCGCGGACTCGTCCACGCCGCTGAGCTCCGGCGGCTTCACCATTCCGTTTTCGCAGGTCGCGTGGACGTCGACCACGCCGGGCGGCGGGCCGAACGGCTGCCTCAACGCGCCCATCACGATTCCCTCGGGCGTCTTCACCGGCGCGGCCGGCCAGTCGCTCGTGAGCTTCGGCACCGCGCAGCGCGCCTGCGTCTGCGCGCAGTTCCGCTACCTCAACCAGAGCATCGTGTCGGCCGGCACGTACACGGGCCGCGTGACCTACACGCTCGCGATGCCGTGATGGCGCGCGCGCCGATCTTCCTCGCGGCGCTCCTCGCCTGCGTTCCCGCCGCGGCCGCCACGCGCCTGGACGATTCGCTCTCGCCGCGCCAGCGCGTGCAGGCGACCACGCGGTGGGTCTACGACGGCACGGGAAACTGGACGGTCGACCAGATGAACGCATTGGTGGCCGACGTGCGCGCGATGGAGTTTCGCCTCCGCACGGCGCCCTACGTGGGGAAGAACGCGGAGATCTACCTCGTGCTCGCGGACCACGTGAGCGGCCTGAAGTCGCCCACCGGCATGCGGGTCGACTGGACCACGCGCGGGCGTTTCTCGCCCGGATCCGCGACGCCGGGGACTCGGTCGCTCGTCTTCCGCGGTAAGATCACCGAGCCCGTGATGTCGGACTACTTCGACTTCCGGATCTTCATCGACGCGCGAACGTGGGAGCGAGGCATTGAGTTCGACCCGGTGTTCGAGATCGAGCTGGTGGCGCCTTAGCGCCGCGGCGTTCGCGCTCGCGCTCGCCGCGCTGGTACCGCCCCGGGATGCGTCCGCGTTCGCGGGGCTCGTGAGCCCGCCGCGCTTCGAGGTCCGCGCGAAGCCGGGCGATGTCCTGCGCGAGGTCCTCGACATCGGGAACGACGCCGCCGTCGCGGACGATTTCGCGGTCTCCACGGCCGACTGGAACCTGAACGACAAGGGCGGCGTGGAGTTCAAGGACCCGCTCCAGTCCGGAAGCTGCCGGCCGTGGGTGCGCGTCGAGCGGCACGAGGTGCACATGCAGCCGCGGGCGGTTCGCAAGTACCGCTTCGAGGTCCACGTGCCGCCGGACGCGCCCCCGCAGGAATGCCGCTTCGCGATCATCATCCAGAAGGCGTCGGAGGCGGCGGAGGTCACGGCGGGCAACATCCAGTTCCCGCTCCAGGGCCGCATCGGCGTGATCGTCTACGTCTCCGTGGGCGACGTCGCGCCGCGCCTGAAGCTGGAATCCGTGACGCTCAAGGAATTCAACGGCCGCCTCACGCCCGCCGCCACGTTCCGCAACGACGGCAATTCCCACGGGCGTCCGGAAGGCGTGCTCGAGGGCCGCGATGCGTCCGGGAAGACGTACGAATTCGTGGTGTCGCCCTTCCCGATCCTGCCCGGCGAGACGCGCTCGGTCGCGCTCTGGCCCCAGGAAGGGCCGGACCACAAGGCGCCGGTGCTCGCCTACCCCGTGCGCCTGCGCGGCGTGATCGAGTGGGACGGCGGCAAGCAGGAGATCGACTCGACCCTCGCGCCGGCGCTCCCGCTCAAGGCCGGATCTTCGTGAGCGCGATGTCGACGACCGCGTCGCCGCGCAGCGGCACGGTCGCGATGGGCGGATGCTCGTCGTCGAGCGTCCACGGGAGCGGCAGCGCCTCGGGGAGGATCCGCATGCGGTGCGCGCCCGGCGTGACGGCGGGGAACGAGTAGCGTCCCTGCGCGTCGGTGGTGACCGGGAAGCGCCCGTCCAGGTAGATGGTCACGTTCGCCGCGCCGCGCTCCCCGGGCTGGCGCAGGCCATCGCCGTTCTCGTCGAAGAATACGACGCCGGTCAGGCGCCCGCTCCCCGGCCGATTCCCGAGGCCCAGCGCCTGGTAGGGGGTGCCTGAGGACTCCTCGTAGCGGATGCCCACGAGCACCCGCCGGTCGTGCTGCGTCACGGGCACCTCGGCGCCCGGGATGACCGGCAGCGCCTCGAACGTGTTGATGCTCACCTGGCCCAGCGCGGACCAGTTCCGCGCGATCGGCCAGTTGAGCGACGCGGAGACGTTCACGTTGTCCTGCGGCCCCTCCGGCCCCGAGATGCGCCCGAAGACCACGCTCGCATCCCAGAGCGCGGCGTCGAAGATCGGCCCGCGCGCGGAGATTCCCGCGGTGCTGCGAAGCGTGCGCACTCCCAGCCCGTTCTCGCGCGAATGCGTGAGGGTCGACGTGAGCGAGACGGCTCCTAGGGTCGGCCACTCCTGGCTCCAGCTGAAGGTATCGATCGTGTTGTCCGGCACGTCGGTCGCCACGCCGCGGAAGGAGTTCACGTCGAAGCGGCTCAAGCCCAAGGGGTTGGTCCACGAGGCGTACACGTTGGCGGACGACGTGCGGCCGCGCGCGGAGGCGGTGAAGCGGTTGCGCGCCTCGCCCAGCGTGAGGCCCGCGCCCACCGTGAGGTTCCGGTCGATCCGCAGCGAATACGTCCCGTACACCGTGTCCGATCGCACCTGCGCCTTCGACGGGTCGTCGCGGAGGTTCGTCTGCGCGAGCTCCGCGCCGCCGGCGACGCTGTAGCGCAGCATGCGGTAGTCCGCGCGCCAGTACGCGCCGCGCTGGTCGGCCGAGATCGGCGCCTCGCCCCACTCGAGGCCGGGGTCGAGCTGGTAGAGCCCGAAGCGCTGCCGCGTGCGGCCGATCGTGACGTCGCCGTCGTACCACGCGCCCGCGTTCGAGTGGTCGTCCGCCACGACCTGCGCCTTGTGGTGGATCAATTCGCCCACGCCCCCGTACTCGGCCGCGAGCGTGGCGGCGGCATGGTCCGGCGTGTCGACGCTCCCGTGCACGCCGATCGCCTCGCCGCCCACGGTCCAGGGCCCCGCGGTCCGCGTGTACGCGAGCCCGGCGATATTGCCGGACGTGGGATCGAAGCTCTGGACCGCGGAGCCCTCGAGCCGGCCCACGTGCCCCGCATAGCCGGTGATCGATTGGCTTCCGTCGGAGACCACGGTCGTGGCACCCGCCATGAGCGACGTGGGCAGGAAGATGCGGTACGACGAGTTGAGGAAATTGGGCGGCGTGCGGACGACGCCCAGGCCGGAATCCGCGATCCAGCCTTCGGCCACCGGAAAGTGCTCCTGGTAGAGCGTGAAGCGCCCGCCGTTGCGGCGCGAGGGATTCGTCTCGCCGGGCGGGAGGCGCGTATCGCGGACGGCGCCCTCCAGGTAGAAATCGCCGTAGTCGAGCGTCTCGCGCCGCAGGTGCGCCTCGACGCCCTGCTCGAGCCCGTGCCCGCCCGCGGCGGGATTGCGCGATTCCATCCGGTACTCGGCGGAAACGTAGCGCTGGCCGGGCTCCAGCGCCGCGTTCTCCACGCTCGTCGCCGGCAGCTCCGGGCCCACGCCTTCGATCAGCTGGTCCACGTACGCGGGCGGCGCGGCGGGTGGCGGCGCGCGCGGCGGTCCGGGCGCGAATTCGGGCGCGGGGACGGTGGTGACGGGAGAGGGCACCGGCGCAGCCACGGGCGTCGCGTCCGCGGGCGGCACCGCCTTTACCGATGGCGATGATGGAGAATCCAGCGAGCCCGCGGGAATCGCGAGCCGCGCGCCGGCGATGAGGCGGCCGGGATCGCCCGCCACGAATGCGCGCGGGTTGGCCGCGACGATGGCGTCCGCGAGGCGGCGCTCGCGCGCGCGGTCGTGCGGGAAGAACTGGCGCGCGATGAGCCTCACGTGCTCGCCGGGGGCCACGACCCACTGGCCCGTCGCGTGCGCCTCGACCACCTTGCGGGCGCGCTCCTCGAGGACGGCCTCACGCTGCGGAGTCACCGGCACCTCGGCCCTCGCGAGGGTCGTTGCGGCGAGCGCGATCACCATCGAGGCGAGCCTCGCGCCGCGTCGCGGCGTCATGAGCGCGGATTTCCCGCGGGAGGCGTTGGCACGATGGGCCGCATTATAACCACCGGCCCTAGCGAATCCCGCTTCCGATTTCCGCGCGCGGCATGCACGCGTTAACGCGCTACTCCGCGCGTGCCTCGCGGGAGAGGAGGCCCTGCACGGCGGTCATCGGCGCGAGGCCCTCGAAGAGCACCGCGCACACCGCCTCCGTGATCGGCATGTCGACGCCGTGGCGGCGGGCGAGCGCGCGCGCGGCGCGCGCGGAGGAAACGCCCTCGGCGACGTGGCCCAGCTCCGCGAGGATGCGCTCGACGGGCACGCCGCCCGCCACGCGAACGCCCACGGCGCGGTTGCGCGAGAGCTCGCCCGTCGCGGTGAGGACGAGGTCGCCCAGCCCGGTGAGTCCCATGAACGTGTCCGGCTCGCCGCCCATGCGCACGCCCAGCCGCGCCATCTCCGCCAGGCCGCGCGTGACGAGCGCCGCGCGCGCGTTGGCGCCGAGCCCCAGGCCGTCGGAGACTCCCGCGGCGATCGCCATGATGTTCTTGAGCGCACCGCCCATCTCGACGCCCACCAGGTCGACGCTCGAGTAGATGCGCAGCGGCGCATGGTGCAGCGCCGCGGCGGCACGTTGCGCGAAGGCCGCGTCGCGGGAGGCGATGGCGAGCGCGGCGGGGAGCCCGCGCGCGACCTCGAGCGCGAAGCTGGGGCCCGAGAGCGCGCCCGCCTCGTGCCAGGCGGGAAGCGCCTCTTCGGCGATCTCGTGGGGAAGCCGCGTGGTCTCCGGCTCGAAGCCCTTGCACGCCCAGAGAAGCGCGCGCCCTTCGGGATTGCCCGGAAGCTTCGCGAGCGCATCGCGCAATCCGGCGGTGGGCGTCGCGGCGAGGACGAGCTCGCAGTCGCGCAACGCGTCGCTCGCGTCGTCCGGCAGCGCGATCGATTCCGGAAGCGCGATGCCGGGCAGGTAGCCGTTCGCGCGCGTCGCGCGCATCCGCGCGGCTTCGGCCGGGCGCCGCGCGCAGAGCGATACGCGATGGTGCCGCGCGAGCGCCACGGCGAGCGCCGTGCCCCACGCGCCGGCTCCGAGGATGGCGACGTTCATCGCGCGCCCGGCGCGGCGCCGGTCAGGCGCCCCAGACGTGCGAGAGGCGGACGTAGCCTTCCTGGCCGTCGCGATGGCGAACCTTCACCCAGCCATTCGCCGGCGGCTGGAGGATCTCGAGGAGCACCTGCTTGTACGCCTCGAAGACGAGCGGGGCCTGCGCATCGGGGGCCGCGCGCGCGTCCGCGACGGGGACCGTCACCACGGCCATCGCGCGATCGCCCAGCGCGCCGTTCTCGATCCAGCCCACCTCGCCGCTCGCATCGCGCACCTTCGTCCACTGCTCGAGCTTCACCAGCACCTCGAACGGGTAGTAGCGCGTCACCGCGAAGAGCTTGTCCGCGCGCGCGGACGGGGCGTCGTACAGGATCGCCGCGCGATCGCCCACGGAGCGGAACTCCGCGGCGCAGGGGCCCGAGGCGAGCGCCAGCGCGAGCACGGCGGTCGCGAAGGGGCGGGACGCGCGGCTTCTCACGGCTTCAGTGCGAGACGCCCGGCGTGATGATCTGCACCGAGGGCTGTTGCGCGGCGGGCTGCGGGTCGCGCTGCGCCTGGTAGATCGCCTCGAAGTTGACCGGCGAGAGCACGACCGGCGGAAAGCCCGCGCGCGTCACGACGTCCGAGACCACCTCGCGCACGTACGGGAAGAGGATGTTCGGGCACGCGATCGCGAGCACGGCCTCGAGCTCCGGCGCGGGGACGTTCCGCACCACGAAGATCCCGGCCTGCGCGGCCTCCACGAGGAAGAGCGTCTTCTCCTTCACCTTCGCGGTGACGGTCACCGTGAGCACGGTCTGGTACACGCCTTCCTCGACGCCGGTGGAGTTGTGGTGGAGCTGGATGTCCACCGTCGGCGCCTCGCGCTCGAGGAACGACTGCGGCGCGTTCGGGATCTCGAGGGAGAGGTCCTTCACGTAGACCTTCTCGATCGAGAAGACGGGCTGGTTCGTCTGGGCTTCGCTCATCGGGTTTCCTTTGGGATGCGGGGCGCTGTCGGTGCTTCGTTCAGGGCGCTGCGAGGAGCGGATCGAGGCCGCCCGCGCGGTCGAGCGCGGCGAGGTCGTCGTAGCCGCCCACGTGGCGCTCTCCCACGTAGATCTGCGGCACCGTGCGCCGGCCGGTGCGCTCCATCATCTCGGCGCGCCGCGCGGGCTCGAGGTCCACGCGGATCTTCTCGATCTGCGCCACGCCCTTCGAGCGGAGCAGCCGCTCGGCCATCAGGCAATAGGGGCATACGCCCGTCGCGTACATCGTCACCTTCGCCATCTGCGTCATGTCCCTCGGGCGCGTCATTTCTCCAGCGGGAGGCTCGCCTGCTGCCACGCGGCGACGCCGCCTTTCAACGGGTAGGCCGCCGTGAAGCCGGCCTTGCGGAGCATGCGGCAGGCGGCACCCGCGCGCGGGCCGGTGCGGCACGTGACGACCACGGGCCGCTCCTTGTACTTGCGGATCTCGTCCAGCCGCCCGGGGAGCTCCTTCAGCGGGATGTTGCGGGCGCGCGGGAGGTGCCCCGCGGCGAATTCGGGCGCGTCGCGCACGTCGAGCACGAGCGTGCTCCCCTGGTTCAGGAGCCGCGTCGCGTCGAGCGTCCCGATCTCGTTCGAGGCGCCGATGAGCCGCGAGATCTCCGGCCATGCGAGCACGAGGCCGCTGCCCACGAAGAGCGCGACGAGGGGGATGTTGCTGAGGAGGAAATCGGCCACGAATCGCCCGGGTGATGCGGGCCCACGGATCGATCGGGCCCGGAAAACGACGATTTTATCAGACGCAGCCGCGCTTTCGGCTTCAGGCGAACCGCCCGATCGCCCACTGGAGCGCCCAGAGCGTCGCCATGCCCGTCGCGATGGCCGCGACGGCGTTCCTCGCGCGGAGCGTCGCCGCGATGGCGACGAGGCCCGCGAGGAGGCGCGGATTCCGGAGCGAGAGGTCGAGGGCTCCCTCGGGCATCGCGAGCCCCGGCGCCACGATCGCCGCCAGCACCGCGGGCGGCACGAACTTGAGCGCCTGCCCGAACCAGTCCGGGAAGCGACGGGGATCGACGAAGACGATGAACGAGGCGCGCAGGAGGAACGTCGAGAGCGAGACGCCGGCGATCGCGATCCAGGTGCTCACCGGGCGGCGCTCGTCCGGCGGTGGAGCGCCTCGATCGCGAGCCCGGCCGCGATGCCGCCGATCGTGGCGGCTACGAGCGCCAGGCGGTAGGGGAGCCCCGCGGCGGCGAGCGCGATCGCCGCCGCGACGATCGCGGCTGCCAGGTCCGCCCGCGTGCGCACCGCCGGGACGAGGAGCGCGATGAACGTGAGCACCACGGCGAAGTCGAGCGACCATTCGGCGGGAATGCGGGCGCCCGCCAGGACGCCGATCGCGACGGCCACCTGCCAGGTCACGTAGAGCGTCGACGCCGTGCCCAGGAAATGCCAATGGCGATTGGCCGTGCCGCCCGGCGCGCCGAAGCGCTGCATCGCCGAGACGAAGCTCTGGTCCGTCATGAGGAAGGAAAGCGCCGCGCGCCAACGCCAGTCGAGGTGGGCCAGGCGCGGCGCGATCGCCGCGCTGTACATGAGGAGCCGCAGGCTCACGACGAACGCCGCGGCGACGGTCACCGGCACCGGCGAATGCGCGGCGATGAGCTGGCTCGCGAGGAGCTGCGCGATGCCGGAGAACGAAAAGACCGAGAGCGCGATGCCTTGCACGGCCGTCATGCCCGCGGCGACGGCGGCCACGCCCGCGACGAAGCCGAAGGGAACAGTCCCCATGACCATCGGGATCATCTCGCGGCATCCCGCGAGGAACTCGCTGCGGGGGGATGCGTCTGGAAGGGGGCGGGGATCGTTCACGGCGGAACGCGATTCTAGGCGAGGCCGGATCGGGCGTCGACGTTTGCTAACATGGAAGCCATGAAAAGGATCGTGCTGCTGCGCCACGGCGAGAGCGCGTGGAACCGGGAGAACCGCTTCACCGGCTGGACGGACGTGGACCTCGCCGCGAAGGGCATCGAGGAGGCGCGCGCGGCCGGGCGGCTCCTGAAGGGCGAGGGCTTCGACTTCGATTTCGCCTTCACCTCGGTCCTCAAGCGCGCGATCCGCACGTTGAACTTCGCGCTGGAGGAGATGGACCGGCTCTGGATCCCGGTGGAGAAGGACTGGCGGTTGAACGAGCGCCACTACGGCGCGCTCCAGGGGCTCGACAAGGCCGAGACGGCCGCGAAGTTCGGCGACGAGCAGGTGCTCCTCTGGCGGCGAAGCTACGACGTGCCGCCGCCGCCGCTCCCGCCCGGCGACGAGCGCGACGCCTCGCGCGATCCGCGCTACCGGGCGCTCGCTTCGGGGCAGGTGCCGCGCACGGAGTGCCTCAAGGACACCGTCGCCCGCGTGGTCCCGTACTGGAAGGAGCGCATCGCGCCGCGCGTCGCGGCGGGCGAGCGCATCCTCGTCGCCGCCCACGGCAACAGCCTCCGGGCGCTCATCAAGTACTTCGACGCGATGTCGGACGAGGCGATCGTGGGCGAGAACGTGCCCACGGGTATCCCGCTCGTCTACGAGTTCGACGACGCGCTCCACGCGACCGGCCGCCGCTACCTCGGCGACGCGCAGGCGGTCTCCGCGGCGATGCAGGCCGTGGCGAGCCAGGCCAAGGCGAAGCGCGCCGGATGAGCCGGGGACGCCGTCCGAGCGTCCTCGCCGCGGGTTTCGTCGTATTCCTCTGGGCACTTCCCGCCGCGCCCGCCGCGCCCGCGCCGCGCGATCCGGCCGCGAGCGAGCGGCAGCTTCGGGACCTCCGGAGCCGGATCGAGAAGCTCCAGTCGACGCTCGATGCGGCGGAGCAGTCGCGCGGCGAGGCGGCGGGGCTCCTGCGCGAGAGCGACCGCGCGACGAGCGAGGCGCATCGAGCCCTCTTCGAGCTGCGCCAGCGGCGCACCGCCCTGGAGGCGGACCTCTCCGGGATCGCGGAGCGCGAGGCCGATACGCGCACGGCGCTCGCCGAGCAGCAGGCGCTCGCGGCAAAGCTGCTGCGCCTCCAGTACCAGCAGGGCGCGCCGGATCGCCTGCGCCTCGTGCTAGAGGGCCGCGACCCGGAGCAGGCCGCGCGCCACCTCCAGTACTACGGCTACGTCCAGCGCGCCCGGGCGGACCTGATCGGCGAGCTCCGGAAGAAGCGCGACGAGCTCGCCTCCCTCGAGTCGGATGCCCGGGCGCGGCACGAGGAGCTCGCGCAGAACGAGGCGGAGCAGGCGGAGGAAAGCCGGCGCCTGGAGAAGGAGCGCGCCGCGCGGGCCGCCACGGTGAAGCGCCTGGCGGGCGAGATCTCGAAGAACCGGCGCGAGATCGGGCAGTTGAAGCGCGACGAGGCGCGGCTCGCCCGCCTGGTGGACGAGATCGCCCGGGCGCTCGCCGCCCGCCAGAAGGAAAAGGAGCGGGAGCGCGAGGAAGGAGCCGCGCGCGGCGAACCCGTGGACCGCGTCGCCGACGCGTCCCTCTCCGCGCATCCCTTCGCGAGCCTGAAGGGCAAGCTCCGGCTCCCGGTCCGGGGTCGGCTGGTGAACCGCTATGGCGAACGGCGGGAAGAGGGCGCCGCATGGAAGGGCCTCTTCATCCGCGCTGTTACAGGTGAAACGGTGCACGCGGTGGCCGACGGCCTCGTGGTGTACGCGGATTGGTTGCGCGGCTTCGGAAATCTCCTCATCCTTGACCATGGCGGGGGCTTCATGAGCCTCTACGCGTACAACGAGGGCCTGCTGCGGAAGGTGGGCGAGAAAGTGCGGGCGGGGGACCCCGTCGCGAACGTCGGCGCCTCGGGTAGCAGCGCCGATTCGGGTCTATACTTCGAGTTGCGCCGCGACGGGAAACCCTTCGATCCGTTGAAGTGGACCGCCCGCTAGGCGGCAACGCAATCAGGAAGGAACGAATACATGGGCAAGAAGCTCCAGCAGATCGGTCTCGTCGCCTTGGGTGCCGCGCTCGGCATCGCCGCGAGCCTCCATTTCTCCGCGATGGCGGACCGCCAGGCGAGCGCGCTCCAGCTGCCGGTGGACGACCTTCGCCTCTTCAGCGAGGTCTTCGGCCGCATCAAGACGGATTACGTGGAGCCGGTGGACGACCGGAAGCTCCTGAAGGGCGCGATCAACGGGATGGTGACGGACCTCGATCCGCACTCCGCCTTCCTCGACCAGGACGCGTACCGCGACCTGCAGGTGGGCACCCAGGGCGAGTTCGGCGGCCTCGGCATCGAGGTGGGCGCCGAGGACGGCTTCGTGAAGGTCGTGGCGCCCATCGAGGACACCCCCGCGTTCAAGGCGGGCGTGCAGGCGGGCGACCTCATCATCAAGCTGGACGAGGTGTCGCTGAAGGGCATCACGCTCTCGGACGCGGTGAAGCGCATGCGCGGGAAGCCCGGCTCGGAGGTGAAGCTCACGGTGCTCCGGAAGGGCGAGAACCAGCCGCTCGAGTTCGTCGTGCGCCGGGACGTGATCCGCGTGAAGAGCGTGAAGGCGCGCATGCTCGAGCCCGGCTACGGCCTGGTGCGCATCACGCAGTTCCAGGAGCACACGGGCGAGAACCTCGTCACCGCGATCAACGACCTCTACAAGCAGTCGAACGGGGAGTTGAAGGGCCTCGTCCTCGACCTGCGCATGAACCCGGGCGGGCTCCTCAACTCCGCCGTCGCCGTCTCCGCGGCGTTCCTGCCGAAGAACGCGCTCGTCGTCTACACGGACGGCCGGACGGAAGACTCGAAGATGCACCTCACCGCCACCAAGGAGAACTACGTCCGCGGCGCGTTCAAGGAGGATTACCTCGCGAAGCTGCCGGCGGCCGTGAAGAACGTGCCGATGGTCGTGATCGTGAACGGCGCTTCCGCGTCGGCCTCCGAGATCGTGGCCGGAGCCCTCCAGGACCACCATCGCGCGACCATCCTCGGCACGCAGACCTTCGGCAAGGGGTCGGTGCAGACGATCCTGCCGCTGCCGAACAACCAGGCGGTGAAGCTCACGACGGCGCGCTACTTCACGCCGAGCGGCCGCTCGATCCAGGCGAAGGGCATCTCGCCGGACATCGTGGTCGAGGACGCGCCGGACCAGAAGGTGCTCCTGCGCGAGGCGGACCTGCAGCACCACCTCATCGTCGAGGACGACAAGAACGGCGAGGCCGCGGAAGGCCCCAAGGCCGCGAAGCCCACGGAGAAGATCATCGCCGGGCCCGCGGCCGGGAAGTCCGCGACGCTCACGGTGAAGCCCACGACCGCCAAGGCGGACGACAAGGCTCCCGGCAAGGCCGCCAAGAAGGACGATCTCCAGCTCGCCGCGGCCCTCAACCACCTCAAGGGGTTGCCGGTCACCGCGACGGCCGCCGTCGCCGCCGCGAAGTAGCGGCCGGCGCCGGCCGGCCCGGAGCCGGAATCCCCCAGAACCGGCTGACGGTCCGCGTGGACGACACCCAGCGCCTTCGCTACAGCCGGCACCTGCTGCTCAACGAGTTCGGCGAGGAGGCGCAGGAGCGCCTCCTCGCCGCCCATGCGCTCGTGATCGGCGCGGGCGGCCTCGGCTCCTCCGCGCTCCTCTACCTCGCTTCGAGCGGCTTCGGGCGCATCACCGTCTGCGACGGCGACCGCGTCGACCTCACCAACCTGCAGCGCCAGGTGATCCACCGGCTCGACTCCGTCGGCGCGCCGAAGGCCGCCTCCGCCGCCCGCACGCTCGCCGCGCTGAACCCGGACGTGCGCGTGGAGCCGCTCGAGGAGCGGGCGGACGCCGCGCGCATCGCCGAGCTCGTGCGCGGCGCGGACGTCGTGCTCGACTGCTCGGACAATTTCGCGACGCGGCATGCGATCAATCGCGCGTGCGTGGCGTCGCGCACGCCGCTCGTCTCCGGCGCGGCCATCCGCTTCGACGGGCAGGTCGCCGTCTTCGACCTGCGCCGCGACGACGCGCCTTGCTACCACTGCCTCTTCGCGGAGGACGCGGATTCCCAGGAGGAGCGCTGCGCCACGATGGGCATCTTCGCGCCGCTCGTGGGGATCGTGGGCACGTTCCAGGCGCTCGAGGCGATCAAGCTCGTGGCGGGCGTGGGCGAGACGCTCGCGGGCCGCCTCCTTCTCTTCGACGCGCTCGCGAGCCGCTGGCACGAGGTGCGCCTCGCGCGCGATCCGCGCTGCCGCGCGTGCTCTCCCGCCCGGGCGCGGGCCGCCTAGCATGGCCTCCCGGCGCTTCTTACCCCTGGCCGGCGCCGCTTGCGCGGGGTTTTTCGCTTTCGCGGCGAACTCCGGCCTCGCCCAGACGCTCTACAAGCTCATAGATCGCAACGGAAAGGTCACCTACTCGCAGGAGGCGCCCAAGGACTTCGACGGCAAGGTGATCCGGATCGACATCGATCCCAACCGGAACAGCGCCACCCTCGGGGTGCCGCCGCCCACGCCGCCCGGCGCGCAGCCGCCGGAGGCCGCGCCCGAAGCGGCGAAGCGCGTCGCGCAGGCGCGGGAACGGCTCGCCGCCGCGCGGAAGGCCCTCGCGGAAGCGCGCGAGCATCCGGCGGAGGACGAGACGCGGTTCGTGGGAAAGGTCGGCGGCGGCGCCCGAAGCATCCCGACGGAGGCCTATCAGGAGCGCCTCGCGGGCCTCGAACGCGCGGTGAAGGAGGCGGAAGATGAGCTCGCAAAAGCGCAGGAAGGGAAGTAGGACGAAGCTGCGGACGGCGGCCGGGATTTCATTCGCGCTGCTTCTCGCCGGATTCGCGGCCACCGCCGGAGCCGTGACCTTCTACAAGTGGACGGACGAGCGCGGCCAGGTCCACTACGGCGACACGCCGCCGAAGGCCTTCGCATCCAGCGCGCAGCGGATCGACGTCGACACGACGCCGCACGCCGCGACGCCTCCGCGCCCTCCCGTCGTCGCCGCGCCCGCCGCGGTGCCGGAGCCGCCCGTGGTGACGCCGGACCTCCTCACGCAGCGCCGCCTCACGCGGGCGCGCCTGCAAAAAAACCTGGACGACGCCCAGGCGCGGCTCGACCTCGCGCGGAAAGCGCTCGCCGAGGCGGCCGGCCCGCAGGAAGGTGAGCAGGAGGTGGTCCAGGGGCAGCCGCTGCCCGACACGTCCGGGACAACCTTGCTCGGGACCCCCAATCCGCCCGTCGTGCCCAATGCCGGAAGCGGCCATTCCAATTGCAGTGCGATCAAGAACGCGATCGGCAAGACCGTCGTTATCTGTCCGCATCTCGCCCCGAACGAGGCGTACTACGAGCGCATCGACCGGATGCAGGAGGAAGTGCGGCTCGCGGAGCAGGCGGTCGAGGACGCCGAGCTCGCCTATCGGCAGGGCGTGGACTGACCCCCGCGCGCGGCGGACGCGAGGTCCCAGCGCGGATGGATGGGGAAACCGTCCAGCGGGCGATCGAGGCCTTCGGCGTGCCGCAGCGCCGCCGCGAAGGCGATCATGGCGCCGTTGTCCGTGCAGAGCCGCGCGGGCGGAAAGAACACCTCGCCGCCGCGCTCGCGCACGCGCTCCGTGAGCCGCTCGCGTAACCGCGCGTTCGCGCCCACGCCCCCCGCCACCACCAGCCGGTCGAGCCCTTCGCGCTCGAGCGCCTGCGCGCACTTGGCCGCAAGCACGTCGACCACCGCCGCCTGGAAGGAAGCCGCGAGGTCCGCGCGCGTGCGTTCGTCCGGGGCGCCGATCTCGCGGACGCGCGTGAGGACCGCGGTCTTGAGGCCGCTGAAGCTGAAGTCGAGGCCGTCCGCCGCCATCATCGGCCGCGGGAAATGGAAGCGTTCCGGATCCCCGGATTCCGCGAGCTGCGCGAGCGCGGGGCCGCCGGGATAGGCGAGGCCCAGCACCGTGGCGGTCTTGTCGAACGCCTCGCCCGCCGCGTCGTCGAGCGTCTCGCCCAGGAGCGCATAGCGTCCGACCCCGTCCACGCGCATGAGCTGCGTGTGGCCGCCGGAGACGAGGAGCGCCACGAACGGGAACGCGGGCCGTGGATCGGCAAGGAGCGGCGAGAGGAGGTGGCCTTCGAGGTGGTGGATGCCCGCCACCGGGCGCCCGAGCGCCAAGCCGATGCCCGCGGCGACCGACGCGCCGACCAGGAGCGCGCCGCCGAGCCCCGGCCCCTGCGTGAACGCGATGAGTCCGACGTCGTCGATCCGACGCCCCGCGCCCTCGAGGAGGGAGCGCAGGAGCGGAAGGAGGCGCCGGACATGGTCGCGGGAGGCCAGCTCCGGCACCACGCCGCCATAGGCCGCATGGAGCATCACCTGCGAGTGGAGGACGTCGCCCAGCAGCCCCGCCTTCGTGTCGTAGAGGGCCGCGCCGGTCTCGTCGCACGAGGTCTCGATGCCGAGGATGAGCAGGACGGGTCTCCGGGAGGCGGGGAAGCCTTCCCCGAGCGGCAAAATGCTGATATTATGCGTGGTTTTCCGGCATCAAACTCAACCCAGCCCCCATGCCCATTGTCCGAGTCAAGGAAAACGAGCCGTTCGACGTGGCGCTTCGCCGCTTCAAGCGCGCCGTCGAGAAGACGGGGCTCCTCACGGAGCTTCGCGCGCGCGAGTTCTACGAGAAGCCCACCGCCGAGCGGAAGCGCAAGCACGCCGCGGCCGTGAAGCGCCGGTTCAAGCGCATGCGCGCGCAGATGCTGCCGCCGAAGCTCTACTAGGAGCCGGCTCACAGGATTCGTTCGCGGCGAGCCGGGCGACGCCCCCGCTCGCCGCGATGCTTTTGGCCTGTCCCCATAGGAGCCCGAATGGCGCTGCGCGAACAGCTGAACGAAGACATCAAGACCGCCATGAAGGCGCGGGAGACCGAGCGCCTGAACGCGCTCCGGCTCATGCTCGCCGCCGTGAAGCAGCGCGAGGTGGACGAGCGCGTGGCGATGGACGACGCGGGCGTGATCTCCGTCGTCGAGAAGATGATCAAGCAGCGCAAGGACTCGATCGCGCAGTACGAGAAGGCCGCGCGCGCGGACCTCGCGGACAAGGAGCGCTACGAGATCTCGGTGATCGAGGCGTACCTCCCGAAGCAGATGTCGCAGGCGGAGCTCGAGGCCGCGGTGGCCGAGGCGCTCGCCGCGAGCGGTGCCAAGTCCCCGGCGGACATGGGCAAGGTGATGGGCGTCTTGAAGCCCAGGCTCGCCGGCCGCGCGGACATGGGGAAGGTCTCGGCGCTCGTGAAGGCGAAGCTCTCCTGACCGTCATTCCCGCGGAGGCGGGAATCCAGTGGGTCCCCGCCTTCGCGAGGACGACGGAGGCATAATTCCCGCATGATCCCGCAGGAGTTCATCCAGTCCCTGCTCGGGCGCGTCGACATCGTCGACGTGGTGGATCGCTACGTGAAGTTGAAGAAGGCGGGCGCGAACTACTCCGCGTGCTGCCCCTTCCACAACGAGAAGACACCTTCCTTCACGGTGAGCCCGTCGAAGCAGTTCTACCATTGCTTCGGATGCGGCGCGCACGGCAACGCCATCGGCTTCCTCATGGAGTATTCGGGCCTCGCCTACCCGGAGGCGATCCGCAGCCTCGCGGAGACGGTCGGGATGCCGGTGCCGGAGACGCGCGCGCGCCCCGAGCGGCCTGGCGCGGCCGAAGCGCCAGGGCTCACGGTGCGGATGATGGACGCGCTCTCGTACTACCGCGCCGAGCTCAAGAAGTCGAAGGCGGCCGTCGAATACCTCAAGGGGCGCGGCCTCACGGGCGAGATCGCGGCCCGCTATGGCTTGGGCTACGCGCCGGACGGATGGCAGAACCTCGCGGCGGTGTTCACCGACTATGCGGCGGGGCCCCTCAAGGACACGGGCCTCGTCATCGACTCGGATCCCGGCGAGGACCACCCGGAGAAGAAGTCGCGCCGCTACGACCGCTTCCGGAACCGCGTGATGTTCCCCATCCTCGACGCCCGCGGGAACGTGATCGGCTTCGGCGGCCGCGTGATCGGCCCGGGCGAGCCCAAGTACCTGAACTCCCCGGAGACGCCGCTCTTCGAGAAGGGCCGCGAGCTCTACGGGCTCTACCAGGCGCGCCGGGCGATCCGCGACGCGAACCAGGTGATCGTGGTCGAGGGCTACATGGACGTGGTGGCGCTCGCGCAGCACGGCGTCGAGAACGCGGTCGCCACGCTCGGCACGGCGACGACGCCCGTGCACGTGGGGAAGCTCGTGAAGCTCGCGGACAACGTGGTCTTCTGCTTCGACGGCGACGCGGCGGGCCGCAAGGCCGCGTGGCGGGCGCTCGAGGTCTCGCTCCCGGTGCTCGCGGACGGCAAGCTCGTGAGCTTCCTCTTCCTTCCGGCGGAGGACGACCCGGACACCTTCGTGCGCCGGGAGGGGCGAGCCGCGTTCGTCGCGGCGGCGGCGCAGGCGAAGCCCCTCTCGCAGTTCCTCTTCGGCGAGCTCGCGGCCCGGGTGGACATGGCGACCGAGGAGGGCCGCGCGCGATTCCTCGCGGAGGCGAAGCCGCTCCTCGCGCAGGTGGAGGCGCCCGCGCTTTCCGCGATGCTGCGGCATCGCCTGGCCGAGCTCGCGCGCCTCGATCCCCGCGAGATCGAGGCGCTCCTTCCCGCGAAGGCGGCTCCGCGCCCGCCGTCCCGGACGCCCGCCCGCTCGCCCCGCCCCGCACCCGCCGCGCCGGAGGCCCGCCTCCTCGGCCGCCTCATGGTCCGACCGGACCTGGCCGCCGGCGTCCCGGACGAGGCGCTGGACGGTGGGCGGCCCGAATCGGCCACCCTGCGTGCCGTCGTTGCGTTTTGCCGGTCCAATCCCCATGTGAACCTGGCCCAGGTCACCGCTTTCTTCGAAGGGACGGAGCATCACGCCGTCCTGGAGGAAGCGCTCCGGGAGCCGCTCCTGCGGCAGGCGGAAGGGCCGGAGCTCGACATCGAGGCCGAGGTAACCCACTGGATCGGCGAGCTTTCCCGGGAACGCTTCGCCCGCCGCTACGACGAGCTCGGCCGGCGCCTGGCGTCGGGGCTCAGCCCCGAAGAAATGGCCGAGTACCAGGCGCTTACGAGCCGCATGCAGGCCTCGAAATCGGGGAATCCTCCTACGGAAGAAGTGTCCAAATTCTGATACAATTGACGGTTTTCCCGAACCGGTCCGCACGGGAGTCGCACACGTGAAAAAGTCGAGCAACGAGCACCAGAAGGCAGAGGTGAAACTCGCCGAAGTCGAGGCGCAGAAGAAGCGCCTCAAGAACCTCATCGTTCTCGGCAAGGAGCGGGGCTACCTCACGTACGCCGAGATCAACGACCACCTGCCGGACGACATGACCGACGCCGAGCAGATCGAGGGCGTGGTCACGATGCTCGCCGACATGGGCATCGCCGTGTACGACGAGGCGCCGGACGCGGAGCAGCTCCTCATGAACGAGGCGCCGGCCCCGATCGCGGAAGAGGACGTGATCGAGGAGGCGGAGGAAGCGCTCTCCACCACGATCGACGCGGAATTCGGCCGCACCACGGACCCCGTGCGCATGTACATGCGCGAGATGGGCTCGGTGGAGCTCCTCACGCGCGAGGGCGAGATCGAGATCGCCAAGCGCATCGAGGACGGGTTGAAGCACATGATCCACGCGATCTCGTCGTGCCCCACGACGATCGAGGAGATCCTGCGCATGGCGGATCTCATCGAGAAGGACGAGATGCGCATCGACGAGCTGGTCGACGGCCTCGTGGACGAGGACGGCGAGGAGGTCGTCGAGGAAGAGCTCACCGAGGAGGAAGAGCTGGAAGAGCTCGACGCCGAGGAGCAGGAAGCCGAGGACGAGGCGGTCGCGAGCGCGGACCTGGAGGAGCTCAAGCAGAACGCGCTCTCGCACTTCAACAAGATCCGCCGCCAGTACAAGAAGATGAAGAAGATCCTCGCGGAGAAGGGCTACCGCTCGCGCGCGTACAAGGACCTCCAGGAGGACATCTCCACGGAGCTCCTCGCGATCCGCTTCACCGCGAAGCAGGTCGAGCACCTCTCGAACGGCCTTCGCGGCCTGGTCGAGCGCGTCCGTTCGCACGAGCGCGAGATCATGGAGCTCTGCACGAAGAACGCGAACATGCCGCGGGCGCACTTCATCAAGGTGTTCCCGGGCAACGAGACCAACGTGAAGTGGGTGAACGAGGAGATCGCCGCGGGCAAGGTGTACGCCAAGGCGCTCGACCGCTTCAAGCCCGCGATCGTCGAGCAGCAGGACGCCCTCATCCACCTCCAGAAGGAGGTCGGGATCCCGATCAAGGACCTGAAGGAGATCGCGCGCCAGATGTCCACGGGCGAGGCGAAGGCCCGGCGCGCGAAGCGCGAGATGATCGAGGCGAACCTGCGCCTCGTGATCTCGATCGCGAAGAAGTACACGAACCGGGGCCTCCAGTTCCTGGATCTCATCCAGGAAGGCAACATCGGCCTCATGAAGGCGGTGGACAAGTTCGAATACCGCCGCGGCTACAAGTTCTCGACCTACGCGACGTGGTGGATCCGCCAGGCGATCACCCGCTCGATCGCGGACCAGGCGCGCACGATCCGCATCCCCGTGCACATGATCGAGACCATCAACAAGATGAACCGGATCTCGCGCCAGATCCTGCAGGAGACGGGCCAGGAGCCGGATCCCGCGACGCTCGCCGTGAAGATGGAGATGCCGGAGGAGAAGATCCGGAAGATCCTCAAGATCTCCAAGGAGCCGATCTCCATGGAGACGCCGATCGGCGACGACGACGACTCCCACCTGGGCGACTTCATCGAGGACCAGGCCGGCCTCGCTCCCTCGGACTCCGCGCTCTACGCGAGTCTCCGCGAGGCGACCAAGGACGTGCTGGACTCCCTCACGCCGCGCGAGGCGAAGGTGCTGCGCATGCGCTTCGGGATCGAGATGAACACCGACCACACGCTGGAGGAGGTCGGGAAGCAGTTCGACGTGACCCGCGAGCGGATCCGCCAGATCGAGGCGAAGGCGCTCAGGAAGCTCCGCCACCCCTCGCGCTCGGAGAAGCTCCGGTCGTTCCTGGAAGGCGAGAGCTGAAAGCCGGCGCACCACGAAAAAGCCCCGCTGCGCGGGGCTTTTTTTCGCCCGGCTTTTTTCGCGTCCTAGGGCTCGCGTTTCCCGGGATCGGCCTCGAGCATCGCGATCCGCTGGTTCAGGCGCCGGAGGTCGCGCTGCAGCTTCGTCAACGCGATGTCGCCCAGCAGCGCCTTCAGGACCAGCACGATGATCGCCACCAGGAAGAGGAGCGTCGGCGGATAGGCGATCCCCAGCACCGAGCCCATCGTGTCGATGAGGAAGGGCCAGAGGCCGAAGACCAGCGAGAAGAATGCGACCGCGATCCAGAAGAAGCCCTGCCGGATGTAGAGGTGGTCCCGGCGCACGAGGAGCAGGATCCCGATCGCGAGCCCGAGGCCCATCAGCAGTACGGGAAGGTGGTAGGCCCTCATCGGCGGCGCGGATCCCAGCGGGCGAGGCAGAGGAGCGAAGTCTCGATCATGTAGCGGGCCACCGTCCACCAGGAGAAGAAGACGCGCGAGGCGCCGCTGCGCCGAGCGTTCATCTCGACGGGGACCTCGGCGATGGAGAGCCGGGCGCTTCGCAGCAGGAGCAGCACGCCGATGTCCTGGTAGTCTAGCAAAGTCGCCTCGCGCGTCTGCAGGATGCGGCAGGCGCGCGCGCTGTAGTAGCGGAACCCGGACGTGAGGTCCTCGATCCCGAAGCCGGTGAGGAGGCGGAAATAGCGCCACGCGAGCTGGCGCAGCCGGCTTCCGCGGCTGGGGCACGCCGCGATCACCACATCCGCGGTACGGCTCGCCTCGAGAAGGCGCGGCAGGTGCGCGGGCTCATGCTGCCCGTCCGCATCGAGCGTCACGACGCCGGAGTACCCGTGGCGCAGCGCATAGCGGATGCCGGTCTGGATCGCGCCCCACGCGCCCTGCCAGAGCGGGGCGCGCAGCACGCGCGCGCCGTTGAGGATCGCCACCGCCGCCGTGTCGTCCGTGCTTCCGTCGTCCACCACCAGGACGTCGACGCCCGTGTGCTGCCGCACCTGGGCGATCACCTCGCCGATGCAGGCCGCCTCGTTCAACGCCGGGATCACGGCGAGGAGGCGCGCGGCGGGTGCGGCGGATCCCGCCTCGCCCGCGTCGTCGCCCGGCAGCTCGTCGCTCGGCGCCGCGTCGACGTGCGCCGCGTCCCCCGCCCGCATGCGCAGCGCGAGCTGGTAGAGCCAGTGCAGGCGCGCCGCGACCTGCGCCACGTCGAACTCGCGCGCGAAGCGCTCGCGGCCGAGCTGCCCCAGGATCTGGCGCTGGGCGGGATGGCGCGCGAGGCCCTCGAGCGCGGCGGTCCATGCGGACTCATCGCCCACGCGAACCGCGATCGCGTTCTGTCCCTGGCGCGCGACGTAGGCCATGCCGCTTCCCGGAAGGTCGCTCACCACGAGCGGCTTTCCATAGCGCATCGCCTCGACCAGCACGAGGCCGAAGGCCTCGGTGCGCTCGCACGAGGGAAGGCAGAGCACGTCGCAGGAGGCGAGCATCCGGCAAAGCGCCGCGTCGTCCAGCTCGCCCGCGAGGGTGATGTGCTCCCATGCCCCGGTCTGGGCCACGACGGCCTCGAGGCTCGCGCGCTCCTCGCCATGCCCCACGAGCACCAATTGCAGCGCATCCGATGCCGCCACCGCGCGCACGAGCGTCTCGAATCCCTTGTAGTACGTGAGCCGGCCGACGGCGAGGACGCGCATCCGCGCCGGTTGCCACGAAGCGTCGCCGTCGCCGGCCTGAATCTCCGGAAGCCGTTCGGGTGCCACGCCCAGCGGCACCACGTGGCACTTGTACTGCCACGGTACGAGCGCCTTGCTCGCCTCCAGGTACTGCGGCGACGTCACCACGACCGCCTCGGCGCGCTCGAGGACCGCGCGCTCGAAGATGCGGTAGTGGGGATATGCGAGGCGGAGCGAGCGCTTGAACTTCGAGGGCTCGACGTCCGAGTGCCAGTGCACGATCCACGGGAGCCTGCGCGCTCCCGGCAGGAGGAGCGCCCAGAACGGGCTCACGTTCGGCATGTGGATGTGGAGCACCTCCGGCCGGTACGTGCGGATCGCGCGCGCGAGCCAGAACGGGTAGAGCGGGCTCAAGGGCGCGAAGATGAGGCGCAGCCACACGGGGCAGCGCATGAGCCAGGGCGGATCCGGCTCGGCGCTTCTCGGCTTGTGCGCGTGCACGAGCACCGCCGGCTCGTCGCCCGCGCGGCGCTGGGCGGCGACCAAGTCGTCGAGGAATCGCTCCATGCCGCCCTTCGACGGCGGGAAGTACTTGCCCAGGTGGAGGATCCGCATGCGGGTCAGGGCATGGCGAGGATCTTGCCGCGCCAGGCCTGGAGGCTCGCATTGTCCGGCGCGATCCGCAGCGCGCTCTCGATGTCGCCCAGCGCCTCGGCCTTCCGCTTGAGGCCGTAATTGGCGAGCGCTCGGGCGTAGTAGGTGCGGGCATCGCCGCTTTCCATCAGCAGCTTGTCGAGGAGCATGCGGGCATCGGCAGGGCGGCCGGACATGATGTACGCCATGCTCAGCAGGTAGCGCGCTTCGCGGTTCGCCGGCTCCGAGCGAACGAGCGGCTCGAGCGCGGCGACGGCCTCTTCGCGCCGGCTGATCTGGATCGCGGCGCGTCCGATCTGGAGGAGGGTGATCTCGCGCGTGGGCGACGGCGGATCGAGGGAGCGCGCCTTCTCGAACTGGCGAAGGGCTTCCTCGGGACGGCTCATCGCGAGGAGCGCGAGGCCGCGTTGGAAGGGCAGGTTGTAGAGCTGGTAGCCCTCCGACTCGGCGCGATCGAAGGCGGCGAGCGCCTGCTCCTGGCGCCCTTTCGCCGAGAGGATCGTTCCCATGTTGAATGCGCCCATGCCGCGGTCGCCCAGCGCGGCCGACGCCTCGAAGTCCGCGAGGGCGAGCTCGAAGCTGCCGTTCTCCGCGTAGTAGGCGCCGCGGTTGAGGTAGGGGAACCAGCGGCCGACCGCGCGCGGATCGTTCGGGAGCTTGGCGATCGCGTCCGTCCACGCCGTCTCCGGGTTCTCGAGCGAGAGCACGCGGTCGAGCGATTGCCAGACGAGGAGCGCGCCGACGAGGCATCCGGTCACGAGCAACGCTCGCGCGGAGGGCCCGTGGACGGCGAGGAAAACCAGTCCGGGAATTC
>DATAMY010000154.1:0-45950 GCA_036266535.1 Usitatibacter sp. | reverse complement strand
GTTGCGGATGGTCATCGCACCCCTCGAGTACCCGATGAGGTTCCTCCCCTGCAGGTCGCTCGCGGCCTCCGTGATGCCCACGCGCCGCACCCCCAGCATGTACGCGAGGAACTCGTGGGTGATGTGGAAGGACGTCGAATGCGCGCGGTCGGAGGTCATGAGGAGCCAGCGTGCCAGGCGCTGCTCCACGACGTGGAAGCGGTTGCAGCCGGAGGTCTGGATGAGCTGGCTCATCACCACGTAGGCGTAGCGGTCGACGCAATCGCGAAGCGAGGGAATGCGGGCGAGCTCGCGCCGGAACGCCGGGACGCCGATCCGCCATGCCGCCCCTCCACCCTGCACCAGCGCATGCACGGGCGAGATGTCCACGCCCAGGGCGACACCCACGCCGAAGAGCCCCTCGCTTCCCGCGAGCGCGACCTCGAGGCTGTCCCTGCCGCCCATGGGCGCCACCAGCGAGATGAAGCTCCCGGTCGGGAAGTAGACGTGCCGGATCGCTTCGCCGGGTTCGGCGACCACCGTGGGAAATTCGAGGACCACCGCATCGCAGGCATCGAGCACGCGGGCGCGATCCTTCGCGGGCAGCCGGTCGAGCAGTCGATTCGTGATCGGCACGGCATGCGCGGCACGGGCCAAATAGGAGTCCTTCGCGAACAGTGTGGAGGCCGAGCGTGAGCGCTGAGGGGGGGGGCTGTCTGCGCGGTAGCGCACCAACCGATGCAAAAAGGGCGGCGACGCTCAGTGGGGCGCCATCAGCGGCAGGAGCCGCTCGGTCTCGAGGCGCACGACCTCGTAGCACTCGCAGGACATCTTCTCCAGCTTCGGGCGGTTCAGCACCTTGATGTGCCCGCGCCGGTAGCTGATGACGCCGGCCTTCTGGAGCTTGCCGGCGGCCTCGGTCACGCCCTCGCGGCGCACGCCCAGCATGTTCGCGATGAGCTCCTGCGTCATCGTGATCTCGGGCGACGGGAGCCGGTCGATGCTCAAGAGCAGCCAGCGGCAGAGCTGCTGGTCCACGGAATGGTGGCGGTTGCATACCGCGGTCTGCGCCATCTGCGTGATGAGCGATTGGGTGTAGCGCAGCATCAGGTGCTGCATCGCGCGTCCGCGCGTGAATTCCTCCTTCATCGCGGGGCCGGGAAGCCGATACGCCTTCCCCTGGCTCTGCACCACCGCGCGGCTGGGCGTTGTCTCGCCGCCCATGAAGATCGAGATGCCCACCACGCCCTCGTGGCCCACCACCGCGATCTCCGCCGAAGCGCCGTTCTCGAGCACGTAGAGCAGGGAAACGATGCAGGTGGTCGGGAAGTACACGTAATCGATGTGCCTCCCCGACTCGTAGACGACGGCGCCCAGCGGCATGTCGACGAGCTCCAGGCGCGCGCGCAGGCGCTTGCGCTCCGCTCCCGAAAGCGCATCGAGGAGCTGGTTGTGCATGGACATCAACGCCATGGAGGAGGCCGATCTCGAGAGCAGGGACCCCATTGTGCGCTTCCGGACCCAGGAGCGGCGAAATGCATGTGCGTTGCCGCACCGACGCCGCGCGCCCGCGCCGCTACTCTCCGGAGCAGTCGACAGATGCATCCGTCGCAAACGCATCCCCGGAGGAAACACCATGAACCGCTCGATCCCTTCCCGCAGGACGACGCAGCGCGCCTTGCTGCTCGCGCTCGCCGCGACCTTCGCCGGCGCGTGCGCCACCACGGAACACTCCAGCAGCTCGCCGATGAGCTGGGTCGGCCCCGCCGGCCCCGCGGGTGCGCAGGGCGCCACCGGTGCCCAGGGAGCGACCGGAAACACGGGCGCGGAAGGCGTCGCGATGGCCGGACCGCAGGGCGCGATGGGGCCCGCGGGTCCCGCAGGCCTGCAAGGCGAGACGGGGGCGACGGGTGCCACGGGCAGGATGGTCGTCGGGCGCGCCGGTGATCCCGGCCCGACCGGCCCCACGGGCGAGCAGGGCGCGACCGGCCTCACCGGCCAGCAGGGTGCCAGCATTCCCGGACCCGCCGGCCCCACGGGCCGCAGCGGCCCCATGGGCATGCAGGGCGTGAGGGGCAGCACCGGCGCCGAAGGTGCCACCACCGAAGGCCCGACCGGTCCGTCGGGCCCGATGGGCGCGACCGGAGCGCAGGGCGCCACGGGATATACGGGAGCCCAGGGCCAGACCGAGCTCGCCGGCGTGAGCGGTCCGCGAGGCTACGCGGGCGGTGAAGGTCCGCAAGGCGCGATCGGGTCGACCGGCGCGCAGGGCCCGATGGCCGCGAACGGCAGCTGGAGCGTTTATCGCAGCTATACCTTCAATGCCGGGAGCGACAGGATCGCGCAATCCGACAACGGCAATGCACGCGACGTCGCGACCTACACGAACCAGAATCCCTCGTACCGCGTGGGAATCGACGGCTACAACGCACGCCACGTGAGCGACGTCCGCGCGGCGCTGATCGAGGCCGGCGTGCCGCCGTACAAGATCCAGACCGGCGCGTTCGGCGATCCGCAGGCGCGCGGCGACCTCAAGGTCGCGGTCCTGCTGGGCAATTGAGTCTCCACGCCGGACGGTGCGCCCGCGAGGGCGGGCTTTCCGGCGCTCTTCATTCGAAGCGAAACCATCCAGGAGTCGATCCATGAGCCAGGCACAGACGGCAGTCACGAAGGAAAGGCTGTCCGAGGAATTCCAGACCGTGGTCGCGGAGACGGAGCAGCTGCTCTCGTCCATCGCGAGCGCGGGCAATGAAAGGGCGGGCGCCTTCAAGTCGAACATCACGGACGGCCTTGCCGCCGCGGGCGAGCGCCTCGCGAAGATCCGCGAGCAGGCGATGGCCCAGGCGTGCGCGTCGGCGCGGGCGACCGACGATTACGTGAAGGCGGACCCCTGGCGCGCCATCGGCATCTTCGCCGGCGCCGCCGCCGTGGTGGGATTCGTGGCGGGCCTCTTCGCCGCGCGCAGGTGATGCGTCCGTGAGCGTGATCTCCCCCCCGCGCACCGCGGGCCCGGGATTGCTCGACGCGCTGAGAGCCATCGGCGCCACGCTCGAGGACACCGTGCGCGTCCGGGGTGCGCTCTTCGCGCTGGAGCTTCGCGAGGAGGTCGGGCGGAGGAGATCCCGCCTCGTCCTCGCCGTCGCCGCGGGCGCCCTCCTCCACACGGCGTTCCTCCTCGCGACCGCGCTCGTGGCGGCGCTCTTCTGGGATACGCATCGCGTGGCGGCGATCGCGTCGATGGCCGCGCTCTACGTCGCGGGCGGCGCGGCCCTTCTCTTCTTCCTGCAAGCAAAGGCCGCGGCGAGTCCCGAGCCCTTCGCCGAGACGCTTCGCGAGCTGGGCCGCGACCTCGCTGCCCTGCGCCCCTCGACATGAGCGCCTCGCTCGTCCTCCTCGCGCGCGAGAAGGAGCTCCTCCTCGCGCGCTCCACGCTCTGCCGGCTGCGGCTGCGCAGCCAAGCCGCCGCGCTGGGGGATGCGTTCCGGTGGCGTGGCGTGGCGTTCTCGATCCCGGCCCTCGCGCGCGCCGCCCGCTTCGGCGCCACCGCGATCCGGATGGTCTTCCTGGCGAAGCTGGCACTTTCGCTGGTCCGCCACGCGCGCGCGTTCGGCCGGACCCGCTAGCGTCGCGGCAGGCCCGCGGCAGCTCCAACGTACGGTACCGCACCGACCCCGAACGCGCGAGGCGCTACCCTGCGACATGGATACGACCTGGAGCCTCCGGAATCGGCCGCTTCCCCGCGTGGCGACGGTCGCGAAGGTGCTCGCGAGCCTCCTCGGCGTGGCAACCCTCGCGGGCATCTACCCCGCGGCCGCGGCCCTCGCGACCGCGCTCGCCGTTACGTGGAGGACGGACAGGGCGGAGCCCGCCGCGGCCCCGCCCGCGCCCATCGTCGTGTCCGCCGGAGCCGCGGAGCGCAATTCGCTGGGGCTGCGCACCGTGCTTTCCCATCCCCCGCGCGAGGAATGAGACATGAACTGGGATCACATCGAAGGCAACTGGAAGCAATTCAAGGGTCAGGTGAAGGAGCAATGGGCGAAGCTCACGCACGATGACCTCGAGGGGATCGCGGGCAAGCGCGACCAGCTCGCGGGCAAGATCCAGGCAACCTACGGCATCACGAAGGAAGCGACGGAAAAGCAGATCGCTGCATGGCAGAGCCGCCAGAAGGACTAGGGCCGGCGCGCCTGCGAGGGAAGTCGACGGGCCCGCGCGCCGTGCGCGGGTTCCTCGATCGCATGCTGGGCACCGGCGCCCGGCGCGACCGCGCCGAGGGCTCCGGCAAGTACGCGGCGGAGGAGCCGCCGCTCCGCTCCGAGCTATTCAGCGCGGACGAGATGGAGCGGCACGGAAAGCGCCTGGCGCTCGAGCACACGCTCGCGCCGGGCCGCGCTCCCGACCGGCTCCTCGCCCGCCTCGCGGACAACGAGCGCGTCCTCACCGAGGTCTGCGGCCTCCTCGCCGTCGCCGTCACCTCCGAGCGCCGCATCACGCCGGCCGCGGAGTGGCTCCTCGACAATTTCCACCTGGTCGAGGAGCAGATCCGCACCGCGAAGCGCCACCTGCCGAAGGGATACAGCCGCGAGCTCCCGCGCCTCGCGCCCGCGCGCTTCGGCGCCCGCCCGCGCGTCTACCACCTCGCCTCCGAAGCGATCTCGCACGGCGACGGCCGCGTCGACGCGGAAAGCCTCTCGAGGTTCGTCGCGTCCTACCAGACGGTGAAGCCGCTGCGCCTGGGCGAGCTCTGGGCGATCCCGATCATGCTGCGCCTCGCGCTCATCGAGAATCTCCGCCGCGTGGGCGCGCGCATCGCTGCGGGAGCGTTGGATCGCAACCGTGCCGCGGCGTGGGCCGACCAGATGATGGACGTGGCGCTGCGCGACCCCAAGAGCCTGATCCTCGTGATCGCGGACATGGCGCGCTCGAATCCGCCGATGGTGAGCCCGTTCGTGGCCGAGCTCGCGCGGAGGCTTCAGGGACAGGGCGCCGCCCTCGCCCTTCCGCTCACGTGGATCGAGCAGCGGCTCTCCGAATCGGGGCTCTCCATCGAGCAGCTCGTCCAGTCCGAGGCGCAGGAGCAGGCCGGCGACCAGGTCTCGATCGGCAACACCATCGGGAGCCTCCGGTTCCTGGGCGCGATGGACTGGCGCGAGTTCGTCGAGACGATGAGCCTCGTCGAGCGGAAGCTGCGCGAGGACCCGGAGCGGGTCTACGGCGCGATGGACTTCCTCACGCGCGACCGCTACCGGCACGCGGTCGAGGAGATCGCGAAGCGCAGCCCCCTGCAGGAAAGCGAGGTGGCGCGGGAGGCGATCCGGCTCGCGGGGGAGGCCGGCTCCGGCGCGGACGACCGGGCCCGCCACGTGGGCTACTACCTGGTCGGCGCCGGGCGCGACCGCCTCGAAGCGGCGGCCGGCGCGCGGCCCGCAGTCGCGCGCGCGTTGCATCGCCTCGCGGGACGGATGCCGCTCCCGGTGTACCTTGGAGCCATCGCGACGGCGAGCCTCGCCGCCACGGCGGCCCTCCTCGCGCACGCCGGCCTCGCCGCCTCGCCGGCTTTCCTCCTCGGGCTGGGGGCGCTCGTCCTCATCGCCACGAGCCAGGCGGCGGTCGGCATGGTGAACTGGCTAGCCACGCTTCTGGTCACGCCGCACGCGCTTCCGCGCATGGACTTCAGCGCGGCGATCCCGTCGCAGTGCCGCACGCTCGTGGCGGTCCCCACGCTGCTCGAAAGCGCCGAGGCCACCGCGAGCCTCATCGAGTCGCTCGAAGTGCGGTTCCTCGCCAATCGCGACGAGCACGTGCATTTCGCGCTCCTCACCGACTTCCGGGACGCCGCGTGCGAGACGATGCCCGGCGACGACACCCTCGTGGCCGACGCGCGCCTGGGAATCGAGCAGCTCAACGCGAAGTACGCGCCGGAGGCCGTCGACGCGAACGCGGGCGGCCCCTTTCTCCTCTTCCACCGCCCGCGCCTCTGGAACCCGAGCGAAGGCGCGTGGATGGGTCGCGAGAGGAAGCGCGGCAAGCTCGCGGACCTGAACGCGTTCCTGCGCGGACGGGGCGAAGGCCGCTTCTCGCTCGTGGCGGGCGACACCTCCGCGCTCTCCAACGTGAAATACGTGATCACGCTCGATACGGACACGCAGCTCCCGCGCGACACGGCCCGCCAGCTCGTGGGCGTCATGGCGCACCCGCTCAACACGGCACGCCTGGCCGCGGCCGGCCCCGCGCGCGAACGGGTGACCGGCGGCTACGGCATCCTGCAGCCGCGCGTCGCGGCGACCGTCTCCGGCAGCAGCCGCTCCTGGTACGCGCGGCTGCACGGTGGCGACACCGGGATCGATCCGTACACGCGCGCCGTCTCCGACGTCTACCAGGATGTCTTCGGGGAAGGCTCCTTCATCGGGAAGGGCATCTACGACGTGGACGCCTTCGAGCAGGCGTTCGACGGCCGGCTTCCCGCGAACCGGATCCTGAGCCACGACCTCCTCGAGGGCTGCTACGCGCGCTCCGGGCTCCTGAGCGACGTGCAGCTCTACGAGGACTACCCGTCGACGTACGGCGCGGACATCGCGCGCCGCCGCCGGTGGATCCGCGGCGACTGGCAGCTCGCGGGATGGCTCCTGCCGCGCGTGCCCGGTCCCGGCGCCGAGCGGCTGCCCAATCCGCTCTCGATCCTCTCGCAATGGAAGCTCCTGGACAACCTGCGCCGGAGCCTCGTGCCGGCGGCGATGACGCTCATGCTGCTCGCGGGCTGGACGCTCGCGAGGGACGCCTGGACCTGGACCCTCGCGGCGATCGCGATCCTGGCGCTTCCCGGCGCGAGCGCGTGGATCGTCGATCTCGCGCGGAAGCCCGAGGACGTGCCGCTGCGCTCCCACCTCTTCGCGAGCGCGGGAGCCGCGGGACGGCTTGCCGCCCGCGCGACGCTCGCCCTGGCGTTCGTCGCCTACGAGGCGGCGGTGAACGTCGCGGCGATCGCCCTCACCGCATGGCGCATGCTCGTCACGCGGCGGCGGCTGCTCGAATGGAACGCTTCGCGCCCCGACGATCCGGCCCGGCCGCACGAGGCGGACGCCGGCTCGCGATCGCGCCTCGCGGCGTCGGTGCAGGCCATGTGGATCGCGCCGGCCATCGCCGCGGCCACGGCCTTGACGCTCGCGCAATTCGCCCCGGCCGCGTGGGCGCCCGCCGCGCCGATCCTGCTCCTCTGGCTCGCGTCCCCTGCCCTCGCCTGGTGGATCGGCCGGCCGCTCCGGCGGCGCGAGGCGCAGCTCACGCCCGGCGATGCCTTCTTCCTGCGCGACCTCGCGCGCCGCACCTGGGCCTTCTTCGAGACGTTCGTGGTGGCGGAGGAGCGCTGGCTTCCGCCGGACAATTTCCAGGAGCGCCCGGTGACGGGCGTGGCCCATCGCACGTCCCCCACCAACATGGGGCTCGCCCTCCTCGCGAACCTCGCGGCGTACGACTTCGGCTATGTGGCCGGCGGCGAGCTCGTCTCCCGCACCACCGACGCGATGGCCACGATGGACGGGATGGAGCGCTTCGAGGGCCACTTCTACAACTGGTACGACACTCTCACGCTGAAGCCGCTGGCGCCGCTCTACGTCTCGGCGGTGGACAGCGGCAATCTCGCGGGACACCTCCTCACCCTGCGCGCGGGCCTCCTCGCGCTCGCCGACGACGCGATCGCCGGGCCGCGATGGCTCGACGGCCTCGCCGACACGGTGCGCAGCCTGGCGCAGGCCCCGTGCGCGGCGTCCGTGGACGTCGCGCGCCTGTGCCGCGACGTCGAAGCCGCGTCCGTCGCGCGTCCCGCGAGCATCGCCGCGCTCCGCCAAGCGCTGGACGGCCTCCAGGCGTCCGTCGCCCAGGCGGCCGAAGCCGTGACCGGATCCGGCGGCGTGGGCCTGAAGACGCCCGGGGACGACGCGGAGTTCTGGGCCCGGTCCCTGGTGCGCCAGTGCGGCGCCCTGCAGGCGGAGCTCGATGCGCTCGTCCCGCGATCCGGTCCCGCGGCGACCCGCCTGGACGGCGCCATTCCGACGCTGCGGGAGCTGGCGGCCCTCGAAGCGGCGCTCTCACCGGACGGCGCGCTCCACCCGGCGGGGGAGCGGCTCGCACGCATCGCGCATCTCGCGCTGCGCTGCGGCGAGCTCGCGCGCATGGACCAGGGATTCCTCTACGACAAGTCGCGCCACCTCCTCGCCATCGGCTACAACGTGGCCGAGCGCCGGCGCGACCGGAGCCACTACGACCTCCTCGCCTCCGAGGCGCGGCTCGCGACCTTCGTGGCGATCGCGCAGGGCGAGATCCCGCAGGAAAGCTGGTTCGCGCTGGGACGCCTCCTCACCGTCGCCGGCGGCCGGTCCGTCCTCCTCTCGTGGAGCGGCTCGATGTTCGAGTACCTGATGCCGCTCCTTGTGATGCCGACTTATCCCGACACGTTGCTCGACCAGACCTGCCGGGCGACCGTGGAGGCCCAGGTCGCCTACGGAAAGCGGCGCGGCGTGCCCTGGGGCATCTCGGAATGCGGCTACAACGCGGTCGACGCGAGCCTCAACTACCAGTATCGCGCCTTCGGCGTGCCCGGCCTGGGATTGAAGCGCGGGCTGGCGGAGGACCTGGTGGTCACGCCCTACGCGTCGGCGCTCGCGCTGATGGTGTCGCCCGAGGAGTCCTGCCGCAACCTGCGCCGGCTCGCCGCGGACGGGCTCGCCGGCCGGTTCGGGATGTACGAGGCGATCGACTACACGGCGGGCCGCGTCCCGCGCGGGGAGACGAGCGTGGTGGTGGGCTCCTTCATGGCGCACCACCAGGGGATGATCCTCCTCTCGCTGGACAACCTGCTCCACGACCGGCCGATGCAGAGGCGCTTCGAGTCCGACCCGGTGTTCAAGGCGACGCTGCTCCTCCTCCAGGAGCGCGTCCCGAGGATGACGCCGCGCGACACGCATCGCGCGGCCCTCTCCGCCGTGCGCGCGACCTCCGCCACCGTCGAAGCCGCGGTGCGCGTGGTCGCCGGCCCGGATACGCCGATGCCGGAAGTGCAGCTCCTCTCCAACGGCCGCTACCACGTGATGGTGACCAACGCGGGCGGCGGCAGCAGCCGGTGGAAGGACCTCGCGGTCACGCGCTGGCGCGAGGACGCCACGTGCGACAACTGGGGCACGTTCTGCTACATCCGCGACGTGGCGAGCGGCGCGTTCTGGTCGAACGCGCACCAGCCCACCCTCGCCGCGGCCACGCACTACGAGGCCATCTTCACCGAGGCGCGCGCGGAGTTCCGCAGGACCGATGGCGACTTCGACTCGCATACCGAGATCGTCGTCTCGCCGGAGGACGACATGGAGCTGCGCCGGCTGCGGATCACCAATCGCTCGCGGACCCGGCGCACGATCGACGTCACGAGCTACGCGGAGGTGGCGCTCGCGCCGGCGGCGGCGGACGAGCTCCACCCGGCGTTCTCGAACCTTTTCGTGACGACGGAGATCCTTCCCGAGCGCCCGGCGATCCTCTGCACGCGCCGCGCCCGCTCGCCGGAGGAGACGCCGCCCTGGATGTTCCACCTGATGGCGGTCCACGGAGTCGATGCGCCCGAGGTCTCGTATGAGACCGACCGCCGGGCGTTCATCGGGCGCGGGCGGAGCGTCGCCGCTCCCCTCGCGATGACGCGGCCGGGTCCCCTCGCGGGCGGCGCGGGAACGGTCCTCGACCCCATCGTCGCGATCCGCCACCGCCTCGTGCTGGAGCCCCGGCAGACCGCGACGATCGACATCGTCTCGGGCGTGGCCGACTCGCGCGAGGCCGCGGCGAGCCTCGCCAGCCGCTACCAGGACCGGCGCCTCGCCGACCGCGTCTTCGCGCTCTCGCAGACGCACAGCTCGGTCACGCTCCGCCAGATCAACGCGACGGAGAGCGACGCGCAGCTCTACGCGCGGCTCGCCAACTCGGTCATCTATGCGAATCCGTCGCTCCGCGCGGAGCCGAGCCTCATCGCCGCGAACCGGCGCGGCCAGTCCGGGCTCTGGAGCTATGCGATCTCCGGGGATCTCCCCATCGTCCTCGTGCAGATCGGGGACGCGGAGAACATCGACCTCGTGCGCCGCATGGTCCAGGCGCACGCGTACTGGCGGCTGAAGGGCCTCGCCGTGGACCTCGTCATCTGGAACGAGGACCGCGGGGGCTACCGCCAGGCGCTGCGCGACCAGATCATGGGACTCGTCGCGATCGGCGTCGAGGCGCACGTGATCGACCGGCCGGGCGGGATCTTCGTGCGCCTGACGGAGCAGATGTCGGAGGAGGACCGCACGCTCCTCAAGTCGGTGGCGCGGGTCATCGTCACGGACCGCCGCGGAAGCCTCGTCGACCAGGTCACCCGGCGGCTGCCGACGGAAGCGCGGATCGCGCGCCTCGTTCCCACGCGCGAGCATTCCGCTCCTTCGCGCAAGGAGCCCGCCCCCGCGCGCGAGCTCATCCTCGCGAACGGCCTCGGCGGCTTCACACCCGACGGGTGCGAGTACGTGATCCGGCTCGCCGCGGGCGAGCCCACGCCCGCGCCGTGGTCGAACGTCATCGCGAACGCGAGCTTCGGAACCGTGATCTCCGAGGCCGGGTCCGCCTACACGTGGGGCGAGAACGCCCACGAGTTCCGCCTCACGCCCTGGCACAACGACCCCGTCACCGATGCGGGCGGAGAGGCGTTCTACGTGCGCGACGAGGAGTCCGGGCACTTCTGGTCGCCCTGCGCGCTTCCCCGCCGGGGGACCGGCGACTACGTGACGCGCCACGGGTTCGGCTACAGCGTCTTCGAGCACGCCGAGGACGGAATCGCCTCCGAGCTCACCGTGTTCGTCGCGGTCGACGCGTCCGTGAAGTTCTCGGTCCTCAAGGTGCGCAACGATTCCGCGCGTACACGCCGTCTCTCCGCCACCGCGTACGCCGAGTGGGTGCTGGGAGACCTGCGGCCGAAGACCGCGATGCACGTGGTGACCGACCTCGACCCCAGGACAGGGGCGCTCAACGCGCGGAACGCCTACAACACCGAGTTCCCGGACCGCGTGGCCTTCCTCGACACCGACGATTCCCCCCGGAGCGTGACCGCCGACCGCGCGGAGTTCGTGGGACGCAACGGCGCGCTCTCGAACCCGGCCGCGATGGCGCGCGCGCGCCTCTCGGGCCGCGTCGGGGCGGGGCTCGATCCCTGCGGTGCGCTGCAGGTCCCCTTCGAGCTCGAGGCGGGCGAGGAACGCGAGATCGTCTTCCGCCTGGGCGTGGGCCGGAACGCCGAGGACGCTTCGGGCCTCGTGCGCCGGTTCCGGGGACCGGAGGCGGCAGGGCGTGCGCTCGAGGCGGTGCGCGCGCAATGGACGCGCACGCTGGGCACCGTGCAGGTCGCCACGCCCGATCCGGCGCTCGACGTGATGGCGAACGGCTGGCTCGTCTACCAGGCGCTCGCCTGCCGGTTCTGGGCGCGCAGCGGCTATTACCAGTCCGGCGGCGCGTTCGGCTTCCGCGACCAGCTGCAGGATGCGATGGCGCTCGTCCACGCCGAGCCCGCGCTCGTGCGCGAGCACCTGCTGCGCTGCGCGGGCCGCCAGTTCGCGGAAGGCGACGTCCAGCACTGGTGGCATCCGCCGTCGGGCCGCGGCGTGCGCACGCGCTGCTCGGACGACTACCTGTGGCTGCCGCTCGCGGCGGCGCGCTACGTGAAGGTGACGGGCGATGCCGCGGTCCTGGACGAAGCCGCGCCGTTCCTGCAGGGCCGCGCGATCGCGGCGGCGGACGACTCGTACTACGACCTCCCGGGCCGTTCTTCGGAATCCGCCACGGTGTACGCGCACTGCGTGCGCGCGATCGAGCACGGGTTCCGGTACGGCGCGCACGGCCTTCCGCTCATGGGCTCGGGCGACTGGAACGACGGGATGAACCGCGTGGGAATCGCCGGCACCGGCGAGAGCGTGTGGCTGGGCTTCTTCCTCTGCGCGGTGCTCGAGCAGTTCGTCGAGGTGGCCCGCGCGCGGGGCGATGCCGTGTTCGCGGAGCGCTGCGATGCCGAGTGCAAGGCGCTCCGGGTGAACCTCGAGCGCCACGGCTGGGACGGCGAGTGGTACCGCCGCGCGTATTTCGACGGCGGCTCGCCGCTGGGATCCGCGAGCAACGTGGAATGCAGGATCGACTCCGTCGCGCAGAGCTGGGCCGTTCTTTCCGGCGCCGGCGAGCCCGCGCACGCGCGCCTCGCGATGGAGGCCGTGAGCGAGCGCCTCGTGCGGCGGGACCTGGGACTCATCCAGCTCCTCGATCCGCCCTTCGACCGGTCGAACCTCGATCCCGGATACATCCGCGGCTACGCGCCCGGCGTGCGCGAGAACGGGGGCCACTACACGCACGGCGCGATCTGGGCGGCCATGGCGTTCGCCGCGATCGGCGAGCGCGAGCGCGCATGGGAGCTCGAGGCGATGCTGAATCCCGCGAGCCGCGCCCGGACGCCAGAGGGCATGGCCGGCTACGGCGTCGAGCCGTACGTGGTTACCGCGGATATCTACTCGCAAGGCCCGAACGCCGGCCGCGGCGGATGGACGTGGTACACGGGCTCGGCGGGCTGGCTCTACCGGCTCATCGTCGAATCGCTGCTGGGCCTCGCGCGCGAGCGCGACCGGCTGCGCTTCGCCCCGTGCCTGCCCGCCGGCTGGGAGGGCTTCACCATGCGCTACACGTTCGGCGCGACGGTCTACGCGATCCGGGTCCGGCAGGCACCGGCCGTCGCGGGGAGCGAGGCGGCCGCGGTGCGCGTGACCGTGGACGGCGTCGCGCGTCCGGACGGAGCCGTGGCGCTCGTCGACGATCGGGCCCCGCACGAGGTGATCGTGGACGTCATCGCAGGCTCCCCAGCTTGAGCGCGTACTGCCGCGTGAACTCCGCGCCCAGGAAGAAGATCTGGGCGGAGTAGTAGACCCACAGGAGGAGCGCCACGATCGAGCCGGCCGCCCCGAAGCTCGAGGCGATGGCCCCGCGGCCCAGGTACAGCCCGATCGCGTACTTGCCGAGCGTGAAGAGGACGGCCGTGAAGATCGCGCCGATCGCCACGTCGCCCCATGAAAGCGGCGCCTCGGGAAGCACCTTGTAGATGACCGCGAAGAGCGAGGCGATCACGGCGAACGCGACCGCCGAGGAGAGGAGCCCGAAGACCTGGTACGAGCCGCTCCAGATCCCGCCCGCGTAGCGCTCGAGCACGGCGAACGCGGCGCTCACGACGAGCGACACGAGGAGCAGGAAGGCGAGCACCAGCACCATCCCGAAGGAATGCAGGCGCGCGCGCAGGAACGCGATCACCGCGCGGCCCTTCGGCGGATCGAGGCCCCAGATCTCGTCCAGGCTCGCCTTCAGCTCCGCGAAGACGCTCGCCGCGCCGGCGAGGAGGAGGACCGCGGCGACGAGCGTCGCGGCGAGCCCAGAGCCCGGATCGCGCGCGCCCGCGAGGAGCGCCTGGATCGTCCGCGCGCCGTTGGTGCCCACCAGACCCTCCACCTGCGCGAAGATCTCGTCCCGGGCCGCCGCCGCGCCGAAGAAGTACCCGGCCGCCGCGATCGCGAGGATCAGGATCGGCGCCATGGAGAAGAGCGTGTAGAAGGCGAGCGCGGCACCCTTGCTGCCCGCGCGGTGCGCGATCCAGCCCTTCAGCGACTCGACCAGGACTTCTCGCAGGCGGCGCGGCCAGCGGGATACCGCGTCCGGGCGCCAGCGCGAAAGGCTAATGCCCAAGGAGCTCGCCCGCCGGACGCAGCCCCTCCACGCGGTCGCAGACGACCTTCGCGATGGCGAGGAGCGGCGCCCCGAGGAGGAGGCCCCACACTCCCCACAGCCATCCGAAGAAGAGGAGCGCGATGAAGAGCACGGCCGCGTTCACGCGCGCGAAGCGGCTCTGCAGCCACGTCATGATGAGCGAGCCCACGGCGAACGCGATCGCGAGCGAGGTGCCGGCGACGGCGAACGCGCCGAACGCGGTGCCCAGCTGCACGAAGGCCGCGACGCCGCTCGCGAGCGCGAAGACGACCGGTCCCAGGTACGGAATGAAGTGGAGGATCCCGGCCGCGAGGCCCCAGGCGCCCGCCTGCTCGACGCCAAGCCACTGGAATGCGAGCCAGGTCGCGAGGCCCACGAGCACGTTCCCCACGAAGGTGGCGAGCAGGTAGCGCTGGACCTGCACGTCGATCTCCTCGAGGATGCGCACCGCGTCCTTCTTGCGGGTGAGCGAGGGGCCCACGAGCTGCACGAGCTTCCGGCGGAAGTGCTCGCCGGAGGCGAGGAGGAAATAGGCAAGGAGGAGCACGATCGGCGCCTGGGCGGCCACCGCGGCGAGGAGCGCGGATTGCGCGAGCATGTAGTCGCGCAACCACGGGTCGGCATCGTGGAGCGCTGCGGCCACCGCCGGGTGCTTCGCGGGCTTGCCGGCGGCGGTCGCGTCCGACGCGGCGCCCTGGAGCTCGGTCGCCGCCTCCTGGATCTTCTGCAGGCTCGTGGGAGCGCCCTGCCGCGCCTGGCTCGCCTGCAGCCGGATCTTGTGCGCCGCCTCGGGAAGCTTCGCGATCACCGAGGCGACGTCGTCGCCCATCGAGACCGCCGCCCACGCGACGCCGGCCACCAGCGCGCCCAGCACGAGCGCCGCGCCCAGCGGCCGCGGAATGCGCAGGCTTTTGAGCCCGTCGACGATCGGCGTGAGCGCGTAGCTCACGAGGATCCCGATCAGCAGCGGGACGAAGAAGGCGCGCGCGAGGTAGAGGGCCGCCACGATCGCGATGACCGTGACGATCGCCACGCCCAGCGCCACCGGAAGCTTGCCGTCCGGCTCGGGGATCGGGACGGCCCCGGAACTCAGATGCGTCCCATGAGGAAGAGGACGAGGACGATCACGAGGACCACGCCCACGATGCCGCTCGGGCCATATCCCCAGCTGCGCGCGTGCGGCCACGTGGGGAGGGCTCCGATCAGCATCAGGACCACGATGATAAGCAGGATCATTCCGAGACTCATGTTCTCTCTCCTTGGGATCGCCGCGGGCGGCCGCCCCGGCATCCGCCGAGAATATCGGCGCCCCCCTTCGCCGTCTGTTCGCTCTCGCACACAGCGCTATGTACGACGCCGCACCGACACTCCCCGGGCGATGGGACATAGTGGCCCCTCGTTCACAGGAGACGTCCATGAATTCAGCATTGAGAATCGCATTGGGGGCCGCGGGACTCGCGATCGCCACGCAGGCGACGGCGCAGGTCACGTTCTACGAGGGCGAAGGCTTCCAGGGACGGTCCTTCACCACCCAGAAGCAGATCGGCAACCTCGAGCGCTACGGCTTCAACGACCGCGCATCGTCGGCCATCGTGGCCCGCGGCCGCTGGGAAGTCTGCGAGGACGCCCGCTTCAACGGCGATTGCATCGTGCTTCGCCCCGGAAGGTATCCGTCGCTCGAGGCCATGGGTCTCGGCGACCGCATCTCCTCCGTGCGCATGGTGAACCGGAACGCGCGCGTCGACGACGCCCGCTACGCTCCGCAGCCCGTGGTGGCGCCGGACTATCGCCGCCGCGGCAACGAGCGGCTCTACCAGGCGAACGTCACGTCCGTGCACGAGGTGGTTGCCGCGGCCGAGCAGCGCTGCTGGGTCGAGCATGAGCAGGTCCAGGGCGAGCGCGGCGGTGCCAACGTTCCGGGCGCCGTCGTGGGCGCCGTGCTGGGCGGGATCCTCGGCCACCAGGTCGGCAATGGGCGCGGGCAGGATGTCGCGACGGTCGGCGGCGCGGTCGCCGGCGGCGCGATCGGCGCCAACGTCGGGCGCGACCGGCAGCCGGGCTACGGCCAGGACGTCCGCCGTTGCGACAACGTGCCGAGCCAGTCCCGGACGGAGTACTGGGATGTCACCTACGACTTCCGCGGCCAGGAGCATCGCGTGCAGATGACGGCCGCGCCGGGACAGACGGTGACGGTCAACGAGCAGGGCGAGCCTCGGGGCTGACTTTCGGCGAGCCGTGCAGGGCGAAGAAGAACGCGAGCAGGAGGCAGAGGGCGACGCTCCATCCTTCCGAGAGGAACGACGCCCCGAACGCCAGGAGGTAGAGCGGCGGCCCGAAACGGTACTGCCGCGTGACCTGCGCGGCCTCCCCTCGCTTCTCGCCCGTCGCGTGCGGCGAGAGGAGCCGCATCGACGCATGCCGCCACAGCGCATCGAAGGCGAGCGAGATCGCGAGAAACGTTCCCGTGTACAGGTTCGCCGCAGCCCGGGCGTCCGGATCGAGGAGGTACTCGGCCAGCAGCGCGGTGGGGAACGGCACGAACGTGACGCAGAGAAGGAGGAGCCCGTTCCAGTAGAGGAAGGGATGGTCGTTCCTCGTGACGAGCGCGAAGATCCAGTGGTGGTGCACCCAGATCACGAGGATCGTGGCGAAGCTCGTGAGGAAGGCGAGATAGCTCGGCCACAGGCCGATCAGCGCGTGCGCGAGCCCGTGCGCCGCAACCTCGCCGTGGGAGGGCACCTTGATCTGGAAGACGAGGAGCGTCATCGCGATGGCGAAGACGCCGTCGCTGAAGGCCTCGACCCGGACGGTCTGGTTCTGCTCGGGCATGGGTGGCGTGGGTCGGCGGCCTCGGAAATGAATGTCGATCGCGGGATCGGGAGGCCAGCATGCCCGAAACCGGGGGTGATGGCGGGCCGACGGACCAGAATGTCCGCAACCGGACAAACTATCCTTGCTTAATGAAAGGTTTGGGCGCAGAGTCTCCAGCAGTACCTCACGCACCAATGCATCAGAACCAGCCGAGGCTCCGCCATGAATTCGAATACCTCCCGTGTACGAAAGCACCTCCGCGCAGAGAGCCTCCTCGCATTCGGCGCGATGCTCGTCGCCAGCGCAGCCGCGTGGGGACAGGTGGCCCCCAACCTCGGCACGGCAGGCCCCTTCACCGTCCTCGGCACGAACGCGATCCCGACGAGCGGCACGGTGACCTGCACCGACACCGGGCCCGGGATCGGAATCAACGGGCAGGTCGGCACCACGTTTCCCGGCGGGATCACCAACACGGGCTGCACGATCAGCGGGCCGATCGTGGCGCCCGTCCCCGCGGGAGTCGTGAGCGACTTCCATACCGCGTTCGCGAACATCGACCTCCAGAACCCGGTGTGCACCGGCGTGATCCCGATCGTCACGACCACGCTCGCGCCGGGCATCTATTGCTCCGCCGCAGGCACCACGATCGGCGCGGGTGTCACGATCACGCTCCTCGGGAGCGCCTCGGACGTCTGGGTCTTCCGCGTCGGGACCGGCGGTCCCGCAGCGCTCACCCTCACCGGCGCACACGTCGTGATGGGCGGGGCGGCATCCCCGTGCAACGTGTACTGGAAGACGTCCGCGAGCGCGACCACCACGGACTCGGACTTCGTCGGCACCGTGCTCTCGGGCGCGGCGGCCACGATGACCCGCGGCACCTGGATCGGACGCATGATCGCGACCACCGATGCGACACTGACCGACCCGGCGCCGATCACGGGCTGCGTCTTCGCCGGCGCCGCCAACGCCAACGCCGCCGCCGCGCCGACGCTCTCGGAATGGGCCATGATCATGCTTGCCGCGCTCCTCGCGGTGGCGGGCCTCGCCGCGATGCGCAGGCGCGCCCGATAACCGCGCGAGGTTCCAGGCGCCGCCGGCCCGTCCGGCGGAACGCGCCCTGATGGCCCGGTTCGCGATCGTCTTCGCCGTCGTCCTCGCCGCACTTTTCGCGGCCGAGCTCACGCCGCCGGTGCAGTCCGCCCTGGTGATCCCGTGGACCGCGGGCCTCGTGCGGCTTTCCGCGGGCCTCATCGGCCTCTTCGACCCGCATGTCGCCACGTTCGGCAAGATCCTCGAGAGCACCGCCAACGGCTTCGCGATCTCGATCGAAGCAGGTTGCAACGGCGTCGAGGCGGCCTTGATCCTCGTGGCGGCGATGCTCGCCTTCCCCGCGCCCTGGAAGCATCGCGCGATCGGGATCCTCGCGGGGCTCCTCGCCGTGCAGGCGCTCAACGTCGTGCGCGTGGTTAGCCTCTTCTACCTCGGCCAATGGAGCTTCGCCGCGTTCGAGTGGGCGCACTACTACCTCTGGCAGGCGCTCATCATGCTCGACGTGCTCGTCGTCTGGCTGCTGTGGATCCGCACCCTCCCGAGGGCCCGATGACCGTGCCGCGCCCGAGTGTCGCCGCGTTCGTCCTTCGCACCGCGCTCTGGCTGGCACCCTGCTTCGCCGCGTGGTACCTGGCGGCCCCGTTCCACGGCCTTGCGGCCGGCGAAGCGGGGCGCGCGCTGGTCGACCTCTTGAAGCCGGGCCTCGTCTCGGCGCTCGAGCGCCAGGGAAGCGACCTCGTGTTCGTGACGACGCTCCTCGTGCATCCGGCGGCGGGCGAGGCCGGCGTCCTCGTGACCGAAGTGAATCCCCTCCTCTACACGTACGGCTTGCCGCTCTTCGTGGCCCTCATGCTCGCCGCGCGCTCGCGCGCCTGGAAGATCGTCGCGGGCGCGGCGATCCTCCTGCCCTTCCAGGGCTGGGGCATCGCCTTCGATTTCCTCGCGCAGGTGGGCATCCGGGCGGGGCCCGCGGTCTCCGTGCAAGCGGGTCTCGCGGAATGGCCGGCCGAAGCCATCGCGCTCGCCTACCAGGCGGGGAGCCTCCTCTTCCCGGCGCTCGTGCCGGTCGTCCTCTGGGCCGCCTTCAACCGGCCGCTCGTCGATGCGTACGCTAGCGAACAGACGCTCGCCGCGCGCGAGCCCAGACTCGGCTCTCCACCAAGGAGCCAACAATGAAATCATTCAAAAGCGTCGTCCCCATGCTCGCCATCCTCGCCACCGCCAGCCTTATCGGCTGCGCATCCACCTCGCGATCCGAAGGCACGGGCGAATACGTCGACGACAGCGTCATCACCACCAAGGTGAAGGCGGCCATCCTCGAGGAGCCCACCCTCAAGTCCTCCGAGATCAACGTCGAGACGTTCAAGGGCACGGTGCAGCTGAGCGGCTTCGTCGCTTCCCGTGACAACATCGCCACCGCGGTCATGACGGCGGAGCACGTGAAGGGCGTGAAGGTCGTGAAGAACGACATGCGCCTCAAGTAACGAGTCGGGCGCGGGGGCGCAAATGGATGCACGCGTCGATTTCGGCGACCGCCCTGAATCCGAGGCGAGCCTCGCGCCCATCTATGCCGCCATCGGAGTGCTGATGGCGGCTGCCCTCGTGGGGTTCGCGATCGCGCTCTGGCCCCAGGGCTCCGGCGCCGCGGCGGCAGAAGCGCCCGCATCCAATCCGGCACCCGCGGTCTTCGACCGGGCGCCGCGAATCGCGCCCGATGGATCGCCGCACGCGCGGAAGTGGATATGATGGGGATGCTCCTCGTGGTCGCGCCGCTCGGCGTCGCCTCGTCTTGAACTGGCGGCAGCTCTACCGGCCGGTCGCCGGGTCCCTCGGGCCCGGCGCGGCGCCGCGCACGGGCCGTGCGTGGCGCGTGCGTTCCGCCGCTCGCGTGCTCGAGAAGGCCGGCCTTTGCCGGTGGGAAACCGACGGTGGCTCGCTCGGGGAAGAGACGCCTAGGACGGTCCGCCGCCACGCGTTCCCGCGAGATCCTCGAGGCTCCCGATGACCGCGTCGGCACCCTCTTCCGCCGCGGCCCGCCCGCGGTTGTACCCATAGTCCACCAGCACGACAGCGCTTCTCGCAGCCCGCGCGGCCGCGACGTCGAGCGCCGAATCCCCCACGTAGAGCAGCTCGCCCGGCGCGATGCCGAGATCCCGGCATGCCTTGAGAAGCAGGAATGGCGCGGGCTTCCTTTGCCCGGGCGTCTCCGGGCACTCCACGAACGCGAGCCGGCTCGCGAGCCCGGCGAGGTCGAGTAGCTTCGCGGTAAAGACGCGTGCCTTGTTCGTGACGCAGCCCACCGGAAGCCCGAGCGCCGCGAGGCGCTCCAGGCCTTCGCGTACCCCGGGAAAGACGCGGCTCGCGGTGAAGACGTCGCGCGCGTAGAGCTCGCGGAAGCGGTGCGCCGCGTGAGCCACGGTCTGCGCGTCCGGGGCGTGGCCGGCGCTTTCCTCCAGCACGCGGGCGACGAGCGCGTCGATGCCGTCGCCGATCGCCGCGGCGACCCGCGCCTCGGCCAATGGCGGCAGCCCCTCTCCGACGAGCATCGCGTTCGCCGCGGCCGCGAGGTCCGGCGCGCTGTCCACGAGCGTCCCGTCGAGGTCGAACGCGACGGCGCGGGCGCCGGCGAGAAGGCCCGCCATCAGCCCGCGTTTTTCGCGGCCGCGTCCGCCTCGAGGTTGAGCTCGCGCTGGAGCGCGTCGCGCGCCTCGGTCTCGCGCCCTTCGAGCGCCAGGGCTGCGATCGGCCCTTCCATCACGCGCTCCCAGAAGCGGCGCCTTGCGCGCGGGTCCGGCAAGCGCTCGATCGCCTCGGCGCGGAAGCGTCCCGCGAGCGCGGCGAGCGTCCCGAAGCCCTCCGGCACCGCGCCTTCGATCCTCGCGCGCAGCCGGCGCGCGAGCGCGGGCGAGGTGCCCGACGTGGAGATCGCCACCTGCACCGGACCGCGCTCGACCGCCGCGGCCATGAGGAACGAGGAGAGCGCCGGATCGTCGGCGACGTTCACGAGGATCCCGAGGTCGCTCGCCGCGCGTCCCACGTTCTCGTTCACCATCGGGTCGTCCGTGGCGGCGACCGCCATGCGCACGCCGTGGAGGTCGCTCTCGTCGAAGCGCTTCACGCGATGGGCGATCGTGCCCTCGTGGGCCTGGGCCGCGAGGCGATCCGTGACCTCCGGGGCCACCAACGTGATGCGCGCGCCGCAGCGCAGGAGCGACTTCACCTTGCGCTCGGCGACCTCGCCCCCGCCCACCACGACGACGGGCTTCTCGCGAAGATCGAGGAAGGCGGGAAAGAGCGGCGGGGGCTTGGGCGTGGTCATGGCCCCATTCTCGCCGAAACGGCGGGGACGCGCGTCAGCGCGGATTCTGGAGCCGGAAGCGGGAGGGCTCGAGCTCGGCCTCGATGCGATCCAGCCAGCGCCCGGCGGCCTCCTCGACCATGTCCAGCACGCGCTCGAATCCCTCGACTCCGCCGTAGTACGGGTCCGGCACGTCCTCGCCCTTCCACCGCGCGCTCGCCTCGAGGAAGAGGCCCACGCGCGCCTTCGCATCCTTCGGCGCGATCGAGCGCAGCATCCGCAGGTGCCCGCGGTCCATCGCGAGGATGTAGTCGTGCTCGTGGAAGTCGCGCGCGCCCACCTGCGCGGCGCGAAGCGCCGAGAGGTCGTAGCCGCGCTTCGCCGCGTGGCGGACGCTGCGCGGATCCGGGCCTTCGCCCACGTGGTAGTCGTGCGTGCCGGCCGATTCGACCTTCACCCGGTCCGAAAGCCCGCGCTTCTCGACGAGGTGCCGCAGCACGCCCTCACCCGTGGGCGAGCGGCAGATGTTGCCCGTGCAGACGACCAGGATGGAGACCTTGCCCCCGCTCACGGCTCGCCCCCGACGGCCATCAACCGGTCGCGCAGCGTCTTCAGCTCGTCGCGCAGGCTCGCCGCGCGCTCGAACTCGAGGTTCCGCGCGGCATCGAGCATCTCCTTCTCGAGCTTGCGGATGCGCTGGTCGAGCTGCTTCTCCGAGAGCGAGTCGTACTTCGCTTCCTCCTCCGCGGCCTTGCGCACCTCGCGCGCGGAATCCGGGTCGTAGACGCCGTCGATCATGTCCTTGATGCGCTTGGAGATGCCCTTGGGCTCGATGCCGTGCGCGAGGTTGAACGCGACCTGCTTCGCGCGCCGGCGATCCGTCTCCCCGATCGCGGTTTTCATCGAGTCCGTCATGTGGTCCGCGTAGAGGATCGCCGTGCCGTTGATGTGCCGCGCGGCGCGGCCGATCGTCTGGATGAGCGATCGCCCGGAGCGCAGGAACCCCTCCTTGTCGGCGTCGAGCACCGCCACGAGGGAGACCTCCGGGATGTCGAGCCCTTCGCGGAGCAGGTTGATCCCGACCAGCACGTCGAAGAGGCCTTTCCGCAGGTCGCGGATGATCTCGACCCGCTCGACGGTGTCGATGTCCGAGTGCAGGTAGCGCACCTTCACGCCGTGCTCCGCGAGATAGTCGGTGAGGTCCTCCGCCATGCGCTTGGTGAGCGTGGTCACGAGCACGCGCTCGTTCAGCTTCACCCGCTTCGCCACTTCCGAGAGGAGGTCGTCCACCTGGGAGGACGCGGGGCGCAGCGTGACCGTCGGATCGACGAGTCCCGTCGGCCGCACCACCTGCTCCACGACCTGCCCGGAGTGGCTCTTCTCGTAGTCCGCGGGCGTGGCGGAGACGAAGATCGCCTGCTTCACCTGCCGCTCGAACTCCTCGAACTTGAGCGGGCGGTTGTCGAGCGCGGAGGGAAGCCGGAAGCCGTAGTCCACGAGCGTCTGCTTGCGCGAGCGGTCGCCGTTGAACATCCCGCCGATCTGCGGGACGGTGACGTGGCTCTCGTCGATCACGATCAGCGCGTCCGCCGGGAGATAGTCGATGAGCGTGGGCGGCGGCTCGCCGGGCGCGCGGCCGGAGAGGTGGCGCGTGTAGTTCTCGATCCCCTTGCAGAAGCCCAGCTCGTTCATCATCTCGAGGTCGAAGTGCGTGCGCTGCTGCAGGCGCTGGAGCTCGAGGAGCTTTCCCTGGGCCTGGAACTCGGCCAGGCGCTCGCGCAGCTCGACCTTGATGGTCTCGATCGCGCGCAGCACCGTCTGGCGCGGCGTCACGTAATGGCTCTTCGCGTAGAGCGTGAAGCGCGGGATCCGGTGCAGGAGCTCGCCCGTGAGCGGATCGAAGAGCGTGAGCGACTCGATCACGTCGTCGTAGAGCGCCACGCGCAGCGCCTGCTCGCTGTTCTCGGCCGGGAAGACGTCGATGGTGTCCCCCCGGACCCGGAAAGTGCCCCGGCGGAAGTCGATGTCGTTCCGGGTGTACTGCATGCCCGCGAGACGCGCGAGGAGCTCGCGCTGGGGCACCGGGTCCTTCTCCCGGAGCACCTGGCGCATGTCCTGGTAGTCGTCCGGGTCGCCGATGCCGTAGATGCACGAGACGGTCGCCACAATGATCGTGTCCTTCCGCTCGAGCACGCTCTTCGTCGCCGAGAGCCGCATCTGCTCGATGTGCTCGTTGATCGAGGAATCCTTCTCGATGTAGAGGTCGCGCGAGGGGACGTACGCCTCGGGCTGGTAGTAGTCGTAGTACGAGACGAAGTATTCGACGGCGTTCTCGGGGAAGAACTCCCGGAACTCCGAGTAGAGCTGGGCGGCGAGCGTCTTGTTGGGGGCGATCACGAGCGCCGGGCGCCCGGTGCGCGCGATGACGTTCGCCATCGTGTACGTCTTGCCGGAGCCGGTGACGCCGAGGAGCGTCTGGTAGGCGAGGCCGTCCGCGAGGCCTTCGACCAGCTTGTCGATGGCCTGCGGCTGGTCGCCCGCGGGGGCGAAGCCCTGGTGCAGGCGAAACGGGCTATCGGGGAACGTCACGACGTCCATGGAGGGGCGGTTCTTTCGGGGACAACCGGTTATTTTAGCGGTTTTGCGGGCTATGCCGCACCGCAACATCCCTTTAAAATAGGGGGGTTCGCGCGCTTTTCCACCCCCGAGCCGGAGAATTCCATGTCCCTCGCCGCAGACCGCCTGAAGGTCATCAAGCCCTCCCCCACCCTCGCGGTTTCCGCGAAGGCCGCCAAGCTCAAGGCGGAGGGGAAGGACGTGATCGCCATGGGCGCCGGCGAGCCGGATTTCGACACCCCGCAGTTCATCAAGGACGCAGCCGTCGCCGCGATGAACAAGGGCTTCACCAAGTACACCGCCGCGGGCGGCACGCCCTCGCTCAAGAAGGCGATCATCGCCAAGTTCAAGCGCGAGAACGGCCTCGACTACACGGAGAAGCAGATCCTCGTCTCGTGCGGCGGGAAGCAGACCTCCTTCAACCTCTGCATGGCGCTCCTCAATCCGGGCGACGAGGCGATCGTCCCGGCGCCCTACTGGGTCTCGTACCCGGACATGGCGCAGATGGCGAACGCGAAGCCGGTCTTCATCCAGGCGGGCATCGACCAGGGCTTCAAGATCACGCCGCGCCAGCTCGAGGCCGCGATCACGCCGAAAAGCAGGCTCATCTGGATCAACAGCCCGTCCAACCCGACCGGCGCGACGTACACGGCGGACGAGCTGAAGGCGCTGGGCGCGGTGCTGCGCAAGCACCCGCGGATCATCATCGCGAGCGACGACATGTACGAGCACATCCTGCTCGACGGCTCGAAGTTCGTGAACATCGTGAACGTGTGCCCGGAGCTCTACGGGCAGACGGTCGTGATGAACGGCGTCTCGAAGGCGTACGCGATGACGGGCTGGCGGATCGGCTATTGCGGCGGCCCGCAGGAGCTCATCGACGCGATGGAGAACGTGCAGTCCCACAGCACGTCGAACCCGGCGTCGATCTCGCAGTACGCGGCGGAGGCGGCGCTCTCCGGCGACCAGTCGTGCATCGAGCCGATGGTGAAGGCGTTCAAGGAGCGCGGCAAGTACGTGGCCGAGGCGTTGAATCGCATTCCCGGCGTGAAATGCCTTCAACCCACGGGCGCCTTCTACGCATTCCCGGACTGCCGCGAGGCCATCCAGAAGCTGCACAAGGCCGGGAAGCTCGCGGCCCCCACCGATATCGCGCTCTGCGAGTACCTCCTCACGCAGCCGAAGGCCGTCGCGGCGGTTCCCGGCTCCGCGTTCGGCGCCGAAGGCTACCTGCGCATCTCCTTCGCCACGTCGATGGAGAACATCCGGAAGGCGGTCGAGCGGATGGCGGAGGCGCTGGCGGTGGCGCCGGTGGCCGCCTAGGCCGTCGCACGCCGGGTGTTCGGAACCGCACATTCGCTTACCCCGCGGGGGCTCCCGAGCTACGCGCTGCCTCCAATGGCGCGTAGCGGCGATGCGCCTCCCGGCGCATGCTGGGCCATCGTCCTGCATCTTGCTCCGCCAAAGGGGAACGGGTCTTCCAGCGAGGTTCGCGCATGGACATGGACACGTACCAAAGCACGGTCGCGCCGGGAGTATTCGTGACGCTTCGCAGCGTCGCCGCCGCGACGACGATCCCTCTCCTCGACGAGCTGGTGGCGCTTCGGCTCGATCCGTTTCGATGCCGCTACGCGTTCGGGGAGGAAGCCCGGGATCGCGCGTTCGTGACCTTCGTGCTGACGGAGATCATCCTCAAGGGCTATGCGGTCCATGGCTTCGATCCGGCTTTCAGCGGCGCCTGACCTCAGCGCGCGGCGGCGGATTCCACCGAAGGATTCTCCCGCAGCCACGTCATCGCGCGCCGCACGCGCTCGTAGCCGCTCGGGTGATCGAAGAAGAGGACCTCCTCGAGCGGCCCGGGCTCGATCTTCCGGTACGTCGAGAGCCGCATCGACACCATCGCAAAGCCATACGGTTCCCGGGCGGCGTTGAGGCCGTAGGCGTCCGCCTCGTTCTCGGCCTGCCGGACGATGCCGTTCACGAGCGGGCCCGCGAGATAGAGGATCACCGAGAGGATCGCGGCCGCGAGCGGCAACGCCGCCGGATCCGTCCGGTCGCGCAGGCGCCAGCGCCGGCCCCACCGCGCGAGCGCGCGATCGAACGCCACGTGCAGGAGCGCGAAGGCGATCCCGAAGACGAGCGTCAGGTACACGGCGAACCGAAGCGGGTGATGCATCACGTAGTGCCCCATCTCGTGGCCCAGCACCGCCTTCACCTCCGGAAGCGACGTCCGCTTGAGCAGGTTGTCGTTGAGCGAAAGGCGCGTGGTGCCCCAGAGGCCGGAGACGTTGGCGCTGATCCGCGTCGTCTGCTTCGAGGCGTCGAACCACTCGACGTGGTCGGTCGGGACCTCGTTCGCGCGGGCGAGCGAGAGCACCGCATCGCGCACCGGCCCCGGCGGCAGAGGCTGGTAGTGGTTGAAGAGCGGCGCGATGAAGACCGGCGCGATCATCGCCGTGAGGACGTTGAACGCGAAGAAGATCGCGGTCGCCCACGTCCACCACCGCGCGCCCGCGCGGCGCACGGCGGCGTAGATCGCGACGAGGACGATCGGCGTGAGCACGAGCTGGACGCCCAGCCCCTTCAGCTGGTCCGCGAGCCAGCTTCCGAACGGCTGCTCCGAAAGCCCGTACTGGTGCTCGCGGACGAAATCCGCGTAGATCGAGAATGGGAACGTGAGGAGGAAGCTCACCGCGATCCACATGAGCGCATAGAGCAGCGTCGAGAGCCACGGGCGGCGGCTCACGCGCTCGGCGGCATCGCGCATGCGCACCGAGAGGCCCGTCGCGAGAAGCACGAAGGACACGCCCAACCCGTAGACGAGCGCCCAGAAGCCGATCCAGTAACCGCCTTCGAAGTAGGCGTCCGAGCGCTCGCGCTGGGCCGGCGATAACAAGCCGAGATACGCGGCGGTCGCCTTGTCGATGTCGAACGCGGGGCCGGGGCGCGCATCGGCGGGCACCTGGAGGCCGGGGGGCAGCTCGGGCGCGAGCGGCGCGGCCGAAACGCCGGTCGCGGCGACGGCGAGGAGGATCGAGAGAAGCGCGGCCGTCAGGAGTCGCATGTGGTGTTTCCCCTCCGCATGCGGCGTTCGAGGCGCCGCGTTCGTTGTCTTGCTGCCGCTCGCCAAGGATTGGTGCCCGGGGCCGGATTCGAACCGACATGCCTTTCGGCGGGGCGTTTTAAGCGCCCGGTGTATACCGTTCCACCACCCGGGCGGAGGTCAGCGATTAATCCTGCTCTTGTTACGTCCTCGGTAAGTGGGCGTCATGGCGTGACAGTTGGGACAAAGAAGGCGCAGGTTGCGTAACTCGTTATTGTCACGATCGCCATCGCGGTGATCGAGCTCGAGCGGAATCGGGTGGCCTTGCCATTCCGTCAAGCGACACCCTTCACACCGCTCCGCAAGGATACCTTCTGCAATTAGGCGCAGCCGCAATTTGTGCGAATGGTACTGCACTCCGCGCGCCAGCAGCTGCATCAAAGGCCTGGGCGCGACGACAGGAGCGGAGCTGCCTTTGCGATGCCCTTTCCCAGTCCAATGCGAAATATCGAGATTCAGGTCCTTCACGGCGCGCTTGATTGTACGGTAGTTGCCGCCACCTACGCGCATTTTAAGCTCGCGCAGCACACCGGCGATTGATACCGAATTTCGAACCGCTTCGACAAGAATGGAATCGTATTTTCGGGTCGATTGATGACGCATGACGGCTCCGGAAGAGTTGACGAGCGCGGGTTCTTTGTCCGGAAGGCCGTATCGTCCGCGCATCCATTTTGTCCTATTACGTACGATGAGCCAATCGGCTTACCTCGCTAGGCTCCAAGCGTCGCCAGCGACGCATAGGAACCCGACCGAACCGACGACCTCTAACCTGCAAGCCTCCGTGCCAGCCGTCCGGCGACGCGCGCTTCATTCCTTCCGGAGACCTCCATGGCCCAGACCGTCGCGGATTTCATGCTGAAGCGCCTTCACGCGTGGGGCATCCGCAGGATCTACGGCTACCCGGGCGACGGCATCAACGGGATCATGGGCGCGCTCGGCAGGAACGACGAGATCGACTTCATCCAGGCGCGCCACGAGGAGCTCGCGGCATTCATGGCCTGCGCCCACGCGAAGTTCAGCGGCGAGATCGGCGTGTGCCTGGCGACCTCCGGTCCCGGCGCGATCCACCTCTTGAACGGCCTCTACGACGCGAAGGCGGACCACCAGCCCGTGCTCGCGATCGTGGGCCAGCAGAAGCGCGAGTCCCTCGGCGGCGACTACCAGCAGGAAGTGGACCTCATCTCGCTCTTCAAGGACGTGGCGAACGAGTACGTCCACATGGCGACGACGCCCGAGCAGATGCGCCACCTGGTCGACCGGGCCGTGCGGATCGCGCTCGAGCATCGCGCGGTCACCTGCATCATCATCCCGAGCGACCTGCAGGATGAGGAAGCCATCGAGACGCCCCCGCGCGAGCACGGCACCGTCCACTCCGGCATCGGCCTCGCGCTCCACAGCAAGGTTCCCGAAAGCTCCGCGCTCGAGAAGGCCGCGGAGATCCTCAACGCCGGCAAGAAGGTCGCGATCCTCGCGGGCGCGGGCGCCCTCCACGCGACGGACGAGCTGATCGAGACCGCCGAGATCCTGGGTGCGGGCGTGGCGAAGGCCCTCCTCGGGAAGGCCGCGGTGCCGGACGACCTGCCCTTCGTCACGGGCTCCATCGGCCTCCTCGGCACGAAGCCCAGCTGGGACCTCATGAGCGAATGCGACACGCTCCTCATGGTGGGCTCCGCCTTCCCCTACTCGGAGTTCCTCCCGGAGGAAGGCAAGGCGCGCGGCGTGCAGATCGACATCGACGGGCGCATGGTGAGCCTGCGCTACCCGATGGAGCTCTCGCTCGTGGGCGACTCGAAGGCGACGCTTCGCGCGCTGATCCCGCTCCTCAAGCGAAAGGACGACCGCGCGTGGCGCCAGGCGATCGAGGAGAACGTCGAGCGCTGGTGGCGCGTCCTCGAGAAGCGCGCGATGAACGAGGCGAACCCGATCAACCCGCAGCGCGTGTTCTGGGAGCTCTCGTCGCGGCTCCCCGACCGCTGCATCCTCACCGCGGACTCGGGCTCGGTCGCGAACTGGTACGCCCGCGACGTGAAGATCCGGCGCGGGATGAAGGCGTCGCTCTCCGGCGGCCTCGCGACGATGGGACCGGGAGTGCCCTACGCCATCGCGGCGAAGTTCACGAATCCGGACTGCCCGGTGGTCGCCATGGTGGGTGATGGCGCGATGCAGATGAACGGCATCAACGGGCTTATCACGATCGCGAAGTACTGGAAGCGGTGGGCCGATCCGCGGCTCGCGATCATGGTCCTCAACAACCGGGACCTGAACCAGGTGACCTGGGAGCAGCGCGTGATGGAAGGCGATCCCAAGTTCGCGGCCTCCCAGGACGTGCCGGATTTCCCGTATGCGCGCTACGCGGAGCTCCTGGGCCTCGGCGGCATCCGCGTGGAGAAGCCGGATGCGCTCGGGCCCGCGTGGGAACAGGCGTTCTCCGCGGACCGGCCGACGTTGATCGAGGTGATGGCGGATCCGAACGTGCCGCCGATCCCGCCGCACATCAGCAGCAAGCAGGCGAAGGCGTACGTGGAGGCTCTGCTCAAGGGGGATGCGAACGCGCTCGGGATCGTGAAGGCTTCCGCGAAGGAAGTCTGGGCGTCGCTCGTCCCCGCGGGCAAGTAACGCCATGGACGGCGGGCGCCCCACGGCGCCCATCGCGGCCCTCGCGGTGGACGCCTTCACCATCCCGACCGACGCGCCGGAGTCGGACGGCACGCTCGAGTGGAATGCGACGACGCTCGTCGTCGTGCGCGTCGAAGCGGGCGGGCATCGCGGGCTGGGCTATACCTATGCCGACGCCGCGACCGCCGTCCTCATCCGCGAGAAGCTGGTTCCGCTCCTCATCGGCCGCGATGCGTGGAGCGTGAACGCGCGGTGGATCGACATGGTCCGCGCGATCCGCAACCTCGGACGCCCGGGCATCTGCTCGATGGCGATCTCCGCGGTCGATACCGCGCTCTGGGACCTGAAGGCCCGCGCGCTCGGCGTGGCGCTCGTGGACCTCCTCGGCGCCGCCCGCGAATCCATTCCCGCGTACGGGAGCGGCGGCTTCACGTCGTATACGACCGACCGGCTGCGCGAGCAGCTGGGCGGCTGGGCACGGGACGGCCTCTGCGCGGTGAAGATGAAGGTCGGGCGCGACGCCGCCGCGGACGCCGCGCGCGTGCACGTCGCCCGCGAGGCGATCGGAGACGCCCGCCTCTTCGTGGACGCGAACGGCGCCTACACCCGCGAGGTCGCCCTCGAGCAGGCGGAGCGCTTCGCCCAGGACGACGTCCGCTGGTTCGAGGAGCCCGTTTCCTCGGACGACCTCGAGGGGCTGCGCCACCTGAGGGACCGGCGCCCGCCCGGCATGGCGATCGCGGCCGGTGAATACGGCTACGATCTCGCGTACTTCCGCCGCATGCTCTCCGCCGGCGCGGTCGACGCGATCCAGGCGGACGCCACGCGCTGCGGCGGCGTCACCGGCTTCATGGAGGCGGCCGCGATCGCCGACGCCTTCGGCATCCCGCTCTCGAGCCACTGCGCGCCCGCGCTTCACGTGGCGCTCTGCTGCGCCGCCAGGCGGGCGGTGCACCTCGAGTGGTTCCACGACCACGTGCGGATCGAGTCGATGCTCTTCGAGGGCGCGCCCAGGCCGCGGAACGGCGACCTCGCGCCGGACCGCTCGCGCCCCGGCCTGGGCCTGGAGCTGCGCGAGCGCGACGCCGAGCGCTTCCGGATCGCGGCATGAGCACCCATTTCGTCGACCCCAAATCGCTCAAGCGCGGTTCCCCCGCCCCGCTCGACGTCGCGAGCCTCGAGGCGGCGCTTCGCCGCGCGATCGAGGGCGAGGTGCGCTTCGACGATGGAAGCCGCGCGCTCTACGCGACGGACGCCTCCAACTACCGCCAGGTGCCGATCGGGGTCGTGATTCCGCGCACGCTCGACGACGTCGTGGGCACGGTCGCCGCCTGCCGCGAGCATGGCGCGCCGGTCCTCCCCCGCGGCGGGGGGACAAGCCTCTGCGGCCAGTGCTGCAACGTCGCCGTCGTGATCGACTTCACGAAGCACCTGCATCGCATCGACGAGCTGGACCCGGGCGGCCGTTTCGCGCGGGTGCAGCCCGGCGTGGTCCTGGACGACCTGCGAAACGCCGCGGAGCGCCACCACCTCACCTTCGGCCCCGACCCCTCCACGCACGACCACAACACGCTGGGCGGGATGATCGGCAACAACTCGTGCGGCGTGCACTCCGTCATGGCGGGCGAGACGGTGGACAACGTGATCGAGCTGGACGTCCTCACCTACGACGGCACGCGGATGCTCCTGGGCGAGACGCCCGAAGCCGAGCTCGCCGCGGCGGTCGCGGCGGGAGGCCGGAAGGCAGCGATCTTCAAGTCGCTGCGGGAGCTACGCGACCGCCATGCCGACGAGATCCGCCGCCGCTTTCCTCCGATTCCGCGCCGCGTCTCCGGGTACAACCTGCCGGCGCTCCTCCCGGAGAAGGGCTTCAACGTCGCGCGCGCTCTCGTGGGCTCCGAAGGCACCTGCGCGATGATCCTCGGCGCGAAGGTGCGCCTGGTCGACAGCCCGCCCGGCCGCTCGCTCCTCGTGCTGGGCTACGAGAGCGTCTACGAGGCGGGCGACCACGTGCCGGAGATCCTCGAGCTCGGGCCCATCGGCCTCGAGGGCATCGACGACCGGTTGATCGCGGACATGAAAGCGGTGCACCTGCATCCGGACGACGTGAAGCTGCTGCCGGAGGGCCGCGGCTGGCTCCTCGTGGAATTCGGCGGCGCGGACCGCGGCGAATCCCACGCAAAGGCCCGCCGCGCCATGGACGCGCTGAAGAATCGCAAGGGCGCACCGTCGATGAAGCTCTTCGACGACCCGCACGAAGAGGCGCTCATCTGGGAGGTGCGGAAGTCGGGCCTGGGCGCCACCGCGCACGTGCCGTCGAAGCCCATCACCTGGGAAGGGTGGGAGGATTCGTCCGTGCCGCCGGATCGCGTCGGCAAGTACCTGCGGAAGCTGCGGGCACTCCTCGAGAGCTACGGCTACGAATGCGACCTCTACGGCCACTTCGGCCAGGGTTGCGTGCATACGCGGATCGACTTCGACCTCGAGACGGCGCCGGGGGTCGCGAAGTTCCGCCGCTTCCTGGACGAGGCCGCGCACCTGGTCGTGAGCCTGGGCGGATCGATCTCGGGCGAGCATGGGGACGGCCAGTCGAAGGCGGCGCTCCTCCCGATCATGTTCGGCGACGAGCTCATGGGCGCGTTCCGGGACTTCAAGCGGATTTGGGATCCGGACGGGAAGATGAATCCGGGGAAGGTCGTCGACGCCTACGCGCCGGACCAGAACCTGCGCCTGGGCCCGCGCTACGCGCCGCCGGCGGTGGAGACGCAGTTCCGCTATCCGGACGACCGGAACGACTTCGCGCGCGCGGCGTTGCGCTGCGTGGGCGTGGGCGAATGCCGCAAGAAGACGGGCGTCATGTGCCCGAGCTACAAGGTGACGATGGAGGAGACGCATTCGACGCGGGGCCGCGCGCACCTCCTCTTCGAGATGCTGCGCGGCGACGCGCTTCCGGGCGGCTGGAAGTCGGATGCCGTCCGCGAGGCGCTCGACCTCTGCCTCTCGTGCAAGGGCTGCAAGGGCGAATGCCCGGTGCACGTCGACATGGCGACGTACAAGGCGGAGTTCATGGCGAAGCACTACCAGGGGAGGCTCAAGCCCCGCTCGGCGTACGCTTTCGGCCTCATCGACCGCTGGGCGCGGATCGCGTCCCTCGCGCCCGGGCTCGCCAACTTCCTCACCCACGCGCGTCCCTTCGCGGACATCGCCCGGGCGGTGGCGGGCATCCATCCGGCGCGCACGGTTCCGCGGTTCGCCCCGCGCACGTTCCGCGCGGGCTTCGCCGGGCACGCGAGCCCCGCCGGACACCGCGTGATCCTCTGGCCGGATACCTTCAACGACCACTTCCATCCGGAAACCGCGCACGCCGCGGTGCGGGTCCTCGAGGCCGCGGGCTTCCACGTGGAGATCCCGGGCCGGCGCCTGTGCTGCGGCCGCCCGCTCTACGAGTTCGGCATGCTCGACCGGGCGCGAAGCTACCTGCGCGAGGTGATGGAGGCTTTGGACGAGGACATCGCGAAGGGCACGCCGGTGGTCGTCCTCGAGCCCGCCTGCGCGAGCACCTTCCGCGACGAGCTCCCGAATCTCTTCTTCCGCGACGAGCGCGCGCGTAGGCTGAGCCGCCAGGTGGTCCTCCTGGAAGAGGCGCTCGCCTCGGACGACGGCGGCTTCCGTCCCGGGCCCCTCGGCCGCCGCGCGATCGTCCACGCCCATTGCCACCAGAAATCCGTGCTCGGCGTGGACGCGCACGGCAAGGCGCTCGAGCGCGTGGGCGTGGACTACGAGCTGCTCGACTCGGGCTGCTGCGGCATGGCGGGCTCGTTCGGCTTCGAGAAGTCCAAGTACGACGTCTCCATCGCGTGCGCGGAACGCGTGCTCCTGCCCCGGCTGCGAGCGGCGGATCCGGAAACCCTCGTGGTGGCCAATGGCTTCAGCTGCCGGGAGCAGGTGGCCCAAGCGACGGGACGGCTTCCGCTCCACCTCGCGGAAGTGCTCGCGATGGGGATCAGGGACCGGCCATCCAGCGCTCGTGGGCCTTCTGGTAGCTCTCCGGCGACTGGGGCTTGACGAGCACGAGCACCACCTCGGGATGCTGCTTCCGGATGTTCGCCTCGAGGCTGGAGACCACGTCCTGCAGCTCGCTCGCGCGAAGCGCATCGTCGAAATCCAGGCTCAACGCGACCACCACCTCCCGGGGCGCGAGCTGGATCGTGAGCATGCCGTTGTAGCAGGCGACGCCGCGCTCGTGCCGCGCGAGCCGCCCGACCGCGTGCACCAGCGAGGGGCGCGCCGCCTCCCCGATCAGGAGCTTCTTCGTCTCGCGCGCGAGGAACACCGCGATGGCGGCGAGGAGGAGCCCGATCGCGATGGAGGCGACCGCGTCCCAGCGACCGTCGTGGAATAGCTGCGACGCGGCGATGCCCGCCGCCGCGAGCGCGATGCCGACCAGGTCAGCGCAGTTCTCCAGGAACACGATCACGACGGACGGATCCTTGGTCTCCTGCGCCGCCTGCAGGTAGCCGCGCTCGCCCTTCCGCACCCGGTACTCGCGGAAGGAGATCCACCACGAGCCCGTCTCGAAGATCCCCGCCACGAGGAGCACGACGTAGTTCGCGAGCGGATTCTCCACGGGCTGCGCGGCGAGGAAGTGGCGCACGCCCTCGTAGACCGACACGCCCGCGCCCAGCACGAACATCATGAGCGAGACCACGAAGCTCCAGAAGTAGACCTCGCGGCCGTGGCCGAACGGGTGCTCGCGGTCCGGCGGCGCGCTCGCGCGATGGGCGCCGTAGAGGAGCAGCACCTCGTTCGTGCTGTCGACCAGCGAGTGGACGGCCTCGCTCAGCATCGCCGAGCTGTGGGTGAAGCCCGCGGCCGCGAACTTGGTGGCCGCGACGAGGAGGTTCGCCGCGAGGCCCGCGTAGAGGACGACCCGGGAGTGCCTCTCCGCGGATGCCGTGGCGCTCATGTGAGGGTGAGCCGGGCGCCGAGGATGAGGCCGTAGAGGGCGTGCGCGAAGATCGTGGTGAGCGGAGTCCGGTACCCGTAGTTCAACGCGAGGAATCCGGGCGGCTGGAGCCGCCGGCCGCGCGTGGGCCCCTCGTACTCGCTCGCCATGCGGGGATGAAGCTGCGGCAGGAGCGGGAGCAGCATCACGAGGAGCACCGCGCCGTGCACGGCGCCCAGGAGGAGCCCCAGCTCCCAGCCGGTCCTCCCGATGCTCGCGAAGATGAAGTAGTAGACGAAGGCGAAGAGCCAGCCGCCCAGGAGGTAGAAGAGGAGGCCCAGGGCGAGGGCGGAGGAGCGGTCGCCCGTGAACATCGTCCCGATGAGGAAGGGGAGGCTCAGCCGCGAGTAGCCCAGGCGCTGCGCGCCGAACATGACGCCGGAGAGCGCCGCCGTCGCGGCGAATCCCCAGATGAGGATCGCGATGATCTCGCCGGCCGTCGCGGTCATGCGCCCTCCCCGCTCATGCGGTCTTCGCCTGGTAGAGGGCGGTCGCCGCCGAGATGAGGCTCACGTGCGTGAAGGCCTGCGGGAAGTTGCCCACGGGCTTCCCGCTGCGCGTCCCGATCTCCTCGGCGAAGAGCCCGACGTCGTTCGCGTACCCGCAGAGGCGCTCGAAGAGCTTCTTCGCCTCCTCGTGGTGCCCGGCATTGGCGAGATACTCGGCCGCCCAGAAGTTGCAGGGCGCGAAGGCATTCTCCGGCGCGGTGATGCCGTCGTAGTTCGTATCATCCGGGTAGCGATGGATGAGCCCGTTCCTGCAGAGCGTCTTCGTGATGTAGCGGTAGGTCCCCTCCATCCGCGCATTCCCCGGCTCGCAGTAGCCGTAGCGCGCGAGGAGGAGGAGGCTCGCGTCGGTGTCCTTGCCGCCGTAGTAGCCCATGTAGCTTCCCGCCTCCGCGTCGAAGCCGCGCGCCTCGATCTCCGCGCGGATCGCCTCGCATTCCGCCGCCACGCGCTTCCCGTCGATCGGCATGGGAAAGCGCTCCGCGAGCTTCCCCACGCAGTCGAGTGCCACCCAGCACATCGCCTTCGAAAACGTGTGCAGCTGGGGCTCGCGGCGCGTCTCCCAGATCCCCTGGTCGGGCTCCCGCCAGAGCTCGAGCACGTGGCGCCCGACGCCCGCGAGCATGGCGCTCTCGACCCGGTCGAGCGTGCCGCCCGCCTCCACGTAGCGGAGCACCGTCGCCATGAGCTCGCCGTAGATGTCGAGCTGCAGCTGCTCGTGCGCCGCGTTTCCGACGCGCACGGGCTTCGCACCCCGGTAGCCGCCCAGGTGCTTGAGCTCCCGCTCGTCCAGCTTCACCTCGCCGTAGAGGTCGTACATCACCTGGAAGCGCTGCCACGTGAGGCGCGTCGCGTGGAGGAGCCATTCGAGGAACCCTTCAGCCTCGTCGAGGTAGCCCAGGCGCAGGAACGCGTGCAGGACGAGCGCGCTGTCGCGAATCCAGCAGAAGCGGTAGTCCCAGTTCCGCGGCCCGCCCTCGACCTCCGGAAGCGACGTCGTGGGCGCCGCGAGCACGGCGCCGCTCGTGGCGGAGGTGAGGAGCTTCAGCACCAGCGCGCTGCGCAGCACGAGGTCGGCGTGCGGGCCCTCGTAGCGGCAACGCGCGCTCCAATCCTTCCACCATGCGAGGGTCGCCTCGAGGCGATCGCCCGCCGCGTCGCCGAGGGGCGGCACCACGCTCGCCTCGCTCTCGTCGTAGGCGAACGAGAGCCAGCGGACATCGCCGGCCTTCAACCGCCCGCGGCCCGCGAGGCGCGCGCTTCCCGGCTCGGGCGCGAGCTCGACCTCGGTCGCGAGCAGCGCGCCGAAGGGACAGCCCACCATCTGCCAGCCGAGCTTGCCGCGTTTCGCGAACGCCGGCCGCACGCGCCCGTAGTCCGGCCGCGGCGCGAAGGACACCTCGATCTCCACCTCGCCGGAGGTGCACTCGACGCGCCGCAGGAGCTCGTGCTGCGGGTAGAGCTCCGCCTCGCGCACGTCCGGCAGCACCAGGCAATCGGTGAGCTCGACCGTTCCTCGCACGGACTGGAAGGTAGTTCGAAGCACGTTGGTCGGGCCCTCGTAGCGGCGCTTCGCCTCGTAGTCGCCCGTGGGCGCGATGGCGAAATGCCCGGCGCCCCGGTCGAGGATCGCTCCGAAGAGCGACGCCCCGGAGAAGTTCGGCACGCACATCCATTCGACCGAGCCCCGGCGGGAGACGAGCGCCGCCGTCCGGCAATTGCCGATCAACGCATAGTCGCCGATCTCCGGGAAGTCGCCGGGGATGTCCACTCTAGGCCGCGGGATAGGCCATCGTGGTGAGGAGCGCCAGCGCCGCTTGCCGCGAGTCGAGCCGCGTGTGCTGGACCACGATCGGCACGTCCGACTCGATCACGCTCGCGTAGTCGGTGTTCCTCGGCACCGGGGCGGGGTCGGAGAGGTCGTTGAAGCGCAGGTGGAGCGTCCGCCGCGCGGCGACCGTGACCCGGTAGGGGCCGACCGGCTCGCGGTCGCGGAAGAAGATCGTGATCCGCACGTGCGCATCGGCGTCGCCCGCGTTGAGGATGCACGCGGTCTCGTGGCTTTCCAGCTCGCGCGAGCCTTCGGTGCCGGATGGCGGGATGTAACCCTCGGCGATCGCCCAGAGCGTGGATCCGATCGGCTTCACTTGAGCCTCCTGCGCCATGCGAGCGCCCCGAGCCCCACGATCGCCGCCGCTGAAGCGAGGAGCGCGCCGCGGTGCATGTTGAGCCAGAGCTGGGTGCTCCGCGGCAGCGCGCGCGCGTCGAAGCGGCCGTGCGCGCCGTGATCGCCCGGCACGGGCCGGTAGAGGTTATCCCGGCGGCCGGGGGGCAGCGGCTCGTCGGTGTGCTGCCCGTCGTAGCCCGCTTTCGCGAGGATGCGGTCGAGGAGTCCGGGGAAGACGCGCGTGGCGAGGATCGCCTTCACCGCCGGCCAGCCCACCCAGAGCTCCCGCCGGCGATGCGTCCCGGCATAGTAGATGCCTTCGGCGGCGACTTCCGGCTGGAAGATCGGCGGCACGGGTTGCGGCTGCTTCGGGATGCAGCTCTTCCCCCAATCGAACTGCGGCGTGTTGAATGCGGAGAGCTGCACCATCGTGAGGTGCACGCGGCTCTTGCCGTGCAGAAGCTCCGAGCGGAGGGAATCGATGAACCCGCGGAGCGCGCTCTTCGCGCCGCAATACGCGCTCTGCAGCGGGATCGAGCGGTACGCGAGCGCGCTTCCCACCTGGACGATCGTCCCGCGATCGCGAGGGACCATGCGCTTCAACGCCGCGCGGATGCCCCAGACCGAACCCAGGTACGTGACCTCCGTCGCGCGGCGGAAGTCTTCCGGCGGCATGTCGAGGAACTCGCAGTAGGTCGTGACCATCGCGTTGTTGATCCAGACGTCGATGGGCCCCCACTCGCGCTCGACGCGCTCCGCGGCCGCATCGAGGGCCGCCGCGTCCGCCACGTCGAGCGGGATCGCGAGCGCCTGGCCGCCGGCCTCCTCGATCTCGCGGCAGGCGGCGGCAAGGCCGTCGCTCCCGCGCGCGAAGACGGCGACCCGCCAGCCGGCCCGCGCGAAGCGCCGCGCCGTCGCGCGCCCGATGCCGGCCGACGCTCCGCTCACGACTACGATCCGGGGATTGCGCATGCCTGCCTCCATTCAGTGGCCGTCCGGCGCGGTCCAGGGCGCCGGCGAGACCTGGCGCGTCGCATAGTCCGTGCCGCTCAGGCCGAACAGGATCGCGATCCAGAAGAGCGCGCCGACCGCGAAGATCGCGATGAGCGCCGACGCCCGCCGCAGGTGCATGAAGAAGAGCCCGACGAGCCCGGCCTTGGCGGCCGCGATGGCGAGGCCCACGGCGGTGTTCGCGGGCCCCAGGCGGAAATGGGCTGCCGTGAACGTCGCCGCCAGGAGCGCCATCAGGGCGAGCCAGGTAAAAAGGTAGACCCGGATGGGCGGGGGCGAGTTCATCGCCAGAGCTCCACGAGGTAGACGAGCGGGTAGAGGAAGATCCAGACGGCGTCCACGAAATGCCAGTAGAGGCCCAGGCATTCGGCGGTTTCGCGCCGGCGGACGGGGTGGGAGGGATCGCGGTCGCGCACCGCGAGCCAGGCCACGAGCGCCACGCCGATCGAAAGATGGACGGCATGCACGCCGGTCATCGCGAAGTAGAGGAAGAAGAACCGCTCCACCGCTTCGGCATGGCTGCCGGCGTACGTGAAGCGCAGGACGGGGACCAGGCCGTCGCGCCACTCGAGCGAGTACTCGAGGCCCTTCACGGCGATGAACGCGGCGCCGAGCGCGGCCGTGACCCACAGGAGCCGGATCACCGATCGCCGCTCGCCCGCCCAGCCGCAGCGCACGGCGAGCGCCATCGTGAGGCTGCTCGTGAGGAGGATCGCCGTGTTGATCGTGCCCAGCCACTCGTGCGTGAGCCGGCTCGCGATCCCGAATCCCGCCGGATCGGCGAGCCGTGCATGGGCGTACGCGAGGAAGAGCACGCCGAAGAACATCACCTCCGTCGCGAGGAAGATCCACATGCCGAGGGAATCGGTCTCGCGGCGCCACGCGATGTCCACGGGAACGGCGCCCGGTATCGGCGAGGGACGCGCGCTCATCGCACCGGTTCCTCCGGGTCGTAGGCGTAGGGTGCCTCGGTCACCACCGGCACGTCGCGGAAATTCTCCGTGGGCGGAGGCGAGGAGGTCGTCCACTCGAGTCCCTTCGCGTGCCACGGATTCGGGCCGGCGGGCGGCCCCTTGAAGAACGACCAGCCCAGGTACGCGAGCGGCAGCAGGTAGCCCACCGCGAGGATCGAGGCCCCGCCCGACGAGAGCACGTTCAGGAGCTGCAGGTCCGGCGCGTACTCGTGGTATCGGCGCGGCATCCCGAGGTAGCCCAGGATGTATTGCGGGAAGAACGTGAGGTTGAATCCGAAGAAGATCACGAGCGCCGCGACCCGTCCCCACGCCTGCGGGTAGAGCCGCCCGGTGATCTTGGGCCACCAGTAGTGGATGCCGCCCAGGTACGCCATGACCGAGCCGCCCACCATGATGTAGTGGAAATGCGCGATCACGAAGTAGGTGTCGGTGAGATGCACGTCGACGGCGAGCGTCGCGAGGTAAAGCCCCGTCATGCCGCCGATCGTGAAGAGTCCCACGAAGCCCAGCGCGTAGAGCATCGGGGCCGAGAACTCGATCGATCCCTTGTAGAGCGTCGCCGTCCAGTTGAACACCTTGATCGCGGAAGGCACGGCCACCATGAACGAGAGCATCGAGAAGACCATCCCGGCGTACACGGACTGCCCGGAGACGAACATGTGGTGGCCCCACACGAGGAAGCCGAAGGCCGCGATCCCGAGGATCGCGTAGGCCATGAACCGGTAGCCGAAGATCCGCTTCCTCGCGAAGCAGGTGATGATCTCGCTCACCACGCCCATCGCCGGCAGCACCATGATGTAGACCGCCGGGTGCGAGTAGAACCAGAAGAGATGCTGGAAGAGGAGCGGGTCGCCGCCCAGCGCCGGGTCGAAGATGCCGATGTGCAGCACCCGCTCCAGCGCCATCAGCGTGAGCGTCATCGCGAGCACGGGGGTGGCGAGGACGAGGATCAAGCTCGTCGCGTAGAGCGCCCACACGAGGAGCGGGAGGCGAAACCACGTCATGCCGGGGGCGCGCATCCGGTGGACGGTGACGATGAAGTTGAGCCCCGTGAGGATCGACGAGAAGCCCACGATGAAGACGCCCGCCGCGGCGGCGATCACGTGCGTATTCGAGAACATGGTGGAGAACGGCGTGTAGAAGGTCCAGCCGGTGTCGACGCCGCCGGCGATGAGCATCGCCACGGTGAAGAGGCCGCCCAGCACGTAGATGTACCAGGAGAGGATGTTCAGCCTCGGAAACGCGACCTCCTTGGCGCCGATCATGAGCGGGACCAGGAAATTTCCCAGCGTCGCGGGGATCGACGGAATGAGGAAGAACCAGACCATCACGACCCCATGGACGGTGAAGAGCTTGTTGTACGTGTCCGCGCTCACGAGGTCCCCCGCGGGGGTGGCGAGCTCCAGGCGGATGATCGTCGCCGCGGCCCCGCCCAGGAAGAAGAAGAGCGTGATCGTGATCGCGTAGAGGATGCCGATCCGCTTGTGGTCGCGGGTCGCGAGCCACGAGCCCAGCGTGTAGCCGTCCGTGAGGTAGCTCACGGCCGCCCTCCGCCCGTCGACTTGAGGTACGCGATGAGGTCGAGGATGTCCTCCTCCGTCGCCTGGCCCTGGAAGCTCGGCATGATCGGCTCGAAGCCGGCCACGACGTCGCGCTTGGGCAGCAGGATCGAGTCGCGGATGTAGGCGTCGTCCGCGACCACCGTGCGTCCGTCCTGCAGGTGGACCGTGCGGCCATAGAGCCCCGCGAGGTCGGGCGCGTGGACGGTGGAGCGAGGATCGTGGCAGCCGCTGCAGCCGAGGCGGCGGAACGCGTCGAATCCGCGCGCCGCCATGGTCGTCCGCTCGCCCCCCTCGGTGAGCCAGCGGGCGAAGTCCTCCGGGCGCATCACGATCACGCGCCCGCCCATCCGGGCATGATCGGTGCCGCAGTACTCGGTGCAGTGCATCTCGTACGTGCCCAGCCGCGTGGGCGTGAGCGTGACCTCCGTATAGCGGCCCGGCACCGCGTCCTGCTTCATGCGGAACGCGGGGATGTAGAAGCTGTGGATCACGTCCTCGGTCGCGAAGACCAGCCGCACCTTCTGCCCGAGCGGGACGTGGAGCTCGTCGATCTCCCGGCGGCCGTTGGGATGCTCCACCCGCCACATCCATTGCTTGCCCACGACGAAGATCGGCATCGCACCCGCGGCGCGTCCGTAGAAGCCCGCGTAGACCACCGCGCCCCACGCGAAGAAGCCGAGGAAGATCGCCATCGGCGTCGCGGTCCACGCGTATTCGAGCCAGCGCTTGTTCACCGGCGCGTTGGAGCGGTCCACCCGCGCCGAGCGGCGATAGCGGATGCAGAAGACCACGACCACGATGGCGATCGCGATCGCGACCACGCTCGTCACGGCGAGGAGGACGAGGAAGATGCGGTCGACGCGCACCGCCGCGTCCGAGGCGGCGGGAAGGAGCCAGCCGGCGCGCTCGTTCATGGCCGCCGCCTTCGCACGCGCAGCCGCCACGCCCACGCCGCGGCGCCCGCCAGGAACACGGCGATCGCGACGTTGAGGATGTCCAGGATCCTCAGCGTGTAGCGTCCCGTGGCCGGATCGAAGTGGTAGCAGAGGAGGAGGAGCGGGCTCGCGGGAGGGCCGACGTCGCCCTGCCCCGCTTCGCGAAGCGCCGTCGCGACCGCCTGGGGATCGAATCGCACCCCGGGAAAATCGCGAGAGACGACGCCGTCCGGCGTGATCACGGTGAAGCCGGCCGGATGGGCGAACGCATCGTGACCGGGCTCGTACCGGTAGCGGAAGCCCTCGGCGCTCGCGAGCCGCGCGACGGCGGGCGGGTCGCCGCGCAGGAATGCCCAGGCGCCGCGCGAGGCCGCCGCGATCCGCGCATCCTTCTCGCGGAGGAGGTCCGCCGCCGACTCGCGGGGGTCGATGCTCACGAAGAGCGCGCGGTAGTCGCGGCCGGGCGCGAGCCCGCTCGCGTCCAGCGCTTGCGTCACGCCCGCGAGCGTGGTCGGGCACAGGTCCTTGCAGGCGAGGTAGCCCATCACGAGCACCGCGGGCTTTCCGTCGAGCACCTGGCCGAGCGGAAGGTCGCGCCCGGCCTCGTCGGTGAACGCGAGGCGCATCGGAAGCCGGGCGCCCAGGCGCGGCTCGAAGGCGACGCCCTCTGCGGGATCCGGCCCATGTGCATGCGCCCGGGCGCCAAGCGCGGTGAGGAAGACCGCCGCGGCGAAGGCCAATCCCCTCCCCGCGCTCATCGCTTCGCTCCCGGAGGAGGCGATGCGCGCGCGGCGAGGATCTCCATCGCCCGCTCGATCGGGATGTGCGGCCGGCCCGTGGCGGGATCGATGCCGCCGCTTTCCAGGTAGCGCATCTTCTCGCGGCGGAAGGCGCCGACGTCCTCGAGCGGCGCCGTCTCCTGGATGGGGCCGCGAATCGCCGGGCGCGCCGCGTCGTTGGGCGCGTAATCCGGGACCTTCGCCTTCGCGAGCACGAGCCAGGGCACGGCGATCGCGAGCGCGATGCCCGCCGCGATCACGCCGCCGCCCACCGCGATGCCGCGGAGCGAAAGCGTGGCGGCCTCGTGCAGCGCCGTCTCCCGGGACTCAGCCATGGGCGCGCTCTCCGGATACCGCGCGGCCGCCCGCGGACATGCGCCGCCACGCCCAACCCCACACGCCTGCGAGGACCACGAGCGCGAGGATGTCCGTCCACGAGATCGCGAAGCCGGCGGTGCGGAACGTCGGGACGACGAGCCAGAACGCGTCGGCGAGATGCGCGAGGAGAAGGCCCATCGCGATGGCGCCCAGCAGCGCCGGCGAGCGCTTGGCCGTGCGCGAGAGGAGGATCAGCAGCGGGAGGAAGAAGTGGAACGCCACGAGGAAGATGCCGAGCGCGGCCCAGCCGGTCTGCACGCGCGGCACGTACCAGCGGATCTCGTGCGGCAGGTTCTCGGACCAGATGATGAGGAACTGCGTGTACGCGAGGTACGCCCAGGTGAGCACGTACATGAGGAGCAGGTTCCCCAGGTCGTGGAAACGCAGCCGCGTCGGCTCGTCGCCCGCGGGGCGCGGCACGCGGGCGAGCGCGCCGAACGATCCGGAGGCCGCCGCGACGCCGAAGGCCGCGCCCGCGAGCATCTGGCCCGTGCCGATCACGAGGCCGAACGCGCTCGAATACCAGTGCGGCGTGAGGGACGCGATCCAGTCCACGGCCGCGAGCGAGACCGTGAGCCCGTAGACGATGAGGCCCGCGGCCGCGATCCGCTGCGCTCCCGCGCTTCCGCCGCTCGCGGGATCCACGCTCGCCCGGTCGGCGCGCAGGAATGCGGCCCCGAGCACGATCCAGATCGCGAGGTACGCGATCGAGCGGGCCGCGAAGAACGGCGCGTTGAGATAGGCGCCGGGCGACTCGACCCACGGATAGAGCCGCGGCATCCCGAGGAGGATCGGGACGAAGAGGAGCGCCACGAGGGGCAGGAGGCGCGCCGCCGCGATCCAGGCGGGGCGCACCGGCTCGCCCCATCGGCCGCCGGTGAGCGAATGCACCATGAGGTTGGCGAGAGCCCCCAGCGAGACGGAGAGCAGGAAGAGCCACGCGAAGAGATAGGACTGCAGGAGGGCCGTCATTGCGGTTTCCCCGGCACGGGCGCCTGCCGCGGCGGATCCTGGCTCAATTGCAGCGCGCGGATGTAGGCCACGATCGCCCAGCGGTCCTCCGGCGCCACGCGATCGCCGTACGGATACATGACGCCGTAGCCGTTCGTGATCACGTCGTAGAAGTGCCGGTCCGGCGCGTTTCGCAGCCGGTCGCTGTGGTACGACGGCGGATGCGGGAACCCGCGGCGCGCGATCATCCCGTCGCCATCGCCCACGGGGCTGTGGCACGGCGCGCAGTAGATGTCGAAGCGCTCGCGGCCGCGGGCGAGGAGCGCCATGTCGACCGGGTACGGAATCGCCCTCGCGCGCTCCGCCGCGAGCCGGCGGTCCTCCGCCTCGCGCCCCACCCGCCCGCCCGAGGTGGCGGCGAGGATTCCGCGCGCATGCTCGATCGTCCCGTCGACCCGGGGCCGCGAGGAGCTGCCATCGTCGAACGACGCGCTTGGCCTCAGCGGCTTCTCCTTCGCCCCGTCGTACATGTTGCGCGCGAGCTTTTCGCAGCCGACAAGAGCCATCGCGGTGACGAACACCGCGAGCGCTCTTGTCGTCCCCGGGACGTCGGGGACCCATGCCGTCACTCGCACGCCGGAACCTCCACCACGCGGATCGGCTCGATGCCCTCGAGGAAGCGGCGCGCGGAATCCGCTTCGAAGCGTTCGTCGTCCGCGAGGAGGCACAGGAAGAAGCGGTTCCGCGTCGCGTGATCGAAATGCGGCGCCTCGAACACCGGGTGGCGAAGGCGCGGAAGGCCGTTCCCTGCCAGCATCGCGACGACCGCCGTGACCGCCGCGAAGAGCACCGTCGTCTCGAAGGTGACCGGGATGAACTCGGGCCAGCTGTCGAGCGGCCGCCCGCCGACGTTCACCGGATACGAGACCACGGCCGAATACCACTGCAGGAAGAAGCCGCCCAGGCCGCCGGCAATGCCGCCCAAGAGTGTCGCGAGCGCAATCCTGCTTCCCGCGAAACCGATCGCGTCCGCAAGGCCTTCCACGGGAAAGGGCGAGTACGCATCGACCCGTCGGTACCCCGCCGCCCGCGCCCGCCGCACCGCCTCGACCAGGGCCTCGGGGCTCGCCATCTCCGCCATCAATCCGTGGAGCGCGCTCACGAACGTTCCTCCGCGGCGACCTCGCGCATCTCGAAGATCGAGATCGCCGGGAGCGCCCGCAGGAAGAGGAGGAAGAGGAGCGCGAAGAGCCCGATGGAGCCCGCGAGCATCGCCCAGTCGACCCACGTCGGGATGAAGAGGCCCCACGACGAGGGGAGGAAATCCTGGGCGAGCCCCGTCACCACGATCATGAAGCGCTCCATCCACATCCCGATGTTGATGAGGATCCCGAGCGTGAAGAGCACCGGGATCGAGCGGCGTGCCCGCCGGAACCAGAGCACCTGGGGGATCACGATGTTGAGGACGATGAGCGACCAGTAGACCGGCGCGTACGGGCCCACCATGCGGTTCACCGTGATCGCGATCTCGTAGCGGTCGCCGCTGTAGAAGCCGGTGAAGATCTCGGCGAGGTAGCCGTAGTCGAGGATCAGGCCCGTCGCGAGCATGATCTTCGCCGCGTTGTCGAGATGGCGGAGCGTGATGAAGTCCTCCAGCCGGAAGAACTTCCGCATCGGGATCGCGAGCACGAGCACCATCGCGAAGCCGGAGAAGAGCGCGCCCGCGACGAAGTACGGCGGGAAGATCGTCGAGTGGTAGCCGGGGGTGTTCCCGATCGCGAAGTCGAGCGAGACCACGCTGTGCACGGAGATCACGAGCGGCGCGGCGAGGCCGGCGAGGAGGAGGTACGCGATCTCGAAGCGCGCCCAGTGCCGCGCCTCGCCCCGCCAGCCGAGCGCGAAGAGCCCGTACACCACCCGCTTCACGCGGCCGTGGGCGCGGTCGCGCAACGTCGCGAGGTCCGGGATGAGGCCCACGTACCAGAAGAGGAGCGAGACCAGCAGGTACGTCGAGATCGCGAAGATGTCCCAGACGAGGGGGCTGCGCCACTGCGGCCACACGTTCATCACGTCCGGGTACGGGGCGAGCCAGTACGCGAACCAGGGGCGCCCCAGGTGGAGGATCGGCCAGAGCCCCGCGATCCCGGCCGCGAAGAGCGTCATCGCCTCGGCGAAGCGGTTGATCGAGTTCCGCCATTTCTGCCGCAGCAGCAGGAGGAAAGCGGAGATGAACGTGCCGGCGTGGCCGATCCCGATCCACCAGACGAAGTTCACGATGGCAAAGCCCCATGCGACGGGGATGTTGATCCCCCAGATGCCGACACCGCGGAGAAACAACCAGCCGGTCGCGCCGCAGAGCAGGAGTACCCCGGCGAAGCCGACGAGAAAACCGACCCACCAGAAACGCGGCATGGGCCTCCGTAG
>DATAMY010000153.1:0-5411 GCA_036266535.1 Usitatibacter sp. | reverse complement strand
ACGTTGAAGTCGCCGCCGACGATGAGCGGGTGGTCGCCGCTCCACTCGAGCGCGGCGTTCGCGGCGCGCTCCTCGATGGCGATCTCCTCGACGGCAAGGCGCGCCGCCACGCCGACCGCCACGCCCCGGCTCGCGGCCACGCCCTCGATGCGGGCGGCTTTCCCTACCGCGCCGGGTTTCGATTGCCCGCGGGCGACCGGCGCAAGCTCGGGGGCGAGGAGCGCTTCGAGCGCGGCGAGTGCCCCGGCCGCGTCGGCTCCCGCGCCGCGCACCTCGACCGTCTCGCCGCAGCGCACGCCGAGCGACATGAGCGCCACGGTGCTGCGCGCATTGGCGCCGCGACCGCGGGCGTGGATCGTGACCTCGGCCGCGAAGGGCCGCAAGGCGGAGGCGATCTGCGCTGCGGGGCGCACGTGCAATCCGTGGTCGAAGGGAACGCGCATGCGCCGCGAGGCCTCCACCGGGGACGCCCCTGCCGCCGCCGCCGCGCGCTCGGGCTCGACCTCCATCAGGAAGTCGCCCGCCTTCACCGGCCCCGCGGGGGCCCGCGAAGCGACGCGCCCGCCCGAGGCCACGATCACCGGCGTCACGAGGCTCGCCGCCCCCCGCGCCACGCGGTCCATGTCGAACGTGAGGAGCACATCGCCCTCGCGCACGCGCTCGCCCGGGGCGGCGCGCATCTCGAAGCCCTCGCCCTTCAGGCCCACGGTCTCGATGCCCACGTGAAGGAGGATCTCGATCCCCGAAGGCGTGCGCAGCGTGACGGCGTGCCTCGCCCCCTGCATCGGCACGATCTCGCCGTCGCAAGGGGCGAGCACCGTGCCCTCGAGCGGATCGAGGGCGAGCCCGTCGCCCGCCATTGCCGCGGCGAACACCGGGTCCGGAACCTCGGCGAGGGGAAGGCACCAGCCCGCGAACGGCGCGACGATCTTCAAGGACGAGCCTCCAGCCGGATCCAGTCGAGAACCCACAGGGGATCGAGCTTCGCCTGCGCGAAGCGCAAGCACAAGTCGTGGATGCCGTGGCCCGTCACCGGCACGGCCGGAAGCACCGTGACGGCATCGGAGGCTCGGGCGGCCTCGATCCCGAGGGAAGCCACCGGCGCGGAGTCGCAACTGTCGAGGCGGACCTGCAGCTCGCCCTCGCTCACGGTGGGCGCCGCGAAGCGGATCTTCTTCACGTCCTCGCCGATCTGGAAATTGAAAGGCACCTGGCCCACGGCGGCGGTGAGCCCGTGCACGCGGTCGAGGTCCACGCCGCGCGCGATCCAGCAGGGATTCTCGATGTCCACGAGGAATGCCGCACGCGGCCCGCGAACCGGCGCATCGTCCTCGAGCGAAAGCGCGATGGCGTCGCTGCAGAGGGTGAGCTCCTGGCTGTAAAGCCGTGCGGCGTCGCGCGGCGCGGGCGGCTCGAACGCGGACTTCGCGTAGGTCATGCCGATCGCATCCAGCCGCCAGCGCTGCGCCGCGAGGCGCTCGCGGAAACCCGCGAAGCCGCGGCGCGCGGGTTGCGACCAGCCGAGCTCGGCGATGGCGGCGGCGCGCGGGAAGGTCATCCAGCCCACGCGCGCCTCGGTCCGGATGTGCTCTGTCCAGACGTTGCCCTGCACGCCCAGGACGTGAGCGGCCTCGGCCGCGGAAAGATTCGCGGGCACGGGGTCGAACGAATACACGTCCTCCAGGCTCACGACGCGACCGCGTCCCGGCGGCTCCGCGCGCGCGGCCGATTGGCGGTTGTCGAAATAGAACATCGGGTATGCGGCGACCACCGTGTCGTAGCCTTCCCGGGCGGCGTGCTCGGCGCCCACGGCCCCGCGCCAGGACATCACGACCGCGTCCTTGGGCAGTCCCGGGGCGAGGATCTCGTCCCAGCCCACCAGCCGGCGCCCATGGACCTCGAGGAAGCGCGCGATCCTCTGCGTGAAGTACCCCTGGAGGCGCTCGGGGTCGCCGGCGCCCATCTCGCGCATGAGCTCGCGCCCGCGCGCCGAGGCGAGCCACTCGCCCTTCTGGACCTCGTCGCCGCCCACGTGGATGTAGCGCGACGGGAAGAGCGCCATCACCTCGGTGAGCACGTCCTCCAGGAAGGCGAAGGTGGAATCGTCGAGCGAGTAGGCGTGCGGGAAGATGCCCCAGTCGGAGGAGACCGCCCGCGGGACGTCGGAGGCCGCGGCGGCAAGGCGCGGGTAGGCGACGAGCGCGGCCGAAGCGTGGCCGGGCATCTCGATCTCGGGGACGATCGTCACCTCGCGCGCGGCGGCGTAGGCCACCAGCTCGCGCACCGTCGCCTGCGAATAGAAGCCTCCGTAGAGGCGCGGCTTGCCCGTGGCGGGGTCGATGTCTTCCCCGGCGGCATGGCCCGCGGGCACGCGCCAGCCTCCCACCCCGGCGAGCCTCGGGTACTTGCGGATCTCCAGGCGCCATGCCTGGTCGTCGGTGAGGTGCCAGTGCAGCACGTTCAGCTTCTCGAGCGCCATGGCGTCGATGAAGCGGCGGATGAATTGCGGGGACTGGTACTGGCGCGCCGAGTCGAGCATCACGCCGCGCCAGGCAAAGCGCGGCGCATCGTCGATGCGCGCGGCGCCGACGGCGAGCGGCGCGCGGCCCTCGGGAACCAACTGCCAGAGCGTCGTCGCGCCGCGGAAGAGACCCGCGCGGGTGGCCGCATGCACCTCGAGGCGATTCGGCGTTGCGTCGATGCGGTACGCCTCCGCGGCCGCGCCCGGCCGCGGCTCGAGGGCGAAGACGATCGCTCCGTCGCGCGCCACGCCGCGCTTCGTGCGCAGCGCGAGGCCGTTGGAGCGGCGAAGCCATCCCGCGAAGAGCGAGGCGACACCCTCGGCCGGGGCGCCGCCGGAGGCGACCACGATGGGCGTGGCCCGGGTGATCGTGAAGGAGCCCTCGCCCGGCGAGAGCGACGCGGGCGCGGGCACCACGCCCGGCCCGGCCGCCTGGGCGGCGGCGCAGGCGAGCGAGCAGGCGATGGCGGCGGATCGGAGCGCGCGTCTCATAAGGAAAAGAGGGCGGGACGGTACGCGGTCCCGCCCTCAAAGGGGCCTCAACCCCTGGGAGCCATGCTGAGGCGTTCGCCGCCTCCCGGCAAGGGCCTTCGCTCTAGAGCTTGACCCTCACCGTGAAGTAGTACTGACGGCCGTTCTTGTAGAACGCGCGCGGCTGGTCCCTGTTCATCCCGTAGTACTTGAGCGTGGGATCGTTCAGGTTCAGGCCGTCGAAGTTGAGCGAGATGTTCTTCGTGAGCTGGTAGGCGAGCGACGCGCCCAGCGTGCCGGTGTCGTCCTGGTACTCCGGCGTGCTGCGGTCCAGGCCCACGAAGAAGTGCGAGCGGTAGGTGTAGGCGAGGCGCGCGCTGAAGCCGTGGTTCTCGTAGTAGCCGACCACGTTGTACGTGTCCTTCGAGGCGCCCACCAGGTCCGCGCCGTTGTCTTCCTGGGCGTTGGCGTACGTGAAGTTCGCCTGCAGCCCGAAGCCCATCGCGAGCGGCTGCTGCCACGAAAGCTCGATCCCTTTCACCGTGCCGCTGCTGTTGATCGGCGCGGAGATGGTGTAAGTGTCGAACGTGTGGGTGCGGATGTTGAGCAGCTGCGTCTGGTAGGTTCCGAAGGCCACGTAGTTCTTGAGGTCCATCAGGAACCCGCCCACCGTCACGAGCGAGCGCGGGCCGTAGTACCACTCCCACGACAGGTCGACGTTGTTCGAGCGGATCGGCTTCAGGTCCGGGTTGCCGCCGTTGCCGGTGTGCGTCGTGTCGTCGGCCGTGATCGAGCCGCCCAGGGCGCTGTAGTCGGGCCGCGCGAGGGTGCGCGCCATGGCAAAGCGGATCAGCTGGTTGTTGCCCATGTCGAAGCGCACGTTCGCGCTCGGCAGGAAGTCGTTGTACGTGTGGCGCACGACGTTCTTGTAGAAAGTCCCGAAGGCCGAAGTGGTGATCGCGTTGGGCACTTGCGGGCACGGCGCCTGCGGCGCGCACACGTCGCCCGGCACTCCCACGTTCACCGTGACTTCTTCCTTGGTCTGCACCAGGCGCCCGCCGATGTTGCCCGTGTACCCCTGGCCCTCGAAGCTCGCCATGAGGTAGCCCGCGCTCACCTTCTCCTTCAGCGCGAACTCGCCCGACCAGAACTCGCGCGCGAGCGGATCGCGATTCGAATGCAGGTCGCCCCACGCCTCGAGCACCGACGGGTCGAGCTGCCAGACGTTGCGCGGGAAATCTCCGCCCAGCCCCGAGCCGAAGTTGCCCGGGTAGGTCTGGCCGTTCCACGCCGGCAGGTTCGCCGCGTTGAACGGGTCGGTCGCGAAGTTCGGGCCCTGCGCGACCTGGAAGGTGTCGCGCTTGTGCTCGGCGTAGCGGCCGCCGAACTTGAGGCTGGAGAGCGCGCCGTTGTCGTAGGTGATCTCGCCGTCCAGCTGGCCGTACTTCTCCTCGTCGTTGGTGCCCGCGGGGCTCGCCCCGAAGATCCAGTCGAGCGAGGTCCCGGCGAAGTTCGACGGGTTGCCGCTCGGGAACGAGACGTCGGTGGCCGAGCCCACGCCATGCATCTGGTAGCTGGCGCCCGTGTTGAACACGTCGCCCTCGAACACGTCCTGCTTGGGCGTGACGCCCTTGCCCTTGGTCTGGCCGAACTGCCCCGTGACGGTGAAGCGGTCGGTGGCGTTCCACTTGCCGTCCAGGTTCACGAAGTCGGTCTTCGCGTAGCTGCCCGGGCGGTAGATCTGGTCGACGATCGCGTACTGCGCCTTGTTGGCGTCCGTGCCGATGTTCGGGAAGTTGGCCGCCGTGATCGTGTTGCCGGTGAGGGTGTACGTGGACGGCAGCAGGTTGGCGCTGGGAAACACGTGCGCGCCCCAGAACATCCAGTTCCGGTTGTAGTTGGTCGCGTTCATCCGCGAGGTGAACGCCGAGAGGTTCAGGTCCAGGTCGCGCGTGGGCTTCACCTCCACGTCGATCAGGCCGCCCTTGCGCTCGCGCTTCTGCTCGAAGAGCGCCGAGCCGATGAGGGTCGGATAGAAGGCATTGGCGAGGTCCGGGTGCGCGGTGGCGAGCGCGCTGCCGGGCGCGACCTGGCCGTAGCCCAGGATCTCCTGGGCATCGCGGCGCAGGTGCCGGGTCTCGGAAAAGCCCTGGACCATGACGCCCATCGTCCCGGCGTCGTTCTTCCAGTTGGCGAGCCCGCTGAACTGCCCGTCGCTCTTCTTGGGCAGGTCCGCGTACACGAGGCCCGCGGAGCCCTCGAGGGTGATGGGCTTGGTGAACTGCAGGGGCTTGCGGGTGATGATGTCGACCGCGCCCGCCACGCCGCCTTCCACCAGGTCGGCGGTGGCGCTCTTCCTCACGATCACCTGGCTCACCAGCTCCGAGGGCAGCAGCGAGAAGCTCACGCTGCGGCCGAC
>DATAMY010000152.1:0-34194 GCA_036266535.1 Usitatibacter sp. | reverse complement strand
CCGGCGGCTGAAGGGCTATTCCGCACCCGAGGTGATCGGCAAGAGCTTTTCGATCTTCTATCCGCCGGAGGCGCTCGAGCGCGGGTGGCCCGCGACGGAGCTGCGCGAGGCGACGCGCCTCGGCCACTTCGAGGACGAGGGCTGGCGCGTGAAGAAGGACGGCACGCGCTTCTGGGCGAACGTGGTCATCACGGCGCTGCGCGACGGCGACGGGACGCTGCGCGGCTTCTCGAAGATCACGCGCGATCTCTCGGAGCGCCGGGCGCAGGAGGATCGGCTGCGCCAGAGCGAGGAGCGGCTGCGCCTCGTGCTCGAAGGCATCGAGGACTACGCGATCCTGATGCTCGATCCCACCGGGCGCATCACGAGCTGGAACCGCGGCGGCGAGCGCATCACCGGCTATGCCGAACGCGAGATCCTCGGCCAATCGTTCGACCAGCTCTACGTGCCGGAGGACGTCGCGGCGGGCCGCCCCTCGGAGGATTTGCGCCAGGCGCTCCTGAACCGCCGTTTCCAGGAAGTGGGATGGCGGCTTCGCAAGGGCGGCGAGCATTTCTGGGCCGACACGGTGATCACCGCGCTCCACGACGGCGAAGGGCGGCTGCGCGGCTTCGCGCAGGTCACGCGCGACATGAGCGACAGGAAGCGCATGGAGAGCCTCGAGCAGCAGGGCCGGCGCCTCACGGAGTTCCTCGCGATGCTCGCGCACGAGCTCCGGAATCCGCTCGCGCCCATCCGCAACGCCATCTCGATCATCGGCTCGCACCCGGACCTGCCCCGCGACGTCGCCTGGTCGCGCGAGGTGATCGATCGCCAGGCGGGCCAGCTCGCGCGCATCGTGGACGACCTCCTCGATGTGAGCCGCATCACGCGCGGGAAGCTGCGCATGCGCGGCGAGCCCATGGATTTGAACGTCGCCGCGAGCCGCGCGATCGAAGGCAGCCGCCCGCTCATCGATGCGCGCCGGCAGCGCTTCGAGGTGCGGTTCTGGGAGCGCCCGATCGCGGTCCACGGCGACATGACGCGGCTCACGCAGGTGATCGTGAACCTCCTCAACAACGCCGCGAAGTACACGCCGGAAGGCGGCCATATCGAGCTCGAGACCTCCATCGACGGCGAGGACGGGCTCGTGCGCGTGCGCGACAACGGCATGGGCATTCCCCCGCACCTGCTCGAGCGCGTGTTCGACCTTTTCGCCCAGGGCGAGCGCACGCTCGACCGCTCGGAGGGCGGCCTCGGCATCGGCCTCACGCTCGCGCGCCGCATCGTGGCGCTGCACGGGGGCGCGATCGTCGCGCGGAGCGAGGGAACCGGCCACGGGTCGGAGTTCGAGATCCGGCTCCCGCGGCTCGACCTCGACCTGCCGGCGCCTTCCGCCGGCCATCTGGGCGCCGCCGCCGCATCGCGCAAGCGCTCGATCGTGGTCGTGGACGACAACGACGACGCGGCGTCGAGCATGGCGATGCTGCTGCGCCTCATGGGACACGAGGTCTCGATCACGCACGACGGCGAGTCGGCCCTGCGGCGCATCGAGGAAGAGCGCCCGGACATCGTCCTCCTCGACATCGGGCTCCCGGGCATGAGCGGCTACGAGGTCGCGGAGCGGCTCCGGAAGATGCCCGCCGGGCGAGCTGCGAAGCTCTACGCGCTCACGGGCTACGGGCAGGACGAGGACCGCCGGCGCTCGGCCGAAGCGGGCTTCGACGGCCACCTCGTGAAGCCCGTGCTTCCGGGGGACCTCTTCACCCTCATCGAATCCACGCCGGCCACGCCGCGGCAAGCTTTGCCGGACGCGTAATCCTTTCGGCGGGAACGAAGCTTGCTGGTGTCGAAGGTTCCCTCGTCACTTCCCGTGCCCGTTCGCCTGCGCATCAACGGGCGCGCCCAGGAGCATTCATCCGCGTGCCGCGCGTCGTCGCGAGCTACAGCGTGGAGCGCCTCCTCAACGCGAAGACGGACTTCTCGCAGCTGCAGGGCGGCATCGTCTGGGGCGTCGGCATGCCGCTCTTCGAGGAAAGCCTCCTCCACCCACGCGACCGGCAGGCGCGTGCGCGACCTCTCCATCACGCTGGACAAGGTGCTGTAGTTGGCCGAGAATCGCCCCAGCCGACCGGGAGAGCGCGTCCGCGCGACGCCGCCGAAGGGGTAGCACCCGCAAACTCTCAGGCAAAAGGACCGATCGGCACCGGGCGTAGCCCGGACTCTGGAGAGCGGCGGCCGGGCATCCCCACGGATTCCGGCCACCCACCGAAGGGGCGAGCGGCGAGTCGGCCGTAATCTCTCAGGTACCGAGGACAGAGGGGTCGGGAGCCGGAGGGCTCGCCGGCCCCTTTTCGTTCCTGCGGAAGAATCATGGCGAGGAAGACGCCGCTCAACGCAACGCACCGCGCCTCGGGCGCGCGGATGGTCGACTTCGGCGGCTGGGAGATGCCTCTCCATTACGGCTCCCAGGTCGAGGAGCACCATGCCGTGCGCCGCGACGCGGGCCTCTTCGACGTCTCGCACATGCGGGTCGTGGACGTCGACGGGCCGGGCGCCCGCGCGCTCCTGCGGCGCGCGCTCGCGAACGACGTGGCGAAGCTCGCCACGCCGGGGCGGGCGCTCTACTCGTGCCTCCTCGCGGACGACGGCGGGGTGGTCGACGACCTCATCGCGTACTTCCTCGGGGGCGAGCGCTTCCGCTGCGTCGTGAACGCGGGGACCGCGGACAAGGACATCGCCTGGCTGGAAGCGCTGCGTGCGCGCTTCGGGGCCGGCGCGCGGATCACGCCGCGCCCGGAGCTGGCACTCGTCGCGATCCAGGGCCCGCGCGCGCGGGAGCGCTTCTGGGCGGCGCACCCGGAGCTCCAGGCGGCGACGGAATCGCTCGAGCCGTTCCACGCCGCGCTGGCAGGCGACGCGATGGTCGCCCGCACGGGATACACGGGCGAGGACGGCTTCGAGATCATCCTCCCGGCCGAGCGCGCGGTCGCGATGTGGGAGTCCCTCGTCGCCGCGGGCGCGCATCCGTGCGGCCTCGGCGCGCGCGACACGCTGCGGCTCGAGGCGGGCATGAACCTCTACGGCCAGGACATGGACGAGCGCGTCTCGCCCCTGGAGGCCGGGCTCGCGTGGACGGTGGACCTTTCGGGCGAGCGCGATTTCGTGGGCAAGTCCGCGCTCCTCGCGCATGCGCCGCGCCACGAGTTCCTGGGCCTCGTGCTGACGGAGCCGGGCGGAGTGCTGCGCGCGCACCAGAAGGTGCACGCCGGCGCGGGCGAGGGCGAGATCACGAGCGGCACCTTCTCTCCCACGCTCGGGAAGTCCATCGCGCTCGCGCGCCTTCCGCGCGGCACGCGTCCCGGCGATGCCGTCCAAGTGCTCGTGCGCGACAAGCGCCTCGCCGCGCGCGTGGTGAAGCCGGTCTTCGCGCGCCGCGGCAAATCCGTCGTCGATTCCTCCCTCCCTTCCAAGGATTCCCCATGAAGCTTCCGAAGGACCTGCGCTATACCGAGTCGCACGAGTGGGTGCGCCGCGAGGCCGACGGCACCCTCGCCGTGGGCATCACCGACCATGCCCAGGAGCAGCTGGGCGACATCGTCTTCGTCGAGCCGCCCAAGGCCGGCCGCAAGGTGAAAGCCGGAGAGGCGGTGGGCGTCGTGGAATCCGTGAAGGCCGCCTCGGACATCTACGCGCCGGTGGCGGGCGAGGTCGTCGAGGCGAACCCGGAGCTCGGAGGCGCGCCGGAGAAGGTGAACGCGGATGCCTACGGCGCGTGGATGTACCGGATCCGTCCCGACGACGCGGGCGCCGTCGATCGCCTGCTGGACGCCGCGGCGTACGAGAAGACCGCCTCGGCGTGAACCCCCGGAGAGCCGCCATGCCCGACACCCCCCTTCGCGCCGCCACGCCGGACCTCGCCGACCTCGAGGATCACGGCGCCTTCGCGCGCCGCCACATCGGCCCGGACCCGGACGAGGAGGCCGCCATGCTGGCCGCGCTGGGCTATCCCTCGCGCACCGCGCTGATCGATGCCGTCATCCCGAAGCGCATCCGCCGGCGCACGCCCATGGCGCTCGGGGCGCCCCTCTCCGAGGGCGAGGCGCTGGAGAAGCTCCGCGCCATCGCGGGCCGTAATTCCGTGTTCAAGTCGTACATCGGGCAGGGGTACTACGGCACGTACACGCCGAGCGTGATCCTCCGGAACGTGCTCGAAAGCCCGGCGTGGTACACGGCCTATACGCCGTACCAGCCGGAGATCTCCCAGGGCCGCCTCGAGGCGCTCCTCAACTTCCAGACGATGGTGGCCGACCTCACCGCGCTTCCGATCGCGAACGCGTCGCTCCTGGACGAGGGCACCGCCGCCGCCGAGGCGATGGCGCTTTGCCTTCGCGCTGCGGGGTCCGCCCCGCGCGTCTTCGCGGTGGCGGACGACGTGCTCCCGCAGACCCTGGCGGTGCTTCGCACCCGCGCGGCGCCGCTCGGCGTCGAGGTCCGCGCGGTCCCGGCGAGCGAGTTGGGCACGGTCGATTGCTTCGCGGCGCTCGTCCAGTATCCCGGCGTGGACGGCCACGTGCGCGACTACGCGCCGCTCGCGGCCGCGCTGCACGCCCGGGGCGCCTTCCTCGTGACCGCCGCGGACCTCCTCGCGCTCACGGTGCTGGTGCCGCCCGGCGAGTGGGGCGCGGACGTCGCGGTGGGCTCGACGCAGCGCTTCGGGGTGCCCATGGGCCTGGGCGGGCCCCATGCCGCGTACTTCGCCGTCCGCGATGCCCTGAAGCGCGGCATGCCGGGGCGCCTCGTGGGCGTGACCGTGGACGTGCAGGGAAAGCCGGCGCTGCGCCTCGCGCTCCAGACGCGCGAGCAGCACATCCGCCGCGAGAAGGCGACCTCGAACATCTGCACGGCGCAGGTGCTCCCCGCGGTGGTGGCCTCGTTCTACGCGGTGTACCACGGCCCGGAGGGCCTGCGGCGCATCGCTGCGCGCACCCATCGGCTTACGGCGATCCTCGCGGCGGGGTTCCGGAAGCTGGGCTTCCGCGTGACGCCGGACGTGTTCTTCGATACCGTCGTGGTCGATGCGGGGGCGAAGTCGGCGGGCATCGTCGAGCGCTCGCGCGCGGCGCGGATGAATTTCCGCGAGCTGGCCGGCGGGCGCCTCGGCCTCTCGCTCGACGAGACCACGACGCGCGCGGACGTGGAGGGCATCTGGCGCATCTTCGCGGGCACCGAGGCACCCTTCCGCGTCTCCGACCTCGAGGACGCGCCGGAGGCGATTCCCGCCGCGTTGGCGCGCCGCTCCGCGTACCTGGGCGAGGCCGTGTTCCATCGCTACCGCTCGGAGACGGAGATGCTCCGGTATCTGCGCCGGCTCGCCGACCGCGACGTGGCGCTCGACCGCTCGATGATCCCGCTGGGCTCGTGCACGATGAAGCTCAACGCGACGAGCGAGATGATCCCGATGAGGTGGCGCGAGTTCGCGCACATCCATCCCTTCGCGCCGGCGGACCAATGGGCGGGCTACCGCGAGATGATGGACGGGCTCGCCGCGGGCCTCGCGTCCGCGACCGGCTACGCCGCCGTGTCGCTGCAGCCGAACGCCGGCTCGCAGGGCGAATACGCGGGGCTCCTCGCGATCCGCGCCTGGCATGCGAGCCGCAGAGAATCCCGCCGGAACGTCTGCCTCATTCCCAGCTCCGCGCACGGGACGAATCCGGCGTCCGCCCACATGGCCGGGATGGAGGTCGTGGTCGTGGGATGCGACGATTCGGGCAACGTCGACGTGGCGGACCTCGAGCGGCAGGCGGCGCTCCACTCCGATCGCCTGGCCGCGCTCATGCTCACGTATCCCTCCACGCACGGCGTCTTCGAGGAGGGCATCGCGCGGGCGTGCGAGATCGCGCACCGCCACGGCGCGCAGGTCTACGTCGACGGCGCCAACATGAACGCGATGGTGGGCCTCTGCGCGCCGGGCGAGTTCGGGGGCGACGTGTCGCACCTGAACCTCCACAAGACGTTCTGCATCCCGCACGGCGGCGGCGGCCCGGGCGTGGGCCCGCTCGCGGTGGCGGCGCACCTCGCGCGCTTCCTCCCCGGCGCGGGCGAGGGCGCCCCGGAGGCGATCTCCGCGGCGCCATACGGGAGCGCTTCCGTCCTTCCGATCTCGTGGATGTACGTGACGATGATGGGCGCGCAGGGCCTCGCCGCCGCGAGCGAGGTCGCGATCCTCAACGCGAACTACGTGGCGCGGCGCCTCTCGGCGCATTACCCCGTGCTCTATTCCGGACCCGGCGGGCTCGTCGCGCACGAGTGCATCCTCGACCTGCGAGCGCTCCGCGAGTCCTCCGGCATCACCGTGGACGACGTGGCGAAGCGGCTCATGGACTACGGCTTCCACGCGCCGACGATGTCCTTCCCGGTGTCCGGCACGCTGATGGTCGAGCCCACCGAAAGCGAGTCGATGGCCGAGCTCGATCGCTTCTGCGAGGCGATGATGGCGATCCGCGCCGAGATTCGCGCCGTGGAGGAGGGCCGCTGGGACCGCGAGGACAACCCGCTGACGAACGCCCCGCACACCGCGGAGATGATCGCGGCGACGGAATGGGCGCATCCGTATTCGCGGGAGATCGCCGCGTTTCCCGTGCCGGCGCTGCGCGAGGCGAAGTACTGGCCGCCGGTCGCGCGCGTGGACAACGTCTACGGGGACCGCCACCTCGTCTGCACCTGCGCGTAGGCGGGGGAAAGGGCCGGGGACGCCCCCCACGGTATACTTTTCTCCCGCATGCGAATTCTCCTCTCGAACGACGACGGCTATTTCGCTCCCGGACTCGCCGCCCTCGCGGAGGGCCTGGGGTCGGTGGGGACGATCACGGTCGTGGCCCCGGAGCGCGACCGCAGCGGCGCCTCGAACTCCCTCACGCTCGACCGGCCGCTCATGCTGAGCCAGGCGCCCAACGGGTTCCGCTACGTGAACGGCACGCCGACGGACTGCGTCCACATGGCGGTGACCGGGCTCCTCGATTTCGAGCCGGACGTGATCGTCTCCGGGATCAACTCGGGCTCGAACATGGGCGACGACACGCTCTACTCGGGCACCGTCGCCGCCGCGACCGAGGGCTACCTGCTGGGGATCCCGTCGATGGCGATCTCGCTCGTGGGGAAGGAATTCCGCCACTACGCCACCGCCGCGCGCATCGCGCGCGACCTGGTGGAGCGCCTCGCGCGCGCGCCGTTCGGGGCGCCGGTGCTCCTCAACGTGAACGTCCCCGACGTCCCGTACGACGAGATCGCGGGGATCGAGGTGACGCGCCTGGGCCGCCGGCACAAGGCGCAGCCGGTGGTCCCGGGCAAGAATCCGCGCGGAGAGACCGTCTACTGGGTGGGCGCCGCGGGTCCCGCGCGCGAGGCGGGGCCGGGAACGGACTTCCACGCGCTCGAGCGCGGCGTGGTTTCCGTCACGCCGCTGCAGGTCGACCTCACCCACGCGAGCCAGATCCCGCTCGTGACCGGCTGGATCGCGAAATGAGCGGCCGGGACGGCATCGGCATGACGTCGGAGCGCACGCGGCTGCGCATGATCGATGCGCTGCGGCGCGACGGCATCACGGACGAGCGCGTGCTCGCGGCGATGACGGAGATCCCGCGCCACGGATTCGTGGACGAGGGCATCGCCTCGCGCGCCTACGAGGATGTGGCGCTCCCGATCGGCCACGGGCAGACCATCTCCAGCCCCGCCATCGTGGCGCTCATGACGCAGCTCCTCCTCGAGAAGCGGCCGATGGACAAGGTGCTCGAGATCGGCACGGGCTGCGGCTACCAGACCGCCGTCCTCGCGCGCCTCGTGAAGGAGGTCTACACGCTCGAGCGGATCGCCCCGCTCATGGACAAGGCGCGGCGGCATCTGCGCGACCTGCGCTTCTACAACGTGCGCTTCAAGCACGCGGACGGCCACGGGGGATACGCGGAAGGGGCGCCGTACGACGGCATCCTCATGGCGGCCTCCGCGACGCACGTCCCCGAGGCGTTGAAGCAGCAGCTCGCCGTCGGGGGGCGCATGGTGCTTCCCGTCGGGACGGAGGACCAGTGGCTCTACGTGGTCGATCGCAAGGAGAACGGATTCGTGGAGCAGAAACGCGCGGCGGTGCGGTTCGTCCCCTTGCTGCCGGGGATCGCATGAGCCCGCGCTTCGCGGCCTGCGCCCTGGCGCTCCTCCTCGCGGCCTGCTCCGCGCCCCGTCCCGCGCCGGTGGTCGACCGCGGCCCGGCGCAACCCGCGCCGCCCGTCGTGTCCGCCGCCCCGGCGCCGGAGGCCGCGCCCGAGAAGCCCCTGCCCACGCATACGGTGAAGCGCGGCGAGACGCTCGTGAGCATCGCGCTCCAGCATGGCCTCGACTACCGCGAGCTCGCGGCCTGGAACGGCATCACGAACATCGCCAAGCTCTCCGTGGGGCAGGTCCTCGTGCTGGCGCCTCCGCCCGCGATGGCCGGGAAGCCCGGTGGGCCGCTCGGCACGACGCCGCTCGCACCCACGCCGGGGGCGCCGATCGCGACGCCGCTCGTCTCCGGCGGCCCGCCGATCGAGGCGCGCCCGCTCGCCAATACGCCCACGGTGAAGGTCGAGCCGCGCGGGCAGAAGGTCCCCTATTCGGACAAGGCGATGGCGCAGTTCTCGACGCCGGATTCCGGGCCGCCGATTCCGGGCACGCCGTCGGAGCTTCCGCCCGCGGCCGTTCCGATGCCCCAGCCCGCCGCGCCGGCCGTCCCCGAGGCGCCGAAGTCCGGGACGCAGAAGGAAGACGTCGACTGGACGTGGCCCGCGAAGGGCAAGGTGATCGCGCCGTTCGCGGAGGCCACCAAGGGCATGGACATCGCGGGCAAGCGCGGCTCGCCCGTGGTCGCCGCCGCGGCGGGCCGCGTGATCTATGCGGATGCGGGCCTGCGCGGCTACGGGAAGCTCGTCATCATCCGCCACAACGACACCTGGCTCTCCGCGTACGCGCACAACGACAACATCCTGGTGAAGGAGCAGCAGGAAGTGAAGAAGGGCCAGAAGATCGCGGAGATGGGCTCCACGGACGCGGACCAGGTGAAGCTCCACTTCGAGATCCGCCGCCAGGGGAAGCCGGTCGACCCGGCGAAGGTCCTACCCCCGATGTAGCGCGGCGTGGAGGCGCGCGGAGAGCGAACCGAGCGCCTCGCCCCAGTCTCCGTCCACGCCCTGGCGATGGATGGCCGCCTCCGGAAACCATGGCGAGCGCTCGCCCGCCACGCCCCAGCGCCACTCGGGCGGCTGGGGCACCAGCAGCTCGACCGGTCCGCCCACGCCGGCGCGCAGGTGCACGTTCGCATTGCTCACCGTCACGTAGCGGTCGCAGCACGCGAGGAGCGCCAGCATGTCCTCCAGCGCATCGTTCACGGCGCTCCGGTCGTGCACGGGCGCGCCGATCGCGTCCGCGATCCGCCCGTATTCGCCTTCGCGCGGGAGGCGCTGCACGCCGATCCACGTCGCGGGAAGGCCGCGGAGCGCCGCGCCCAGCGCATCGAGGGGCGCTTCCTTCACCTGCGTGCGCGAGGGGCCCGCGGAGGCGACGCCGCCCCGCCACGTGAGCGCGACCCACGGGCGCGGGCCCTGGGCTTCGAGCGACGCGCGCGCCTGGGCCACGCGGTCTTCCCGGGCGGCAAGGCGCAGCGGAGGGGGGAATCCCGCAGGATCGTCCGCGCCGAGGAGCCAGGGGAGGTCGCCGATGGGGACCGGCTCGAGGCCCGGCGCCGGTGCGCCGTCGGCATCGAGGCCCAGCGCGAAATGACCGGTGCGCGAGAGCATGCCGTGGAGCCGCGCGTCGCCCCGGAATGCGAGGCGAGCGCCGCGCGCGGCGAGCTCGGGCGCGAAGCGCAGGAAGAAGAGCACGTCCCCCAGTCCCTGCTCCGAGACGAGGGCCATCGAGCGCCCCGCGAGCGAGGCGGGAAGGCGCGTCGCGGCCGGATACGGCGGCGTGCGGGAAAGCCCTTGCGCGAGGAGGCGCCAGCGATACTCGGCCCAGCCTTCCCCGTAGCGTCCCAATGCGAGGAGCGCGCGCCCGAGGTTCTGCCGCGCGGGGGCGAAGGCCGGCTGCGCCGCGATGCCCGCGCGATACGCGTCGACCGCCGCCTCGAACCGGCCGGCGGCTTCGAGCGCGAGGCCCAGGTTGTTGTGGGCCTCGAACCAGCCCGGATCGACCTCGAGCGTGCGCCGGAAGCACGCGATCGCCTCCTCGACGCGCCCGGTATCGCGCAGGAGGAGCCCGAGGTTGTTGTGGAAATCCGGGATCGACGCGTTCGCCGCGAGCGCGGCGCGCATGCGCTCCTCGGCCGTGCGCACGTCGCCCCGCTGCCACGCCGCGAGGCCCATGTAATGCGTGGCGACCGGGTGCCCCGGCTCGCGCGCGAGGATCTCGCGATACAGGCGCTCCGCCTCGTCGATGCGTCCCTGCTGGTGCGCGGCGAGCGCGTTCCGGGCGAGCGCATCGGTCGCGAGCGGCGCGACCGCGAGCTTCCCGTGGCATTCCTTGTAGCGGCGGCCGCTGCCGCACGGGCAGGGGTCGTTCCGCCGGACCTGCGGCGACGCGGCCGGGGGGACGCTCACGCCGCCTCGAAGCGCCGCACCCGCGAGCGCAGCTCGCGCAGCTCCTCGCGCGAAGCGCCGTCGCCGTATCGCGCGGCCACGTAGCGGCGCGTGATCTCTTCGGCGTCCGCGGCCCACTCGGGCTTTCGCGCCTTCACGCGGGCGAGGAAATCGAGCGGCCCTTCCTGCGGCGAGCGCTCGAGGCCCGCGCGCGCGAGCTTCTCGCAGTAGCGGTTCCACGCCGCGAGCGAGGGCTCGGTGCGGCGCGGCCGCTCGCGCACGAGGAGGCCGAAGGTCACGGCGGCGCCGATCGCGAAGGTCGCGACCATCAGCCAGAAGCCGAGCGTGCGCCAGTCGATCGACGGATAGCCCAGCTGCGCGAAGAAGTCGCGCTGCCGCGTGGTGTCGTAGCCCACGACCCACTGGTCCCAGCGGCCGTTCAGCACCTGCCATCCGAACCGCAGCCCCGAGAGGAGCCCGAGGCGATCCGAGGCGATGAGGTTCGGGATCATGCCGATCGGCCCCAGCGCGGCGTTCACGCCTTGCTCCACCCGGAGCGGCGATACGGCGGCGGTCGGATCCACCCGGAGCCAGCCCTCGCCCTGGAGCCAGATCTCCGTCCACGCGTGGGCGTCCGACTGGCGGACGACGAGCTCGTTGTCGATGGGGTTGATCTCGCCGCCCTGGTAGCCCGTCACCACCCGCGCGGGAACGCCCGCGGCGCGCATGAGGAGGGCGAAGCTTCCCGCGTAGTGCTCGCAGAACCCGCGCTTGGTGTTGAAGAGGAAATCGTCGTACGGGTCGCGCGCGTCGAGGGCGGGCGGCTCCAGCGTGTAGGTGAAGTCCCGGTTGAAGAGCTGCGCCGCGAGCGCCACGATCGCGCGCGGGTCGCCCCGCGCCTGCGCCGCCCACGAGCGCCCGAGCGCGATGGTGCGCGGGTTGCGGTCCGGGTCGTAGCGGCTCGCCGTCCTCAAGACCGCGGGATCCTCGTTCGCGCCGTAGCGGTAGTCGAGCCAGGACGCCATTTCATAGCGCCGCTTCTCGTCCACCGGGCGGCGCGCGAGGAGCTCGAGATCGCGCGTGATGACGCCTTCCGGCGGCGCGGCGGCGGGCACGTCCAGCGCGAAAAGCTGGTTGAGCGAATTCGGCTCGACGATCACCTCGTAGCGCGTGGGGCGTCCGGCGCGGGCGTAGTCGAGCGAGACCGCGGGGACGGACCGGCGCGCCCGCCACGTGCTGCCCTCGAGCACCGGGAGCACCGGCCCGCGCCAGTAAAGGAGCGAGTAGGGCGGCCGGCCGTCCTCGAAGCGCACGCGGAAGGCGATCGCGTCCGACTTGATGAGGTCCGAGATCTTCCCCGGCGACATCGAGTCCGAGAGCCCCGTGTGGCCGGAACGGGCGTCGCGGGGGAGCGCCCACAGCGGTCCCTCCACGCGCGGGAAGAGGAGGAAGAACGCGGCCATGAGCGGCAGCGCCTGGACGAGGAGCGCCGCGGCGGGCCGCAGCCGCTCCGCGATGCCCGGCGAGCGCCCGACGCGGTTGAAGCCGATCAGCGTGCCGGTGAAGATCCACACGCAGGCGAGGAGGTAGAAGCCCAGCGGGATCGCCTGCGAGAAGAGGAAGTTCGTGAGGACGAGGAAGAAGCCGAGGTAGATCGCGAGCGTCACCTCGCGCTGCGTGCGCATCTCGAGGAGCTTCAGGGCCGCCATCACCACGAGCAGCGTGACACCCCCCTCGCGCCCGGTGATCCGGCCGAACTGCAGGTACGTCCCCACGGTGGCGGCGATCGTGATCGCCCCGACCACGAAGCGCGGCGGGAAGTGGATCGCGTTCCACGAGATCCACGCGCGCCAGCCGACCACCACGAGGAAGAAGATGGCGACCCAGTAGGGCAGGCGGAAGAGGTGCGGCCCCACCACGAAGGTCATGGAAGCGAGGAGCCACAGGACGTTCCGGACGTCGAGGTGCGGCGAGTAGGACGGGCTCGCGGTGGCGCTCATCCGCCGCCTTCGAAGAGCGCCAGCGCCTCGAGGCAGCGGGCGCGATGCGCCTCGCCGCGGTCGGCGTCGATCCGACGGGCGGGGAGGCGCAGGCCATACGCCTGCCCGAACCCGTCGGCCTGGAGCACCCAGTGCGTGAGGATGGCGAGCCGCCCCTCGACATCCGGGGCGCGCGCGTCCGCCCAGTCGATCCAGAGCTCGCTCGAGGCCATCGCGCTGAATTCCTTGGTGAGGAGGCCCTGCTCGCGCGCGAGCGCCTTCCACGCGATCATCCGCGGCGAGTCGCCCGCGCGGTAGGAGCGCAGCATGCTGAATTCCTCGTCGCCGGGCACGGGGATGCCTTCGAGGCTTTCCTCCCGCCCTTCCTGGGGCGGAAGGCCCGCCGAGGTGTCGGGCCGCGGATACACGATGACCGTGAGGTCGAAATCGACGTACGACCAGGCGTGGAAGAGCCCCAGCGGATAGCGCGTGAAGATCTCGAGCCGCCCGCAGCGCACGATGCCGCGGCGGCGCGTCTGCACCGGGATCGCCATGGCCGCGAGCTCGCCCGGCCCCACGTCCGCGTACACCGGGTCTTCGCCGCGCCGTCGCAGGGCGATCGAAAAGCGGGTGAGCGAGGGCGACTCCACGGAGACTCCGAAGCTCGCCGTCTCCTCGGCGAACACCGGGTCGCAGCGTCCCGGGCGAAGGCGCAGGTGCGCGAGGTTGCGCCACGTGTGGAGCATCGCGACCCCCGCCATGCTCGCGAGCAGGAACGTGAGGACGAACCCCAGGGAGAGCTTGTATTGGATCGAGGCGAGGAGGAGCAGGACCACCGTGAACGCGAATCCGTACCCCTGACGCGTGGGGAGGATGAAGATCCGCCGCTGGACGAGCGTGACCGGGGGGACCTCCGGCGAGGCCACGCGGAAGATCCAGTCCGAGACGTGCTGTCTCAGGTCGGCGAGCACGGGGACGCGCTCAGGGAATCGGGACGGCGGCGATCAGCTCGCGGGGCGCGTCGAAGCCGCTCTTCACCGCTTCGGAGTTCCCGTGGAGCCGGTGCCCCACCACCGCGGGGAGCGTGGCCTGCACGTCCTCCGGCAGCACCTGGCGGCGGCCCTCCATGAGCGCCCAGGCCTGCGCCGCCCGCAGGATCGCCACGCCGGCGCGCGGGGAGAGCCCCTGGGTGAAGCGGGGCGAATGCCGCGTGTGGTGGATCAACGCCTGCACGTAGTCGAGGAGAGCATCCGACACCTGCATCGTGGGCACCGCCTCCTGGAGCTCCTTCAGCTGCGGCGGCGTCATGGCGGGCGGAAGGTGCGCGATGAGCTCCCGGCGCTCGGCGCCGCGCAGGAGCTCGCGCTCCGCCTTCGCGTCCGGGTAGCCCAGGCTGATCCGCATGAGGAAGCGGTCGAGCTGCGATTCGGGGAGAGGGAACGTGCCCACCTGGTGGAGCGGGTTCTGCGTGGCGATCACGAAGAAGGGATCCGGGAGCGGCCGGGTCGCGCCCTCGGCGGTCACCTGGTGCTCCTCCATGGCCTCGAGGAGGGCGCTCTGGGCCTTCGGGCTCGCGCGGTTGATCTCGTCCGCGAGGATGATGTGGGAGAAGATCGGGCCGGGGTGGAAGCGGAAGGTCGAGGTCGCGCGGTCGAAGACCGACACGCCGATGATGTCCGCGGGCAGCAGGTCCGAGGTGAACTGGATCCGCTGGTACTCGAGCCCGAGGAGCTTCGCGAGCGCGTGTGAGAGGGTGGTCTTCCCCACGCCCGGGACGTCCTCGATCAGCAGGTGGCCGCGCGCGAGGATGCACGCGATCGCGAGGCGGATCTGGCGCTCCTTGCCGAGGATCACCTGTCCGGCCGCGGCGACCACGGCTTCCGTGGGACCGGCGGAGATGCGGCTGCGGGCGTCGATGAGCATGGAAAAAGCGGAACCCTGTCAGCGGTTTACGGTTGAATGCGTTATGCGGGGACGAGGATATCATGCCCCTGCCGGGCCTCGCGGTTCCCGCGGCGGAACATTCCGCTTGGAAGGCTGTTCAACTACATTAGTTGCAGGGCGCGCCGCGCCCTGACGATCGAAGGAAAGAGATGCGAACCTGGATTCGGGCATTCATCGCCGCGCCGCTCCTCGCGTGGGGCCTCTGCGCGCACGCGCAGGTGACGCCGGCCGCGAACTACACGGACATGTGGTACCTCGAGGCGGAATCGGGCTGGGGCGTGAGCTTCACGCAGCATTCCGGCTCGAACCAGGTCTTCGCGGTCTGGTACACGTACGACCCGCGCCTGCCGGATGCGTCGGCGCCCGGCCGCTTCAAGCCCCTGTGGATCGTGATGCCGGGCGGCACGTGGACCACGCCCACCTCCATCACCGGCCCGGTGTACGTCACCAAGGGGCAGCCCCTGGGACCGGACACCGGCGCGACGCAGGTGGGCACCTTCTCGTTCAGCTTCCAGGGCACGTCCTCGGCCACTTTCACCTACACGATCGCCCCGCCGGCCGGCCTCGCGGCGAGCGACCCGGCGTTCGGCCTGCCCCCTTTCTCCGGCTCGAAGACCATCACGCGGCAGCCGTTCTAGAAAGCTCTAGAATCGGGGGATGCAGACGGTCCTCCTCACGCACCCGGATTGCGTGCGCCACGAGATGGGCGCGGGCCACCCGGAGTCCCCGCAGAGGCTGAAGGCGATCCTCGCCGCGATCGAGGCCGCGGGCCTCGCCGGCCGGCTCGACAAGCGCGAGGCCCCGGAGGCCACCCGGGAGCACCTCGAGCGCGTGCACGAGCACGAGCACGTCGACCTCATCTTCGATTCCGCGCCCGCGAGCGGCTACGCGTTCCTCGACCCGGACACCTCCATGAACCCGAGCTCGCTTTCCGCGGCGCTGCGGGCCGCGGGAGCGCTCGTCGAGGCGACGGACCTCGTGCTCACCGGCCAGGCGAAGCGCGCGTTCTGCGCGGTGCGCCCGCCCGGCCACCATGCGACGCCGCACCGGCCCATGGGCTTCTGCATCTTCAACAACGTGGCGATCGGCGCCGCCCACGCGATCGCCGCGCACGGGCTCGAGCGCGTGGCGATCCTCGACTTCGACGTCCACCACGGAAACGGCACGGAGGACGCGTTCCACGACGACCCGCGCGTGATGCTCTGCTCCACGTTCCAGCACCCGTATTACCCGTACTCGGGCGCGGAGTCCGGCAACGACCACATCATCAACGTCCCGCTCCCGGCGATGACGGACGGCGCGGGCTTCCGCGCGGCGGTCGAGCGGCACTGGATGCCCGCGCTCGATGCGTTCCGCCCGCAGCTCGTGCTGGTCTCGGCCGGCTTCGACGCGCACCGCGACGATCCGCTCGCGTACCTCAAGCTGGACGACGAGGACTACCGCTGGGTGACCGAGCGCCTGGTCGAGGTGGCGGAGCGGCATGCGGACGGACGCGTGGTCTCGACCCTCGAGGGCGGCTACAACACCGAGGCGCTGGGACGCTGCGCCGTCGAGCACCTGCGCGTCCTCATGGGCTGAAGAGGCGCGCGGGGTCGACGCCCGCGCCCCGCACCGAGAAGCGCTTCTCCCGGGAGCGCGCGCCGGAAACGAGCGTCACATCGCGGCGCGCAACGCCCAGCCGCTCGGCGATGAGCTCCGCGAGCGCCTCGTTCGCCCGGTCCTCCAGCGCCGGCGCCTTCACGCGGATCTTCAGCGACTCGCCGTGAAGCCCCACGACCTCCGTGCGCTTGGCGCCTGGCTGGGCGTGGATGCTCAGTAACCAACCCCCATCATCGGACTTGCGGTACCAGCTACTCATGGCCGGGGCGGCGGAACGTGGCGGGTCGGGTTCTTCCATCCCGGTCGTCGAAACCCGTGGCTCATCGGTGCGTGTCTGAAAGCACGGAAGCTTCGGAATGAACGCGAGCCGCATTGTTCATTCCGAAGCTTCCGGCTTTCGCGACGCACTGCCGCATGCGAGCTGCGCCTGCATGCGCTCGAGCCTCGACTCCAGGGATGGAAGAACCCGGACCCGCCACGTTCCACCGCCCGTCCGGCGCCTCCTGTGTCCATTGTTCCGATGCCCGAATCCGCGACGCTGCGGGGAGAGTGGGGTGAGCCCGCCTTTTCTTCTCCGTGGAGTCGCGGCCACCAGCGTGCGTGCCTAAGCGGCCGAAAATCCATGACCGGCCCAGGGCGTGCCCGCATGACTCGGTGATGAGGGGTCGGTCGCGGATTTTCGGCCGCTTCGGACACGCGCCTGGGGGCCACGGGTGCGATGACTCGGAGAAGAAAAGGTGGGCTCACCCCATTCTCCGAACCTCGGAGAAGACTTACTGAACCGTGTTGCGCTGCTTGTCCGCGGCGGGGGGCTGGAGGCCGATCAACGACCAGTTCTGGGTGTTGATGGCGGTGTGGATGATGCCGCGGTAGCGCACGGCCTGGGTGTACGCCCAGGGCGACGCGAGGAAGTTCTGGTAGAGCTCCTCGAAGCTGCTCGAGTTGCAGTAGCCGCCGTACGCGCACGCGAGCTGCGGCTCGCGGCTCAACGACGTGCAGTCCGGGCCGAGGTCGCACGCGACGAGCGAGAACGCGCCGAGGAACGCGGAAGGCTCCGGCACCTCGCCGTTCGGGCCGATGCGCAGCTGGCTCGCCATGGCGGACTGCGCGAGGAACTGGCCGACGATGATCATCGCCTCCGGATCGCGCGTCTGCATGAGGCCGATGAGCCGCGAGAGGTCCTCCGCGCCCACGCGCGGCTGGGCCTGCGGGGGGTCCGAGCGCTGGCTGTTCGAGAGGTTCTTGTTGAGCTCGGCCACGAGGATGCGGGCCTGCGCGCGCACGTCGCCCTGCTGGGCCGCGGCCGCGAAGAGGTCGTCCACGTCCTTCTGCGAGATCTTGGTGCCCTGGAAGCGCGCGCAGCGCTGCGTGTTGTCCACGGCCTCGTAGGCCGCGATCCGCTTCGCGTTGTTCGGGTCGTTGGTGGGCAGGGCGGCGAGGAACTGGCGCCGCTGCTTGGCGGCGTAGCTCGCGATGTCCTCGGTCAACGAGGTCGCGAACTGGCACTCCTCGAGGGCCTTGGCGAGGTGATAGCGCTCGTCCGAGGTGAGGTCCGCCTTCCGCGCCATGAGCTCGTCCGCGAAGGCCTTGAGGTCGCGCGCCTGCCGGAATTCCAGGGCCACGGCCGTCGCATGGGGGACGTCCGCGCGGGCGATCGGCGCGGGAAGCGCGTGCAGCACCGTCGGACGTGCCTCCGCCGGCACGGCCGGGACCGCGGCCTCCGGCTCGTCGATGGCGAGGACGGGGACGTGCGCGGGCTTCTCGTCGCGGTTGGCCGACATCACCGCGCTGTACTTGGTCGCGATGAGCAGCCCGTAGGCGACGAGCGAGGCCAATCCTATGGCCGTCAGGCGGTTCATGGAGGGCAGTCTCCTGAAAAAAGGCCGTCTCGTCAATGATTTCCGTTAAAAAGGCCCCTGGCCGGCCCTACCCCCGCCCGGGCGTCCCGGCCTGTGAAACGGATCACTTCAGTGGTGGAGGATCTTCGACAGGAAAAGCTGGGCCCGTTCGCTCCGGGGCTTCCCGAAGAAATCCTCCTTCGGGAGGTCCTCCACGATCTGTCCCTTGTCCATGAAGATGACCCGGTGGGCCACCTTCCGCGCGAATCCCATCTCGTGCGTGACCACCATCATGGTCATGCCGTCCTTCGCGAGCTGGACCATCACGTCCAGCACCTCGTTGATCATCTCCGGATCGAGGGCCGAGGTGGGCTCGTCGAAGAGCATCGCGACCGGGTCCATCGACAGGGCGCGCGCGATCGCCACGCGCTGCTGCTGGCCGCCCGAGAGCTGCGCGGGGAACTTGTCGCGGTGCGCGGCGAGGCCCACGCGCTCGAGGAGCTTCGCCCCCTTGTCGATCGCCTCGGCCTGCGAGCGGTGCAGGACCTTCACCTGCGCGAGGGTCAGGTTCTCCATCACGCTCATGTGCGGGAAGAGCTCGAAGTGCTGGAACACCATGCCCACGCGCGCGCGCAGCTTCGGCAGGTCCGTCTTGGCACCCCCCACCGAGATGCCGTCGACCACGATCTCGCCCTTCTGGAAGGGCTCGAGGCCGTTCACGCACTTGATGAGCGTCGATTTCCCGCTGCCGGAGGGGCCGCAGACCACGACCACCTCGCCCTTGGCGACGCCGGTCGAGCAGTCCGTGAGCACCTGGAACGTCTCGTACCACTTGGAGACCCCGCGCAGGGAAATCATCGGATCGGCATTGGGGGGTAGGTTCTCGGGCATCAGCGCACCACCGCGATTCTGGCCTGCAGGCGACGCACGAGCGTCGAAAGGCCGAAGGATATGACGAAGTAGACCACCGCGACGAAGCTGTACATCTCGACCAGCCGGTAGTCGCGGTTGGCGATCTTGGAGGCGGCGCCCAGGAAGTCCGTGGCGGAGATCACGTACACGAGCGAGGTGTCCTGGAAGAGGATGATGGTCTGAGTGAGGAGCACGGGCAGCATGTTGCGGAACGCCTGGGGCAGCACGATGTGGCCCATGGTCTGCCAGTAGTCGAGGCCCAGCGCGTACCCGGACCAGACCTGCCCGCGCGGGATCGACTGGATGCCCGCGCGCATGATCTCGCAGTAGTACGCGGCCTCGAACATCGTGAAGGTGATGAGCGCCGAATAGAACGGGCCCACCGGGATGGGACGCGGCTCGCGAAGGATCCAGGCCCCGATGTAGGGCACGAGGAAGAAGAACCAGAAGATCACGAGCACGAGCGGGATCGAGCGCATCAGGTTCACATAGCCGCCCGCGGGGGTCGCCAGCCAGCGGAAGCGCGAGAGCCGCATCATCGCGAGCACGGTGCCGAAGAAGATGCCGCCCGCCATCGACAGCACGGTGAGCGTCACCGTGAACACCATGCCCACCTTGAAGAGGTAGGGCAGCGAGGTCTGGATGACCTCCCAGTCGAAGCCGCCCACTCAGTGCCCCGCCGCCTGCGCCGGGCCGGTCGCCGCGATCAGCCCGGGCACGCGCACGCGCCGTTCGAGCCAGCGCATGCCGAGCACGACCACCAGGTTGGTGAGCATGTAGATCACGGTCGCGGCCGCGAACGCCTCGAAGACCTGGAAGCTGAACTCCTGCATCGCCTTCGCCCGCCCCGTGAGCTCGAGGAGGCCGATCGTGAGCGCGACCGACGAGTTCTTGATCACGTTCATGAATTCCGAGGTGAGCGGCGGCAGCATGATGCGGAAGCTCTGGGGCAGGATCACGTAGCGGTAGGTCTGCAGCTGCGTGAGGCCCATGGCGGTCCCGGCGAGCCGCTGCCCGGCCGGCAGGGACTGGATGCCCGCCTTCGTCTGCTCCGCCACGCGTATCGAGGTGTAGAGGCCCAGGCAGAGGACCGCGGGGATGTACGAGCCCCAGGGCGGCGGCATCTGCTTCACCCAGTCGCCGATCGCGGCCGGCACGAGCTCCGGGACGACGAAGTACCAGAGGAACATCTGGACCAGCAGGGGGATGTTGCGGAAGAGCTCCACGTAGGCGTTGCCGAGCCTCACCACCCAGGGGCGGCCCGTGGTGCGCAGCGTACCCACCACCACGCCGATCGCGAGCGCGAGGACCCACGCGGCGAGGGCGGTGGCGAGCGTCCAGGCGAGCCCGACGAGGAGGTAGTGCAGGTACGTTCCGCTGCCGCCGGGCTCCTGCGCGAGCAGGATTCCCCAGTTCCAGTGGTAGTTCAAGCGGGCCCTCGGCGCAGGATCGGGGGCGGGGGACCGGTGTCCCCCGCCTCAGGCGCTTTGCTACTCGTAGGCCTTCATGTCACCCGAGTCGGTCGGGTTGGCGATGACCTTCTTCAGCTCCTTGCTCATCGGCACGTGCAGGTTGATGTTCTTCGGCGGGACGGGGCTCTCGAACCACTTGTGGTAGATCTTGTTGATCTCGCCGGACTTGAAGACCTGCGCAAGCGTGTCGTCGACGACCTTCTTGAACTCGTCATCGCCCTTGCGCATCATCATGCCGTAGGGCTGCGCCGAGAGGGACACGGAGCTGATCTCGAAGTCCTTCGGATTGCGCGACGAGGCCTGCAGGCTGTAGAGCAGGATGTCGTCCATCACGAACGCCGCGGCGCGTCCCGTCTCCACCATCTGGAACGCCTCCGGGTGCCCGTTGGCGGAGAGGATGTTCATCCCGAGGTTGTCCTTGTTGTTGATCTCGGTGATCTCCTTGATGTTGGAGGTGCCGGCCGTCGAGACGATGGTCTTGCCCTTGAGGTCCTGCAGCGACTTCAGGTGCGCGGACTTCTTGGAGATCCAGCGGTTGCCGGTCACGAAGTACGTGTAGCTGAAGGCGACCTGCTGCTGGCGCTCGGTGTTGTTGGTGGTGGAGCCGCACTCGAGGTCCGCCGTGCCGTTGGAGATGAGCGGGATCCGGTTGGCCGACGTGACCAGCTGGTACTTCACCTCGAGCTTCGGCATGTTGAGCTTCTTCTTCACGGCATCGACCACCTTCAGGCACAGGTCCATCCCGTAGCCGATGGGCTTCTGGTTGTTGTCGTAGTAGGAGAACGGGATCGAGGCGTCGCGGTTGGCGATCGTGATGTAGCCCTGGGACTTCACCTTCTCGAGGGTGCCTTCGGCGAGGGCGCCCCCGGCGGCGAGTGCGCAGGCGAGCGCGGCGACAATGGCCTTGGTGTGGCGAAGCATGGTGTGAGCCTCCTGATTTGAAAGGGTACGCGGCGTTGTTCGACGTTCGTGGAGCACGGGCCGCTTACGGCGGCTAGGATACCCGCGCCCGGAATGGGAGACAATAACGCTTTTGCGCCGGCGACCCTCCCGCATGCACTTTCCCGCGCACGAGCAGAAGCAGGCGATCCTCGACGAGGTCCTGCGCCTCGCGGACGAGCGCCTGGCTCCCGAGGCGGCCCGCGAGGCCCGCGCCTTCATCGCGCGCTACTACGAGCAGCTCGACGCCGAGGACCTCTCCGCGCGCCCGGTAGGGGACCTGTACGGGTGCGCGATGGCGCACCTCGCCTTCGCCCGCCGCTTCGTCTCCGGGCAGCCCAAGGTGCGCGTGTACAACCCGCGCCCGTCCGAGGAGGGCTGGTCGAGCCCGCACACCGTGATCGAGATGGTGAACGACGACATGCCGTTCCTCGTCGACTCCGTCACGATGGAGGTGAACCGCCAGGGCTGCACCCTGCACCTGCTGAACCATCCCCTCTTCTCGACGCGCCGCGACGCGCAGGGCGCGCTCGAGGCCTTCGGGGCGCCGGGGACGGAGGAGCGGCAGGAGTCGCTCATCCACGTGGAAGTCGATCGCGAGATCGACCCCGCGCGGCTGGAAGCGCTGGGCGCGGGGCTCCTCGCCGTGCTGGCGGACGTGCGCGCGGCCTGGGAGGACTGGAACGCCATGCGCGCCCGCATGGACGCGGTCGCCAAGGAGCTCGCGGTTCCCGCGAGCCTCGCGAAGGACGAGGACGGCGAGATCGGCGCGTTCCTCGCGTGGGCGTCGGACCATCACTTCACGTTCCTGGGCTGCCGCGAGTACGCGCTGGAGGCCGTGGGCGGCGAGGACCAGCTCCGGATCGTGCCCGGCTCGGGCCTGGGCGTGCTTCGCCGCCCGGCGGAGGGCCTTTCGCGCAGCTTCACCGAGCTTCCGAAGGAGCTTCGCGCGCTCGCGCGCGAGCCGCGGCTCCTCGTCCTCACCAAGTCCAACGCGCGGGCGACCGTCCACCGGCCGGGCTACCTCGACTACATCGGCGTGAAGCGCTTCGACGCCGCGGGGAAGGTCGTGGGCGAGCGCCGGTTCGTGGGCCTCTACACGTCGTCCGCCTACCACGCGGACCCGCGCGAGGTGCCGCTCCTGCGCCGCAAGGTCGCGCGAGTGATCGAGCGCGCGGGGTTCCGCCCGTACAGCCACATGTACAAGAACCTCCTCACGGTGCTGCAGGACTATCCGCGCGACGAGCTCTTCCAGGTGGACGAGGAGACGCTCCTCGAGACGGCGATGGGGATCCTCCGTCTGGGCGACCGGCGGAAGACCCGCGTCTTCGTCCGGCGCGACGTCTACGGGCGGTTCTATTCGTGCATGGTCTTCATCCCGCGCGAGAGCTTCAACACGGATGCGCGCGTGAAGGTCCAGGAGATCCTCAAGCGCCACCTGGGCGGCTCGAGCACCGAGTTCACGGTGCATCTCTCGGAGGCGGCGCTCGCGCGCCTGCACATCCTGGTCCGCGCCGATCCGCGCCAGCCGCCCGCCTACGACGTGCCCGCGATCGAAGCCGAGATCGTGGAGGCCACGCGGCGCTGGGACGAGAGCCTCAAGGGCGCGCTGATCGAGGCCCACGGCGAGGAGCGGGCGATCCCGCTCCTGCGCGATTTCGCGCGCGCCTTCCCCGCGGCCTACCGCGACGAGGTGCCGGTCGCTTCCGCCGTGAGCGACATCGCGTTCGCCCGGATGCTCGGGCCGGAGCGCGCGTTCGCGGTGAGCCTCTACCGGCCGGACGGGGCGGACGCGAGGTCGCTGCGTTTGCGCGTCTTCCGCCTTGCAACGCCCGTGCCGCTCTCGGGAAGCCTCCCGGTCCTGGAGAACATGGGCCTCGAGGTGCTGGACGAGGTTTCCTACGAGCTGCGCCCCGCGGCGGGCGAGCCCGTGTTCCTGCACGATTTCGGCCTGAGGAGCGCCACGCCCATTCCGGACGTCGCCGCGATCAAGGCGATCACCGAGGAGGCGCTCGTCCGCATCGCCCGTCGCGAGGTCGAGAACGACGGGTTCAACCGCCTCACGCCCGGCGCGGCGCTCGCCGCGGACGACGTCGCGATCCTCCGCGCGTACGCGAAGTACCTTAAGCAGGCCGCCTTCACCTTCAGCCAGGCCTACATCGAGCAGACGCTCGCCGCCCATGCCGCGATCGCGGCGAAGCTCGTGGCGCTCTTCCACGCGCGCTTCGATCCGGCGGCGGAAGCGGGGCGCGCCGAAGCGGTGGCGCGCATCGGCCAGGAGATCCGCGCGGCGTTGAACGCCGTCTCCAACGCGGACGAGGACCGGATCCTGCGGCGCTTCCTCCAGCTGGTCGAGGCGACGCTGCGCACGAACCATTGGGTGCGCGCGGCGGACGGCGCCCGCAAGCCCTTCCTCTCCCTCAAGATCGAGTCCGCCCGCGTGCCGGAGCTCCCGGAGCCGCGCCCGCTCTTCGAGGTGTGGGTCTATTCCACGCGCTTCGAGGCGATCCACCTTCGCGGCGGCAAGGTCGCCCGCGGCGGCATCCGCTGGTCGGACCGGCCGGAGGATTTCCGCACCGAGGTGCTGGGCCTCATGAAGGCGCAGATGGTGAAGAACGCGGTCATCGTGCCGGTGGGCTCGAAGGGCGGCTTCGTGCTGAAGGCGGCGCCGCCCGCCTCGGACCGCGAGGCGCTCCTCAAAGAGGCGATCGAGTGCTACCGCAATTTCCTGCGCGGGCTCCTCGACGTGACGGACAACCTCGGGAAGGGCGCCGTGATTCCCCCGCGCGACGTCGTGCGGCACGATCCGGACGACCCCTACCTCGTGGTCGCCGCGGACAAGGGCACGGCCACGTTCTCGGACATCGCGAACGCGATCTCCGCCGAGTACGGGTTCTGGCTGGGCGACGCGTTCGCCTCCGGGGGCAGCGCCGGCTACGACCACAAGAAGATGGGCATCACCGCCCGCGGCGCCTGGGAGAGCGTGAAGCGGCATTTCCGCGAGCTGGGCATCGACACGCAGGCCCGGGACTTCACCGTGGTGGGCATCGGCGACATGTCCGGCGACGTCTTCGGGAACGGCATGCTCCTCTCGCGCCACATCCGCCTCGTGGCCGCGTTCGACCATCGGCACGTCTTCCTCGACCCGGACCCGGATCCGGAGGCGGGCTTCCGCGAGCGCGAGCGGCTCTTCAACCTGCCGCGCTCGTCGTGGGACGACTACGACCGCAAGGCCATCTCCAAGGGCGGCGGCATCTTTCCGCGCAGCGCCAAGTCCATCGCGCTCACGCCGGAGGCGCGGCGCGCGCTCGCGATCGACGCGCAAGAGCTCTCGCCGCCGCAGCTCGTGCGGGCGATCCTGCGCGCGCCCGCGGACCTGCTCTACAACGGCGGCATCGGCACGTACGTGAAGGCGACCCGCCAGTCGAACGCGGACGTGGGCGACCGGGCGAACGACGCCGTGCGGGTGAACGGAGCCGAGCTCCGGTGCCGGGTCGTGGCGGAGGGCGGGAACCTGGGCTTCACGCAGCTGGGGCGCGTGGAGTACGCGCAGGAAGGCGCGGGCGGGGCGGGCGGGAAGATCGAGACCGACGCGATCGACAACTCCGCGGGCGTCGACTGCTCGGACCACGAGGTGAACATCAAGATCCTCCTGGGCATCGCCCAGGCCGAGGGACGGCTCGAAGGCTCCGCCCGGGACGCGCTCCTCGCGGGCATGACGGACGACGTGGCGCGGCTCGTCCTCGCGGACAACTACTACCAGACGCAGTCGCTCTCGGTCTCGGCGGTGCGCGCGGACAAGCTCCTCGACTCGCAGGCCTCCCTCATGCGCGCGCTCGAGAAAGCGGGGCGGCTCAACCGCGCGGTCGAGTACCTGCCGGACGAGGAGGAGATCGCGCAGCGCCGGCTCGCGAAGGCGGGCCTCACGTCGCCCGAGCGCGCCGTGCTCCTCGCGTACTCCAAGATGGCGCTCTTCGACGCGCTCATGGCCTCGGGCCTGGTGGACGACGAGTACGTGGGACGCGCGCTCCCCGGCTACTTCCCGCCGCTCCTCGCCCAACGCTACGCGGACCTCATGCCGCGGCATGCGCTGCGCCGCGAGATCGTGGCGACCGTCGTGGCGAACGCCATGATCAACCGCACGGGCAGCACGTTCGTCCACCGCATGCAGGAGGAGACGGGCGCCGCGCCGGACGAGGTGACGCGCGCCTTCATCCTGGTCCGCGACATCTTCGGCTTCGGCCCCCTCTGGGAATCGATCGACGCGCTCGACAACCGGGTGCCCGCGCGGCTGCAGTACGAGATGCTGATCGAGGCGGGGCGCGTGCTCCTGCGCGCGACGCTCTGGTTCCTGCGCCGGCGCCGCGAGCGCCTGCCGATCGCGCGCGTGCTCGAGATCTTCCAGCCGGGCATCGCCGCCATCGCGGGACGGCTCCCGGGGATCCTCGCGCCGGACGACCGCGTGGCCTTCGAGGCCGCGGCCCAGCGCCTGGCGAAGGAGGGCGTGCCGGCGGAGCTCGCCACGCGGCTGGCCGGCCTGGACGCGCTCTACGCGGCCCTCGACGTGACCGAGGTCGCCCTCGCGCAGAAGAAGCGGATCGAGTCCATCGCGCAGCTCTACTTCGCCCTCGTGGGCGAGCTCCAGCTGCGCTGGTTCGCGGAGCGCATCACGCTCCTTCCCACGGACACGCCGTGGCAGGCGCTCGCGCGAAACGCGCTCCGGGACGACCTCGCGAGCCAGCAGCGCGCGCTCGCCTCGTCGGTGTCGAAGCTCTCGCCCGACACGGAGGACGTGCCCCGGATGCTCGCGGCCTGGCACGAGCACTACGCGCCGGCGATCGCGCGGCTCGAGGCGATGATGGCGGAGCTCAAGCGCGCGGGGCCTGTCGATCTCGCCGTGCTCTCGGTGCTGCTCCGGGAGCTGCGCGGCCTCTCCGCGTGAGGACCCGCGCCTAGCGCTGCTCGCCCGGGCGGGGCGCCAGGATCAGCGCCGCCACGACGTTGCGGCCTTCGCCCACGAGGATGTTGTACGTCCGGCAGGCGGCGGGGGTGTCCATGACCTCGACCCCGATGCCGGCCTTGTAGAGGGGCGCGAGCAGGGCCGGCTCCGGGAAACGGAAGGCGGCGCCGCTCCCCAGCAGCACGATCTCCGGGCGCATCTCGACGATGGCCGCGAGGTGGTCCGGCGCGAGCGCCTCCACGGAGCCCGCCGGCCAGTCCGTCACCAGCCGGTCCGCGCTCACCACGAGGCTCGCGCGGTGCCGCGACCGGTTCACCTCGATCCAGCCGTCGCCGTAGCCCGTGACGGCATTCTTGCCCGCGAGCGGGTCCTGCGCGATCTTCACCGGCCGATCCTCCCGGAGCCGCGGCCCGAAAACCCCGGCCGCGGGAAACATTCGCTAGAATCATGTTTCTTTTGCACCGCAGCATCGCCATGAACCTCAACGACAGCGGCGCTCCCCCGGCCGAGCCGATCACGCCGGAGTTCACGCGCATCAAGCGCCTGCCCCCGTACGTCTTCAACATCACCAACGAGCTGAAGATGGCGGCCCGGCGCGCCGGCGAGGACGTGATCGACCTGTCGATGGGCAACCCGGACGGTCCCACGCCCCGGCACATCGTGGACAAGCTCGTGGAGGTGGCGCAGCGCGAGGACACTCACGGCTATTCGGTCTCCAAGGGGATCCCGCGCCTGAGGCGGGCCATCTGCCAATGGTACAAGCGCCGCTGGGACGTGGACCTGGACATGGACCGCGAGGCGATCGTCACGATCGGCTCCAAGGAGGGCCTCGCGCACCTGATGCTCGCCACTCTGGACCGCGGCGACACGGTGCTGGTTCCCAATCCGAGCTATCCCATCCACATCTACGGGGCGATCATCGCCGGCGCGGACATCCGGTCCGTGCGGATGACGCCCGGCGTGGACTTCTTCGCCGAGGCCGAGCGGGCGATCCGGGAGCTGATCCCCAAGCCCAAGATGATGATCATCGGCTTCCCGTCGAACCCGACGGCGAAGTGCGTCGAGCTCGAGTTCTTCGAGAAGGTGGTGGCGCTCGCCCGCCAGCACGGCATCCTCGTGGTCCACGACCTCGCCTACGCGGACATCACGTTCGACGGGTGGAAGGCGCCGTCGATCATGCAGGTCCCCGGCGCGCGCGACGTCGCGGTCGAGTTCTTCACGATGTCGAAAAGCTACAACATGGCGGGCTGGCGGATCGGGTTCATGGTCGGGAACGCCGCGCTCGTGAACGCGCTCGCGCGGATCAAGAGCTACCACGACTACGGCACGTTCACGCCGCTGCAGGTCGCCGCGATCACGGCGCTCGAGGGCCCGCAGGAGTGCGTCGAGGAGATCCGCCTCAAGTACCAGAAGCGCCGGGACGTGATGGTGAAGGGCCTGCACGAGGCGGGCTGGATGGTCGAGAACCCGAAGGCGACGATGTACGTGTGGGCGCAGATCCCGGAGCGCTACCGCGCCATGGGCTCGATCGAGTTCGCGAAGAAGCTCCTCGCCGACGCGAAGATCGCGGTCGCCCCCGGCATCGGCTTCGGCGACTACGGCGACGACCACGTGCGGATCGCCTTGATCGAGAACGAGGCGCGGACGCGCCAGGCGGTGCGCGGCGTGAAGGAGATGTTTCGCCGGGGGTAGCCCCCTCGGGGACAGGATAATGACAATACCTCACGTGAAGGTCGTCCCGGTATCGGACCGCGGCGGCAAGGTGACCGACGCGCGGCTCCTCGCGGCGGCGGAATCGGTGCATCGGCAGCTGCGTCCCCACCTCGTCGCCGACTACGCGGGCCGGATGCGGGAGATCTTCGCCGGCGGCGCGGAGATGGCCGTGGCGGTCGACGGCTCGACGGTGCTGGGCGTCACGGTGTTCCGGGTCCTCGAGAAGACCCATTCCGGCCGCGAGCTCTACTGCGACGACCTCGTGACGGACGAGGCGCGCCGCTCCACCGGCGTGGGGCACGCGCTCATCGCATACATGCAGGAAGTCTGCCGCGAGCGCGGCTGCGGGGTGCTCGCGCTCGACTCCGGCACGCAGCGCCAGCAGGCGCACAAGTTCTATTTCCGGGAAGGGCTCACGGTCACCGCGTTCCACTTCCAGGCGAAGACGTCGCGGCCGTGAAGCCGATCCACGTGGGGCTCCTCGGCCTGGGAACGGTCGGCAGCGGCACGATCGAGGTCCTGCGCCGCAACCGCGAAGAGATCTCCCGGCGCGCGGGGAGGGACATCGTCGTCACGGCGGCGAGCGCGCGCGACCTCACCAAGGAGCGCACGGTTTCGCTCGAAGGCATCGAGCTCGTGGCCTCGGCTGGCGAGATCGTGTCGCGGCCGGACATCGACATCGTGGTGGAGCTGATCGGCGGGGAGACCGCGGCGCGCGAGCTCGTCCTCGCCGCGATCGCCCACGGGAAGCACGTCGTCACCGCGAACAAGGCGCTCCTCGCGCGGCACGGCACGGAGATCTTCGGCCGCGCCCACGCGAAGGGGGTGATGGTCGCGTTCGAGGGGTCCGTCGCCGGCGGCATCCCCATCATCAAGGCGATCCGCGAGGGCCTTTCCGCGAACCGGATCGAGTGGATCGCCGGGATCATCAACGGCACCTGCAACTACATCCTCTCGGAGATGCGCGACAAGGCGCTGCCGTTCGACGTGGTGCTCGCCGAGGCGCAGCGCCTGGGCTACGCGGAATCGGATCCCGCGTTCGACGTCGAGGGCGTCGACGCCGCGCACAAGCTCACGATCCTCGCCGCGATCGCCTTCGGCATCCCGATGCAGTTCGACAAGGTGCACACCGAGGGAATCACCCGGCTCACCGCGGTGGACCTGCGCTACGCCGAGGGCCTGGGCTACCGCATCAAGCTCCTGGGCATCACGCGCCGCACGGGGAAGGGCATCGAGCTGCGCGTGCATCCGACGCTCATTCCCGCGCGGCGGCTCATCGCGAACGTCGAGGGCGTGATGAACGCGGTCCTCGTGAAGGGCGACGCGGTAGGACCCACGCTCTACTACGGGCGCGGCGCAGGCGCTGAGGCGACCGCGAGCGCGGTCGTGGCGGACCTGGTCGACGTGACCCGGATGGCGACGGCGGACCCGGAGCAGCGCGTGCCGCACCTCGCCTTCCAGCCGGACCGGCTCTCGAGCGATCCGATCCTCGCGATGGAGGACGTCGAGACCGGCTACTACCTGCGGCTGCGCGCGCTCGACCGGCCCGGGGTCCTCGCGGACGTGACGCGCATCTGCGCCGACCTCTCCATCTCCATCGACGCGATCTTCCAGAAGGAAGCGGGCGAGGGCGAAGACCAGGTGGACGTGGTGATCCTCACCCACGTCGTGCGGGAGAAGAGCATCAACGACGCGATCGCGCGGATCCAGGCGCTGCCCACCATTCCCGCGCCGGTGGTCCGCATCCGGCTCGAGGAGCTTCTTTGAAGGAACGTCATTCCCGCCGGGGGTCCCCGATTCGTCGGGGGCGATCGATCGCCGGGAATCCATGGATCCCCGCCTTCGCGGGGATGACGCATCGGTGAAGTACGTCAGCACCCGGGGACATGCGGCGTCCCGCAGCTTCACCGACATCCTGCTGGAAGGGCTCGCGCCCGACGGCGGGCTCATGGTCCCCGAGCAGTGGCCGCGGATCACGCGTCCGAAGCTGGACGCCCTGCGCGACCTGGCCTATCCGCAGCTCGCCTTCGAGATCCTGCGCTTCTTCGCGGACGACTTCCCCGGGGCGGACCTGAAGGGCATCGTCACGCGCACCTACACGCGCGAGATCTTCGGGACGCCCGAGATCACGCCGCTTCGCACGCTCGAGCCGAACCTGCACCTCCTCGCGCTCTCCAACGGGCCTACGCTCGCGTTCAAGGACGTGGCGATGCAGCTCCTCGGGAACCTCTTCGAGCACGTGCTCGAGAAGCAGGACCGCAGGCTAAACGTCCTCGGGGCCACGAGCGGCGACACGGGCAGCGCCGCCGAGCACGCGCTGAAAGGCAAGGCGCGCGTGAACGTCTTCATGCTCTCGCCCTACGGGCGCATGAGCGACTTCCAGCGCGCGCAGATGTACGCCCTGCAGGACGCGAACGTCTTCAACATCGCGATCGACGGAACGTTCGACGACTGCCAGGACGTCGTGAAGGCGGTGAACCTCGACGCCGCATTCAAGGAGCGCCACGCGATCGGGGCGGTCAACTCGATCAACTGGGCGCGGGTGGTCGCGCAGGTCGTCTACTACTTCAAGGGCTACTTCTCCGCCACCCGCTCGAACGACGAGTCGGTGTCCTTCGCCGTGCCTTCGGGGAATTTCGGCAACATCTTCGCGGGCTACGTCGCCAAGCGCATGGGGCTTCCGATCCGCCGCCTCATCCTCGCCACCAACGAGAACGACGTGCTGGACGAGTTCTTCCGGACCGGCCGCTACCGGCCGCGCGAGGCGGCGGAGACCCAGGCCACCTCGAGCCCCTCGATGGACATCTCCAAGGCGTCGAACTTCGAGCGGTTCGTCTGGGACGCGGTGGGCCAGGACGGCGACAAGGTCGCGTCGCTCTGGAAGGAAGTCGAGGAAGAGGGCGGCTTCGACCTCTCGACGGACGCCGCCTGGGAACGGATCGAGGAGGACTCCGGATTCGCCTCCGGCCGGAGCACCCATGCCGATCGCGTGCAGACGATCCGCCTCGTCCACGAGCGATACGGCGTCCTCATCGATCCGCACACGGCGGACGGGGTGAAGATCGCGCTGAGGCTGCGCGAGCCGCGCTACCCGATGATCTGCCTGGAGACGGCGCTCCCGGCCAAGTTCGACGCGACCATCGTGGAGGCGCTCGGCCACCACGCCCCGCGCCCCGCCGGCTTCGAGGGCATCGAGCGGCTCCCCCAGCGCTTCGAGCGCATGAAGCCGGACCCGGAGGCCGTCAAGCGCTACATCGCGGAACGCGCGTAACTTCCTCCCTCGCCGGCCGCATGCCGTAGAATCGGGCGCCATGAACCGGCGCGCGATGCCCAGGGCACTCCTCGCCGCGGCACTGCTCCTCTGGGACGCGGGCGCGGCGGCGCAGACGCTCTACGCGACCAGCATCCGCGTCTTCGCCTCCGGCGGCCGGGACAAGGTCGTGGGGAGCCTCTACACCCTGAACCTCGCCGACGCGAGCGCGAAGCTCGTGGCGCCGATCCGCATGAAGAGCGAGACGGCGATCGGCGTCACGGGGCTGGGCGTCCATCCGACCTCCGGGATCTTCTACGGCATCACCTCCGCGCTCTCGCCGGTGAACCCGCGCTCGCTCGTGACGCTCGACGTGAACACGGGCGACGCGGAGCTGGTGGGCCCGCTCGGCGCCGCGGGCTCGGACATCGCGTTCGACGCGGCCGGAAACCTCTACGTGTGGCTCCCCGGGACGAGCCAGCTGGGCATCGTGGATCTCGCCACGGCCGCGGTGAAGCCGCTCGGCGCGGCGGGCCCGCCCGGCAACGGCGGGGGCTTAGCGATCGACGACAAGGGCACGGCGTACGTGACGCCCGGCGGGGCGAGCGGCACGCTCGATCGCGTGGACACGCGCACCGGCGCCATCACCCGTGGGCCGCAGCTCACGGGCGCGCCGTTCCCGACCGGGATCACTGCGATGACGTTCACGCCCTCCGGACTGCTCCTCGCGATCAACGCGAACGGCGGCTCGCCGGCCAACGTGCGGCTGGTGGCGATCAACACGGCGAGCGGCCAGGTGAGCGCGATCGGATCCCTCCCGGACGACACGGATTCGCTCGCCTTCGCTTCGGATGGGTCGCACGACATCCGCTCCGCGCTCTCGACCATGAGCGGGCGGACCCTGGCGCTCCTCTCGCTGGTCCTCGGGCTCGCGCTCGCCGCGGGGGCGATGGTGCTGGTGAAGTCCCTGCGCTCGTGAGCCGGAACGGCGCGGCCGGTCAGAAGAAGACCAGCCAGGCGACGACCAGCGTGAGGAGCATGCCGCCGAAGATCGCGGAGAAGATCACCGCGAGCACCCGCGCGTCCGTGGCCTGCTGGGCCTCGATGTCATCGCGCGCGATCCCACGGCCGATGCGGCGCTCGCGGAACGCGACCCAGATCACGACCGTGAGGAGCGCGACGAAGGCGGCGAGGACGATGCCGAGCTTGTAGAGGAGCGGCATGCCCCCATTGTCTCACCGGCAGACGGTGGGGGGCGTCATGAAGGACTGGCGGGTGATCGACTTGCGGACCGTTCGCCCGTTCACGCTCGCGGTGAAGGTCCCGTCGTTCGCATCCGCGAACGAGAAGCTCGCGGTTCCCACGACCTTCGAGGCGAACTTGGCATCGTCCCACGGGACGTCGTAGCCGGGCCCGCTCGTGCTGTAGAGCGGACCGGACCAGGCCTGCGGCCCCGTCGAATCGCCGCGCGGCATCACGAGCCACATCGCCTTGCCCGCATCGTCGTAGGTGAACCACGTCGCGAAGAGGACGTTCCCCTGGTGGGTGAGGTTCACGCCCCATCCCGGCTCGCTCTCCGCGGGCGCGTTGTACCAGAGGTCGGTGAAGTTGGGGGTCGTGGGCGGCGTGCCCCCCATGGCGCAGTCCGGCGGCGTATCGAAGTTCTCGCGGGTGATCACGAGCCGCCGCGTCACCCCGTTGATGTCGAACGTGAACGTGCCGATGTCCGGGCTCGTGAAGACGAAGACGGCCGTTCCGAGGGGCTGGTTTCGCACCTTCTTCCCGTCGAAGGGCGCGGCGTCGAACGCGGGCCCCGTCGTGCGATAGAGCGTGCCGGAATAGGTGGGAAGGCTCTCGATGGAACCCCCGTACGTGGGCATCGTATCGCCCATGTCCTCGAGCGCCGCGTCCGGGACCACGAGCCACATCCCGGTGCCGTCCGTGTCGTACGTGAACCAGGTCGCGAAGAGCGTGCCGCCCTGGTGCGCGATGTTGAGCCCCCAGCCGTGCTGCGTGTCCGCGGGGAAGTTCCACCAGAGCCCCTGGTAGCTCACCGTCCCGGGGCCCGTGATGAGCACGGCCCCCGCCTGGGTCGCCGCGAGGAGCGCGAGGGCGAGGAACGCGAGGCGCTTCAGGGTGCGCATCGGGCCGCCCTCATTGGCACGCGGTCGGCGTGCGGAAAACCTGCCGAACGATCGGCTTGGACTGCGTGACGCTTCCGACCGTGTACGTGAACGTGCCGTTGCTGAAATCGGTGAACGTGAAGGTCGCGGTCCCCACTTGCGTGAATGCGAACTTCGACGCGTCATACGCATTGAACGGCGCCCCGGTCGTGCGGAAGAGCGCCCCGCTGTACGTGTTGGTCGCCGTCTTGCTGCCGCTCGACATGACGAGCCACATGCCCTTGCCGTCCGCGCCGTAGGTGAACCAGGTGGCGAAGAGGGTGTCGTCCTGGTGCGTGATGTTCACGCCCCAGCCCTTCTCGACGTCGCCGCGATACCAGAGGTCCTGGAAGTTGGGCGGCGTGCCCGGCGTGCCGCCGGAGACGCACGTGGGGATCCGGGTGCCGAAGAGCTGCCGGACGATCGGTTTCGATTGCGTGACGCCGTTCAGCGTATAGGTGAACGTGCCGTTGTTCAGGTCCGAGAACGCGAGGGTCACGGTACCCACCTGCGTGAACGCGAATTTGCTCGCGTCATACGCATCGAACGGCGCGCCCGTGGTCTGGAAAAGCGCGCCCGAATACGTATCCGGCGCGGTCTTCTCGACGTCCGAGGCCACGAGCCAGATGCCGTTGCCGTCCGCGCCGTAGGTGAACCAGGTGACGAAGAGGACGTCGCCCTGGTGCGCCACGTTCACGCCCCAGCCCTTCTCGACCTCGCCCCGGTACCAGAGGCCCTGGTAGTTCCGGGTGCTGCCCGAGCTCGACGGGGCGGTGACGGTACCGGTCTGGCCCGCGAAGTTGAGCGGCGAGTTGACGCCTGTCGATCCGTCGCGATTGAGCGACTGCC
>DATAMY010000151.1:0-38910 GCA_036266535.1 Usitatibacter sp. | reverse complement strand
GCGATCCTCCCGCGCGGCGCCGGCACGTCCCAGTGCGGCCAGACCGTGGGCGCCGCCCTCGTGATCGACGACAGCAAGCACCTCGGCCGCGCGCTCGAGATCGACGCGGCGGGCCTCACGGCCATCGTGGAGCCCGGCCTCGTGCTGGATGCGCTGAACGCGAAGCTTCGCCCGCTGGGCGTCTGGTATCCGGTCGACGTGTCGACGTCGGCCCAGGCGACGCTGGGCGGCATGGCGGGCAACAACTCGTGCGGATCGCGCTCGCTCGCCTACGGGAACACGGTCGATCGGGTGGACGCGATCGACGCGTGGCTTCCGAACGGCGTGCGCGGGCGTTTCGGCGACGACGCCGCCATGACGGACCCCGCGATCCGGGCGCTCGCCGCGAAGGCGCGCGGGCTCTGGGAGCGCGAGCACGCGGAAATCGAGGCCCGCTTCCCGAAGGTCGCGCGCCGCGTCGCGGGCTACAACCTCGACCGCCTCGACGCGCGGACGCTCAACCTGGCGAAGCTCCTCGTGGGCAGCGAAGGCACGCTCGCCTGGTTCGAGCGGCTGCACCTGCGCCTTGCCGAGCTTCCGAAGCACAAGGCCCTCGGCGTCGCGCATTTCCCGCGCTTCCACGACGCGATGGATGCGGCGCAGCACATCGTGAAGCTGGGACCCTGCGCGGTGGAGCTGGTCGACCGGACCATGCTCGACCTGGCGCTCGGGAATCCCGCCTTCGCGCCCGTCGTGAAGGGGTTCCTCCGCGGAGAGCCGGACGCGATCCTCCTCGTGGAATTCGCGGGCGCCGAGCGCGGCCCGCAGGTCGAGGGCGTGCGGCGCCTGGCCGAGCTCATGGGCGACCTGGGCTTCCCCGAAAGCGTCGTGGACGTGGTCGAGCCCGCGCGCCAGGCCGCGATCTGGAACGTGCGCAAGGCCGGGCTGAACATCATGATGTCGATGAAGGGCGACGGGAAGCCGGTCTCCTTCATCGAGGATTGCGCGGTGCCGCTCGAGCACCTGGCCGAGTACACCGCGGAGTTGACCGAGGTCTTCCGCAAGCACGGCACCGAGGGGACCTGGTACGCGCACGCCTCCGTCGGGTGCCTGCACGTGCGCCCGGTCCTCAACATGAAGGGCGACGGCGCGGTGCGCATGCGCGCGATCGCCGAGGAGGCCGCCGCGCTCGTGCGGCGCTACAAGGGCTCCTATTCCGGCGAGCACGGCGACGGGCTCGCGCGCTCCGAATGGATCGCGCCGTTCTTCGGCCCGCGCCTCACGGCGGCGCTGGCCGAGATCAAGTCGTGGTTCGATCCGCGCGGCCTCATGAACCCGGGGAAGATCGTGGACCCGCCGCGCCAGGACGACCGCGCGCTCTTCCGCTATCCGCCGGGCTACCGGACCCAGGCGCCCGCGACGGCGCTCGACTGGAGCGCCTGGGGCGGCTTCGCGGGCGCGGTCGAGATGTGCAACAACAACGGCCATTGCCGGAAATTCGACGCGGGCACGATGTGCCCGAGCTATCGCGCGACCGGCAACGAGCGCGACCTCACGCGCGGCCGCGCGAATACGCTGAGGCTCGCGATCTCCGGCCAGCTGGGCGAGGCCGGCGACGACGCCGTGCGCGACGCGCTCGACCTCTGCGTCTCCTGCAAGGGATGCAGGCGCGAGTGCCCCACGGGCGTCGACATGGCGCGGATGAAGGTCGAGTTCACCGCACGGGACAAGGCGCGGCGCGGCTTCACGCTCCGCGATCGCCTGGTGGGCCACCTGCCGCGCTATTCGCCGTGGGCGGCGCGCCTCCAGCCGCTCACCGCGCTCGCCTTGCGCCTGCCTGGCTCCGGCGCCATCGTCGAAGCGCTCGGATTCGACCGCCGCCGGCCCCTTCCCGCGTGGCGCAAGCCCTGGCACCGCTCCTTCAATCCGCGCGAGGGATCGGGCCGTGAAGTCGTCCTCTTCGCGGACACGTTCAACAACTGGTTCGAGCCGGCGAACCTCGTTGCCGCCGAGCGCGTGCTCGAGGCGACCGGACACCGCGTGGTTTCGCCCGCCCCGGGCGACCGGCCCCTTTGCTGCGGGCGGACCTATCTCGCGGCCGGGATGGTCGACGCCGCGCGCGCGGAGATGCGCCGCACCCTCGACGCGCTTCGGCCCGCGCTGGAGCGGGGCACCCCCGTCGTGGGCCTCGAGCCTTCGTGCCTCCTCACGTTCCGGGACGAGCTGGGCGCGCTCTTCCCCGGCGATGCGCTCGCGCAGCGGCTTTCCGGGGCGATGCTCGCGGACGAATACCTCGCCGCGGAGCTGCGCGAGGGGAGGATTTCCGCGCCGTGGCGCGCGCGCCCGGGCCTGGCGCTTCGCGTGCACGGGCATTGCCACCAGAAGGCGTTCGCGACCTTCGACGCGACGCTCGAGCTCCTGCGCTCGCTCCCCGGCGCGGAAGTGACGCCGATCGAGTCGAGCTGCTGCGGCATGGCGGGCGCCTTCGGGCACGAGAAGGGACATTACGAAGCGTCGCTGCGCATGGGGGAGCTCGCGCTCCTTCCCGCCGTGCGGGCCGCGCCGCAGGCGACGATCGTGGCGGCGGGTACCAGGTGCCGGCGCCAGATCGCGGACGGCGCGGGGCGGCAGGCGCTCCATCCCCTCGCCGTGCTCGCGGAGGCGCTGTGACGGCTGCGCCGCAGCCGGACCTGCGGACCGCGCTCGTCGCGGCACTGTCCCTCCAGGACGTGGGCCAGAGCGCCGGCAACGTCACCATCGCGCGCGGAACGCTGGGAGGCCGCGCCGTCCATGCGGCGCTCGTGGACAGCCGCTTCGCGAGCGGCGCCATCGGCTCACGCGAGGCGGAGCGCCTGGGCGCGCTCTTCCGCGTGGCCGCCATCGAGCGCTCGCCCGTCGTGCTCTTCCTGGATTCCGCCGGCGCGAAGGTCTCCGAGGGGCTGGCGGCCCTGGGCGCCTTCCGCCAGCTCTTCCGCGCGGGGCTGGACGCCGCGTTCTCGGGCGCGCCCATGGCGGCGCTCCTCGGGCGCAACTGCTTCGGCGGCTCGAGCATGCTCGCGCACCTCGCGGCGCACCGCCTTTTCTCGCCCGCGACGCGCCTGGGGATGTCCGGTCCCGCCGTGATCGCCGCGGCGGGGCAGATGGATCCGCTGGACGAGATGTTCCGCGCCATGGCGGAAGCCGCGATGTCGCCGGCGGCGCGCACGAAGGCGAGCCCCGCGAACGAGGCGTGGGCTCCGGGAAGCGACCTTTCCGCATGGCTTGCGGCGGCGCTCGCTCCGGTGGCCGAACCCGCCGCGGCGTTCCTCGCGCGCCATGCGGCGCTCGCCGAGCGGCTGGGGCCGCCGGCCGCCGCGCCCTCGCCGGAGCCGGTCCGCCGCCGCGACCTCGAGCGCATCTATCCGGAGGGCTACGAGGCTCGAGAGTCGGCGGGCTTCCTGGAGGGCTGCGGGCGCGGTGCCGCGGGCGAGGAACCGTTCCTCGGGATCGTGGGCGGGACGCCGCTCGCGGCCGCGCGGGCGTGGCGCTTCGCGGACGCCGCATGGCGCGAGCGCGGCCCCGGAACGCTGCGCGTCTTCCTGGATTGCGCCTCCCACGCGACACGCCTGGACGAGGAGAAGTTGGTCCTCAGCGAATACGTGGTCGACATGAGCGTCGCGCTCGCGGCCGCCGCGCGGCGAGGCCGGGACGTGCACCTCACGATCCTCGGCAAGGCGGGGGGCGGCGTCTACGTGGCGCTCGCGGCGCCGGCCGGCCGCGTCTCGAGCGTCCACGGCGCGGACATCCAGGTGCTGCCCGGCTCCGCCGTCGCCGCCATCCTCGGCGAAAGCCGCGAGGCGCTACCATCCTTCGACAACTACCGCGCCGCACGCGTGGCCGACGAGGAGCTCCGGCTGGGGCTCGCTCCGTGACGATGAACGAAAACCTCTACGCGATCTTCGAATCCCGCTTCCCCGCCGACCGCGGGAAATCCCTGCTGCTCCTCGATTCCGGCGCGGCCCTGAGCTATGGCGAGGCGGAGGAGGGCGCCGCGCGCTACGCCGCGCTCTTCGCGGACCGCGGCCTCGTGCCGGGCGACCGCGTCGCGGTCCAGGTCGAGAAATCCCCGGAGGCGCTCCTCCTCTATCTCGGCTGCCTGCGCGCGGGGCTCGCGTACCTGCCGCTGAACAGCGCCTACCACGAGAGCGAGGTGCGCTACTTCCTCGAGAACGCGGAGCCCCGCGCCGTGGTGGCGCAGCCCGCTTCCATGTCGTGGCTGGGCCCGCTCGCCGCGAGCCTCGGCATCGCGAACGTCTGGTCGCTCGACTCGAACGGGAAAGGCTCGCTCCAGGACGCGGCGCGCGGCATGGCGGCGCGTTTCGAGACGGTGGCGAGGAAGGGCGACGACCTCGCCGCCATCCTCTACACGTCCGGGACCACGGGCCGGTCGAAGGGCGCCATGCTCTCCCACCGGAATTTGTCCTCCAACGCGCTGGTGCTCCACCGCGCGTGGGGATTCCGGCCGGACGACGTCCTCGTCCACATGCTGCCGCTCTTCCACGTGCACGGCCTCTTCGTGGCCGGCCACTGCGTGCTGCTGAACGGGAGCGCCATGCGGTTCCACGCCCGCTTCGACGCGCGCCGGGCGATCCGCGAGTTCGCCGAGTCGAGCGTCTTCATGGGGGTCCCCACGCTCTACACGCGGCTCCTCGCGGAGCCCGGCCTCACGCGCGAGGCGTGCGCCCGGATGCGGCTCTTCACGTCGGGCTCCGCGCCGCTCCTCGCGGAAACCCACCAGGAATTCGAGCGCCGCACGGGGCAGCGGATCCTCGAGCGCTACGGCATGACGGAGACCGGCATGCTCACGTCGAACCCGCTCGACGGCGATCGGCGGCCGGGCTCCGTCGGCCCCGCGCTTCCCGGCGTCCAGGTCCGGGTCGTCGACGACGCCGGCGCGCCGTGCCCCGCGGGCACGATCGGGCACGTGATCGTCCGGGGGGAGAACGTCTTCTCGGGCTATTGGCGCATGCCGGAGAAGAACGCCGAGGAGTTCACAGCGGACGGATTCTTCCGCACGGGGGACCTGGGAAGCCTCTCCGCGGACGGCTACCTCACGATCGCGGGCCGCTCCAAGGACCTCATCATCAGCGGCGGCTACAACGTGTATCCGAAGGAGGTCGAGCTCGCGATCGACGAGCTCCCCGGCGTGCAGGAGGCGGCCGTCATCGGCGTCCCGCATCCCGACTTCGGCGAGGCGGTCACGGCCGTCGTCGTCCGAAGGCGCGGGGACGCGGCCGCCACCGAACACGCGATCCTCGGAGCGCTGCGCGAAAAGCTCGCGAACTTCAAGGTCCCCAAGCGCGTCTACTTCGTCGACGAGCTGCCGAGGAACACGATGGGAAAAGTCCAGAAGAACGTGCTGCGCGACCGATTCGACCCGCGGAAGCGGACGCCATGACGGCCGGGCGCTCGATCATCGAACGGATCCTGGGCTCCCTCGGGGCCGCGGGCATGGTCCGGACCGCCGCGCAGCGCCGCGCGGACCGGTTGGGCGGGCTCCTGCGCACGCTCATCTCGGAGAAGGGGGAGGCCTCGGGGGCCGCGCTCGCGCGGCGGGCGGTGGCGCTCTACCAGGGGCTCGATCCCGCGGCGCGCGCCCATTTCTTCCAGATCCTCGCGCGCGATTTCTCGCCGGACCGGGACCTGGTCCTCGCCGCGGCGCAGGCGTACCACCGCGATCCGTCGCCGGAGAACCTCGCGACCCTCGAGCGCATGGCCGAGCCGCCGCGCCAGGAGATCTTCCGCCGGATGAACATGGCGCCGGGCGGGACCGCGACGCTCCTCGACCTGCGGCGCGACCTCCTGGCCGGGATGCACAAGCGCCCTGAGCTCGCCGCCGTCGACCACGACCTCACGCACCTCCTCGGGTCCTGGTTCAACCGCGGGTTCCTGGAGCTGCGCCGCATCGACTGGAAATCCCCCGCGGCGATCCTGGAGAAGCTGATCGCCTACGAGGCGGTGCACGAGATCCACGGTTTCCCGGACCTGAAGCGCCGGCTCGAGCGCGACCGCCGCTGCTTCGCGTTCTTCCACCCGGCGCTTCCGGACGAGCCCCTCATCTTCGTCGAGGTGGCGTTCGTGAACGAGATGCCCTCGGAGGTGGCGCCCATCCTCGCGATGGAAAGCGCCGTGGGCGATCCGCGGCGCGCCCGCTGCGCCGTGTTCTACTCGATCACGAGCTGCCAGCCCGGCTTGAAGGGCGTCTCGTTCGGGAACTTCCTCATCAAGCAGGTGGCCGCGGACCTCCACGCGGAGCTGCCCAACCTCAAGGTCTTCGCGACGCTCTCGCCGCTCCCGGGCCTGCGTCACTGGGCGCGGATGGCGCTCACCGCGGGCGTGCCGGAAGCCTCGCCCCTTCGCGCGGCGCTCCTCGCGCTCGCCGAGGATGCCTCGGCCGTGCCGCCGCCCGCGCTGCGCGAGCCGCTCGAGGGGCTGGCCGCCTGGTACCTCACGCGCGAATGGGTGGACGGCCATGCGGCGGACGCGGTGGCGCGCTTCCACCTCGGCAACGGCGCGCGGTTGGAGCGCGTGAACTGGGGGGCGGACGCGACGGCGAAGGGGAGGGCGCAGTCCTTCGGCCTGATGGTGAACTACGTGTACGACCTGGACCAGGTCGAGCGCAACCACGAGGAATACGTGAATCGGCACCGGGTCGTCGCCTCGGCCGCGGTCGAGCGCCTCGCGAAGTCGATCGAGCCGCTCGTGGCGGGACGCCCGGCCGCGATCTCGTCTTGAGCACGCTCGAGCGCCGCTACCTCGAGCTCCTGCGGAAGTCGCTCGTGAACGAGCTCTACATCGAGAACGACGCCCGCTTCCTCTACATCATGGGCGCCGCGCACAACGGGCAGGGCATCGATACCGAGGTGCTGCGCAACATCGCCGTGCGCCGCCCGGAGATGATGGCGAAGCTCGCGGCCGAACGGGAGCAGGGCCGTCCATGGTGGCGCGTCATGGGCCGCCGGCCGGACGGCACGCAGGAGCTCGTGAACGTGCGCAACGCCTGCGAGTTCACCCACTCCATGATCGGCACGCGGCGCATGGCGAACATCGAGGAATGCCTCGATCGCGTGCGCGAGGACGGCGTGCCCGGCGACCTCGCGGAGACCGGCGTGTGGCGCGGCGGGGCGACCGTCTTCATGCGCGGCTATCTCGCGGCCTACGGGATGGACGACCGCGTGGTCTGGGCCGCGGATTCCTTCGAGGGGCTGCCGAAATCCACCGCCGAGCCGGATCGCGGGCTCGACTTCTCGGCGGCCGCGGAGCCGGTGCTCGCCGTTGCGCTCGAGGAGGTGCGCTCGCTCTTCGCGCGCTACGGGCTCCTCGACGCCCGGGTGCGTTTCCTCAAGGGCTGGTTCCGGGACACGCTTCCCGCCGCGCCGATCGAAAAGCTCGCGCTCCTGCGCCTCGACGGCGACCTCTACGAGTCCACGCGCGACGCGCTCCGGGCGCTCTACGCGAAGCTCTCGCCGGGCGGCTTCCTCCTCATCGACGACTACGGCGATTTCCCGCCCTGCCGGAAGGCCGTGGACGAGTTCCGCACCGAGAACGGGGTCGACGCGCCCATCGTGGAAGTGGACTGGTCGGGCGTGTACTGGCGCAAGCCCTTCGCCTGAAGCGCCGCGGCTAGAAGGCGGAGAGCCCGGTCTGCGCGCGGCCGAGGATCAACGCGTGGATGTCGTGCGTGCCCTCGTAGGTGTTCACGGCCTCGAGGTTCAGCACGTGGCGGATCACGTGGAAGTCGTCCGCGATCCCGTTTCCGCCGTGCATGTCCCGCGCCGTGCGCGCGATGTCGAGCGCCTTCCCGCAGGAGTTCCGCTTCACGAGCGAGACCATCTCCGGCGTGGCACGCCCTTCGTCCATGAGGCGGCCCACGCGGAGCGACGCCTGGAGGCCCAGCGCGATCTCCGTCTGCATGTCCGCGAGCTTCTTCTGCACGAGCTGGGTCGCCGCGAGCGGCTTCCCGAACGCCTTCCGGTCGAGCGTGTACTGGCGCGCGGCATGCCAGCAGAATTCCGCCGCGCCCAGCGCGCCCCACGCGATGCCGTAGCGCGCCTTGTTCAGGCAGCCGAACGGGCCGCGCAGGCCCTTCACGCTGGGAAGGAGCTGGTCGTCCGGCACGAAGACGTCCGCCATCACGACCTCGCCCGTGATCGAGGTGCGCAGGCTGAACTTGCCCTCGATCTTCGGTGCGGAGAGCCCCTTCGCCCCCTTCTCGATCACGAAGCCGCGGATCTCGCCCGCGTCGTCCTTCGCCCAGACGACGAAGAGATCCGCGAAGGGCGCATTGCTGATCCACATCTTGGCGCCGTTGAGAAGCCAGCCGCCGTCCACCTTCCTCGCGCGGGTGGTCATGTTCCCGATATCCGAGCCGAAGTCCGGCTCCGTGAGCGCGAAGCAGCCGACCCACTCGCCGGTGGCGAGCCGCGGGAGCCAGCGCTTGCGCTGCTCCTCCGTGCCGTACGCATGGATGGGATGCATCACGAGCGAGGACTGCACGCTCATGCCCGAGCGGTAGCCGGAGTCCACGCGCTCGATCTCCCGCGCGATGAGCCCGTACGCCACGTGGTTCACGCCCGCGCAGCCGTAGCCCTCGATGGTCGGGCCGAGGAAGCCCAGCGCGCCCATCTCGGCGAAGACGCCGCGGTCGTGCTTCTCGTGCCGGTGCGCCTCGGTCACGCGCGGCATGAGGTTTTCCTGGCAGTACGCGCGCGCGCTGTCGCGCACCATGCGCTCCTCTTCCGTGAGCTGGTCCTCGAGGAGGAGCGGATCCTCCCACCGGAACGTGGGCTTCATGTCGTCAGGCTTCATGGAGGGCCTTCATGACGGCTCGGGGGCGGGGGCGTAACGCGCGTGAAACCAGCGGCCATTCTACTGCTAGAATCGCCGCGATCCGAAGCTCGAAGAACAAGGGATCCCATGCCCCGCAACGCCCGGCTCACGGTCGAGGACCTCTGGAAGCTCGACCGCCCCGCGCAGCCCACGCTCTCGCCGGACGGCGCCCAGGTGTGCGTCTCCGTGACCTCCCACGACATGGAGGAGAACAAGCCGCGCTCGAGCCTGTGGCTCCTCTCCGCCTTCGGGGGAGAGCCGCGCCGGCTCACCTATTGCGGCGAGAAGGACGGCGAGCCGCGCTGGTCGCGCGACGGGCGCTGGATCGCCTTCGGCGCGAAGCGGCCGGCCGCGAGCGGCGAGAAGGGCGACGAGGAGCCGCAGGTCTACGTGATCGCGCCGGACGGGGGCGAGGCCCGCCGCGTGACCGACATCGCGACCGGCGCCTTCGCGATCCGCTGGTTCCCGGACTCGCGCCGCATCGCGTTCGCGTCCTGGGTGTGGCCGGAGGAGGGAAGCCTCGCCGCCCTCGCCAAGCGCTATCGCGCCTGGAAGGACGACAAGGTGAAGGCCCACGTGGTCGAGCACGCGGCCTACCGCTGGTGGGACCGCTGGCTCTCGGACGGGCGCGTGCCGCGGCTCTTCACGGTCGACATCGACAGCGGCAAGGTCCGCGACCTCTTCGCGGGCACCCGCTACGAGCTCCCGCGCGCCGATCCGGCCTTCCACCACTACGACATCGCGCCGGACGGCCGCGAGATCGCGTTCACGTTCGATCCGGCCGAGGACAAGCGCTTCGACTATCCGAACCACATCGTGGCGCTCGACCTCGGCACGCGCCGCTTCCGCACGCTCACCGCGCGCTCGGGGCTCAACCACGAAAGCCCGGCGTACTCGCCGGACGGCACGCGCATCGCGTTCCTCGCGCAGGACCTGCGGAAGAGCCCGGTCGCCGCGCACAAGCTCGCGTTCATCGACCGGCGGCGCGCAGCCCTCGACGTACCGCGCTCGCGTTGGGACCGGAGCATCCACGCGCCGCTCGCCTGGAGCGCGGATTCGACCGGCGTGTTCTTCCACGCCGAGGACCTCGCGCGGCAGCATCTTTTCCGCTGGACGGTGGGCGAGCGCGCCCCCGCGGTGGTCGGGCGCGGCGGCACCGTCTCGGACTTCGACGTGTCGGGCGAGGCCGTCGCCTTCATCCGCAACACCATGAGCACGCCGCCGGCGGTCTTTCGCGCGGCGCCGGGCGAGGCGGAGCGGCGCGTCGACCGCTTCAACGCCGGCATCCTGGACGGCGTGAAGCTGGGCGAGGTGCGCGAGTTCACGATCGAGGGCTGGAACCGCGAGAAGGTCCACATGTGGGTGATCTACCCGCCGGACTTCGACCCGCGCAAGAAATGGCCGCTCCTCCACAACATCCACGGCGGCCCGCATTCGACCTGGGGCGACAACTTCCACTTCCGCTGGAACAACCACGCCTTCGCCGCCCAGGGCTACGTGGTCGCCTGCGTGAACTACCACGGCTCGACCTCGTTCGGGCAGCGCTTCGTCGAATCGATCGACGGCGAGTGGGGCAAGCGCGAGCTCGCGGACGTGGAGGCCGGCACGGACTTCATGCTGCGGCAGGGCTACATCGACCGCGAGCGGCTGGTCGCGGCCGGCGGCAGCTACGGCGGCTACATGGTCGCGTGGATGAACGGGCACGTCGACCGCTACAAGGCGTACGTCTGCCATGCCGGCTGCTTCGACTGGGTCGGCATGTTCGCGGACGACGCGTACTACTGGCACCCGAAGGAGCTGGGGGCGTTCTATTGGGACAACCCGGCGCGCGTGGAGTCGCAGAATCCGCGGGCGCGGGTGCGCCGCATGAAGACCCCGACGCTCGTGATCCACGGCCTCCTCGACTACCGCGTGCCGGACGCCCAGGGGCTCGCGTATTTCAACACTCTGAAGGCGAAGGGCGTGGACACGCGGCTCGTGTTCTTCCCGGACGAGAACCACTGGATCCTCAAGCCCCAGAACTCGCGGCTCTGGTACCGGGAGTTCTTCGCGTGGCTCCGGCGCTACGTGGCCACCGGCGGAAAGCCGAAGCGCCGCTAGAGGAGGAACCAGGCGACGCCGAGGATCACCGCGACCACGGCGGTCACGGCGGTGCGCATGTCCACGAACCACGACGGGATCAGGCCGTGGCGGGAAAGCCACAGGTCCGCGACCCACACCGCGACGAAGAGGACGAGCGCGGAGCCCACCTGCCAGCGGGGGCTGGGAAGCCACAGCACCGCCCAGGCGGCGAGCGACGGGAAGATGCTCAACGCGATGGCGATCGTGCGCGTCGCCTCCGTGCTCGCTTCCTCGCGCAGCGCGAGCCCGTTCTCGATGCCGCCCAGGTGCGAGAGGATGATCGCGCTGAAGGTCACGAGCGCGGTGATCGCGGGGATGCGGATCGCGCTTTGCGAGGAGAAGAGCGCGACGGTGATCGCGGCGAAGACGAGCGAGCCGACGATGGCCGAGAGCCAGGCGATGCGGCGGATCATGTCAGTCCACCCGCGCGCCGGAGGCCTTGATGACCTCCGCGTACTTCCGCGCCTCGGATTGGATGTAGGCCGCGAACTGCGCGGGCGTATTGCCCACGGGCTCGGCGCCCAGCTTGGTCATCGTGTCCCGCACGGCCGGGTCCGCGAGGGCCTTCACGAACTCGGCGTGCAGCCGTTCGACAACGTCGCGCGGCGTGCCGCCGGGCGCGAAGACGCCGAACCACGTGCTGATGTCGAATCCCGGAAGGCCGCTTTCCGCGACGGTCGGGAGCTCCGGGGCGAGCGACGAGCGCCGGGCCGTGGTCACCGCGAGCGCCTTCACCTTCCCGGCGCGCATCTGGCCGAGCGACGACGCGAGGTTGTCGAACATGAGCTGGATCTCACCGCCGATGAGATCCTGCATCGCGGGGCCCGCGCCCTTGTACGGCACGTGCACCATCTGCACGCCCGCCATCGCCTTGAAGAGCTCGCCCGCGAGGTGGCCGGCGCTCCCCGTGCTGCCGGAGCCGAAGTTGAGCGCTCCCGGATGCGCCTTCGCGTAGGCGATGAATTCCTTCACGCTCGAGACCGGGAGCGACGGGTTCACGACCAGCACGTTGGGCGTGGAGGCGACCTGCGTCACCGGCGCGAAGTCCCGCACCGGGTCGTACGGGATGTGCGCGTAGAGCGTGGGATTGATCGCGTGGGTCGCGACCGCGCCCATGAGGATGGTGTAGCCGTCCGGCGCGGACTTGGCGACCAGGTCCGCACCGATGTTCCCGCCCGCGCCGGGCTTGTTATCCACGATGACCGGTTGCTTCACGCTCTCGGAGACCTTCTGGCCGAGGAGGCGCGCCACGGTGTCGAGCGGACCCCCGGCGGGATACGGGACGATGAAATGGATGGGCTTCGCGGGATACGTTTCGGCGAACGCGAGGCCCGAGGCGGCGAGCAGGATCGCGGCGGCGATCGAGGCAAGGAAGCGCGGGAGGGCCGTTCTCATCGGCCCATTATCGCATCGGATAAATCTCCACGAGCGCGTAGACGGCCGCGGCGGCCACGGCGAGGAAGATCGCGGCGAGCGCCGCGGACCGGACACGGGGCTCCTGAGCGCCGCCGGGCGCCTCCATCCAGCCCGTGACCATCGACCCCGCGAGACGCACCCCCCACGCCCACCGATAGATCGCGATGGCCGTCACATGAAGCGCGGCAAGCGCCACGACGATCCAGCGGCCCACATCGTGAAGCCGGCTCATGCGGCTCACCAACGCGTTCGAGACCTTCACGGCGAGCGGTCCCTGGGTCGCGATCTCGTCGTCCGAGAAGAGGCCGGTTGCTGCCTGGAAGGCGAGCGCGGCGAGCATCGCCACGACCATCCATCCGCCGAGGGGATTGTGGCCCACGCCCGGCGGATGGCGTCCCCCGAGCGTGAGGCGCGCATACTCCACGACGGCGCGGGGACCGCGCAGGAAATGGCCGAAGCGGGCGGTCTCGCTCCCCGCGACGCCCCATGCGACGCGAAAGAGGAGAAGCGTGAGCACCGCATAGCCGCTCCGGAGGTGCCAGGCCATCCAGTCCCCGCCGATCGTTCCGGTCGTGAACGAGAAGACCACGAGCGCCGCGAGCGCCCAATGAAAAATCCGGGTCGGGAGGTCCCAGGCCCGGATTCGCGACGGAGAGCTCGTCACTTCGCCCGGTAATCGTCGTGGCAGGACTTGCAGGCCTTGGACGTGTCCGACACCTGCTTCTTGAACGCCGCCATGTCGCCCGAGCGGACCGCCTCCGGAAGCTTGCCGACCTCCTGCTGCATCTTCTCGAGCTTGGAGGTGAAATCGGGGAGGTTCTTCCAGATCTCCGGCTTGGCCTTGGTGTTGCCGCCGGTCTCGGTGCCTTCGCCGAAGAAGGGCTTGGGAAGCGCCGCCAGCATGGGCAGGATGTCCGCGGCGCGCTGCGCCTCCTCCTTGTTGAACGGCTTCTTCTCCTGCGCCATGGCGGCGAGGCTTCCGAAGTTGTAGCCGATGAGCGCCATGGTGGACTGGCGCAGGTGGATCTGGTCCTCGGGCTTCATCTGCTGGGCCACGACGGGGAGGGCGGTAGCCGCCACGGCGAGCACGGCGATCGCGATCTTCTTCATGTTCGAATCCTCTCTTGGGGTTGGGTGGAGCGGGAAAGCTGAATTTTGCGGGAAAATCCGGAACCAAGGTCAAACGACGGAGGCACCATGGCGGCCATGCGCATCGAGAAGGACACTTTCGGCCCGATCGAGGTGCCGTCCGAACGGCTCTGGGGGGCGCAGACCCAGCGCTCGCTCGAGAACTTCCGCATCTCCGGCGAGCGGATGCCGGCCGAGCTCATCCAGGCGCTCGCCCGGGTGAAGCGCGCCTGCGCCGCCGTGAACGAGTCCCTCGGGGCGATAACAGCGGAAAAGGCCCGGGCCATCTCAACCGCCGCGGACGAAGTTCTCGCCGGCCGCTGGCCGGACGAGTTTCCGCTGGTGGTCTGGCAGACCGGATCGGGCACCCAGACCAACATGAACATGAACGAGGTCCTCGCCAACCGGGCGAGCGAGATCCTGGGCGGCGTCCGGGGCGAAGCCCGGGGCGTGCACCCCAATGACGACGTGAACAAGGGGCAATCCTCGAACGACGTCTTCCCGACCGCGATGCACGTGGCCGCGGTGGTCTCGATCCGGAAGCGCCTCCTGCCGAGCCTCGAGCGGCTGCGCGCGACCCTCGCGGGGCGCTCCGAGGCTTTCCGGGACGTGGTGAAGATCGGCCGCACGCACCTGCAGGATGCCACGCCCCTCACGCTGGGCCAGGAATTCTCGGGCTACGTCGCGCAGCTGGACCACGCCGCGCGCCACATCCGCGATTCGCTCGCGCACCTCTCGGAGCTGGCGCTGGGCGGCACGGCCGTGGGCACGGGCCTCAACGCCCACCCCGAGCTGGGGGCTCGCGTGGCCGCCGAGCTCTCCCGCCTCACGGACTGCGAGTTCGTGACCGCGCCCAACAAGTTCGAGGCCCTCGCCACCCATGATGCGATGGTGAACGCGCACGGCGCCCTGAAGGGACTCGCCGCCTCGCTCATGAAGATCGCGAACGACGTGCGGCTCCTCGCGAGCGGCCCGCGGTGCGGCATCGGCGAGATCGTGATCCCGGAGAACGAGCCGGGCAGCTCGATCATGCCGGGAAAGGTGAATCCCACGCAGTGCGAGGCGCTCACCATGGCCGCGTGCCAGGTGATGGGGAACGACGTCGCGATCAACTTCGGCGGCGCCCAGGGCCACCTCGAGCTGAACGTCTTCAAGCCGGTCATCGCGAACGCGTTCCTGCAGAGCGCGCGCCTCCTCGCCGATGCGATGGCGAGCTTCGAGGAGCATTGCGCGCGGGGAATCGAGCCCGACCGCGAGCGGATCGCGGCGCTCGTCCACGGCTCGCTCATGCTCGTGACGGCGCTGGCACCCCGCATCGGCTACGACCGCGCCGCCGAGATCGCCAAGAAGGCGCATCACGAGCGCACGGGCCTGCGGGAGGCCGCGATCGCGCTGGGCTACGTGAGCGCCGAGCAGTACGACGAATGGGTCCGCCCGGAGCGCATGGTGGGGACGCGCGCTCAGTAGCGCGGCGGGTTCGGCGTCTCGCCCGGCGGCGGATCGCCCACGGGGGGCGGCGGCTTGGGGTCCTCGACGGGCGGCGTCTGGCCGGGCGGCTTGGGCGGCGGTTGCTGCGGCGGCATAGGCCGCGGGGGCTCGCCCGGGCGGTCCGGCGGCTCGGGCGTCGGGATGTGCGCGATCGCGGCCGTCCTCATGCCGCGCGCCGTTGGTTGTGCGCGGCACGGGGCGCCGCGGGCTTGCGGCGCGCCTTCGCGGCGGCCCGCTTCTGCGGCGGGCGCCGGCGCGGCGCCTCCTCCTCCGCGTCGCCGCCGCGCTTCCTCGCGGCGAGGCTCTTCTCGAGGAGGCTCGCGAAGTCGATGACCTCGGCCTCGCGCGGGGCGCGCTTGGACTTCGGCGCCGCCTTCACGTGGCCCGCCGCCTTCTCCTCGATCATCTTCATGAGGTCGTCGCGGTACGTGTCGTGGTACTCGCCGGGGTCCCACTTCATCGTCATGTCCTCGATCAGCCGCTCGGCCATCTTGAGCTCGTTCGGCTGCACCTTCGCCGCGTGGAGGTCCTTCGGCACGTCGATGTCCTCGGCCGGGCGGATCTCGTCCTGGTAGCGCAGCGTATTGAGGATCAGGTGGTTCTCCAGGGGATAGAGCATCGCGAGGTGCTGGCGCGTGCGGATCACCACGTTCGCGATCGCGACCTTGTGCGTGCGCTCGAGCGTCTCGCGCAGGAGCGCGTAGCCCTTCTCGCCGTGCTTGGCGGGCGCGGTGTAGTAGGGCGCCTCGTAGTAGTAGGGCGGGATATCGCCCGCGTCCACGAATCCGACGATGTCGATGGTCTGCGAGGCTTCCACGTTCGCGCGCTTGAAGTCCTCCTTCTCGAGCGTCACGTAGCGGCCGTCCTCGTACTCGTAGCCCTTCACGATCTGGTCGTAGGGCACCTCGTCGCCCGTCGCCTTGTTGTACCGCTTGTAGCCCACGGGCTGCAGGTCGCGCCGGTCGAGCATGGTGAAGCTCAACTCCTCGCCCTGCTCGGCGGGATAGAGCCCGACGGGCACGTGGACGAGCCCGAACCGGATCGCGCCTTTCCAGAGTTCTCGGGGCATGGTCGTTTCCCTCCTGTCCAGACGCTCGTTCGATCGTGAAGCGCCGCGGGCGTTTCCTCCCGGAGGCGCCAAAGCGCGCACGAAAAGGGGGCGGCGCTCGTCGCGAGGCCGCCCCCGGGTCCTGCCTTCCTCTTATCCGACAGCCGGGACGCCGCCCGGCGGACATCACGCGCCCTGGGGATCGATCGTCCCGGAGACGCGCCCGCGCCCGGCCACCGCCGAGGCGATCCTCTCCACGCGGTACGCGAGCTCCGTGTCCTTCGCGGAGCCGCTCAAGTTCACGCGCCCGTTGTTCACGGCGACCGTGACCGTCGTGTCCGCGAGGGCCGGGTCGGCCCGCAGGGCGTCGGCCACGCGGTCGGCGAGGAGCTGGTCGTCGGGGTTGGTGGCCGCCGTGTGGATCGCGTTGTTCTCGGCGGGGCCGCGGTACGCGGAGTCGTGCCAGTGGAGGAAGCGCGCCTGCGCGGGGAATGCCAGCACGGCGGCGGCCGCGAGGCCGCAAAGGGTGGCTTTTCGCATCGGGTTTTCCTTTCGGGTCGTCACATGAGGCGGCTGGTATCGGACCAATACGGCCGCACGCCGTAGAAATCGTGGACCTGCATCGCCCACGAGTTGTCGGCCATCGAGGGCCAATGGTCCTTGTCGAAGCCCGGCGCCTTCTCGAACCTCGACTTGTCCGAGTCGAGCACGAAGCAATGGCGGCTCGCGTCGAGCGTGAGGGCGTCCCACGGAATCGCGAAGAGCTTGTCGCCGAGGCCCAGGAACCCGCCGCACGACATGACGGCGTAGGCCACGCGTCCGCGCTGGACGTCGATCATGATGTCCTCGATGGTCCCCAGGTCGTCGCCTTTCCGGTTCACGACCTTGTCGCCCTCGAGCGTCTCCGCGGCCATGATCTCCGGGCCCGGACCGCTGGTGTTGCCCTCGCCCCCGACGATGCGCGCGCCGCCGGAGGTCGTGCCTTGCGTGGATTTCATCGTGCGTCTCCTTTCGCGTGGTATCAAAGTTGGAGGCGCCGCCACCGCGCGGGTTCGGGTCGGAACGGGGGTCCTGTCGGAGGAGGAGTGCCGCGGGAAAGCACGGAGGGCAACATCCATGCCCGGGGTGGGCGGCCCTACATGCGCATGCCGTGCGCGACGCTCGCGATGACGGTGAGGAGCTCGGCCGGGGCGACCGGCTTGGTGAGGTGCATCTGGAAGCCTTCTGCGAGCGCGCGCAGCCGGTCCTCGCGCTGTGTGAACGCGGAGAGCGCGATCGCGGGCCTGCGGCCGCGGCCGGGATGCCCCGTCTCCCAGCGCCGGATCCGCTTCAACGTCGCATAGCCGTCCTCGTCCGGCATCGCGATGTCGCAGACGACCACCTCGACAGGGTCGCCCTCGGCCGAGAGCGCGATGTGCGCGAGCGCCTCCTGGGACGAGGCGGCGAGCGCGACCGCCGCGCCGGCCTGCCCCAGCAGGGCCGCGAGCGACTCGCGCGCCTCGCGCTGGTCGTCGATGAGGAGCACGCGGATGCCCGCGAGCGAGGGCAGGGCGCGCGACGCCGCGGCCTGTCCGCCCACCGCGACACGCGTCCCCGAATCGCGGCGCAGCGGCAGGTACACGCGGAAGGTGGCTCCGCGGTCCACGCCGTCGCTTTCGCAGGTCACGTAGCCGCCGTGGAGCTCGGCCAGGCGCTGCACGAGCGCGAGGCCCAGGCCCAGCCCGGCCTGGCTCCGGCTGGGCGAGCCCTGGTCCGCCTGCCGGAAGGGGTCGAAGAGGTAGGGCAGGAATTCGGGCGGAATGCCCGCGCCGTCGTCGCGGACCTCGATCCGCGCCATGGCGCCCTCCGGGCGCGCAATGACCCAGATGTTGCCGCCGGGCCGCGTGAACTTGACCGCGTTCATCATGAGGTTCACGAAGATCTGGCGGATGCGGTCGGGATCGCCGTGGATCTCGCGATCGCCCATCGCGTAGTCCGTGACGATCTGGAGGTCCTTCTCGAGCGCCATCGCGCGCAGGCTCTCCACGGCGTCGGCGAGGACGGGAAGGAGGGGCATGGGCTGCTTCACGAGGCCCAGGTTCCCGCTCATGGCCCGCGTCACGTCGAGGAGGTCGTCGATGAGGCGGACCTGGTGCTCGACGCCGATCATGATGCCGGCGAGCGCGCGCCGCACCGCCGGCTCCGCGTCGCGAAGCAGGTTCTCCAGGACGTGGGTCCAGCTCTTGATGCCGTTCAGCGGCGAGCGCAGCTCGTGAGAGACGATGGCGAGGAACTGGTCGCGGGCGAGCGTCGCCGATTCCGCGCTCGCGCGGGCGACGCGCTCGCGCTCGAGGAGCTCCGCGCGCCGCTCGTCCTCGTGCGCGCGCGCGGTGTCGTCGTAGACGATCGCGAGGACGGCATCCACGCTGCCGGGTGTCCCGGCTTCCGGGATCGCGCGCCCCGCGAAGTGCCGGCGGCCGGCCGAGCCTTCCGCTTCGAATGAGAAGCGCTGCTCCTCGCCGGTCTCGAACGCGCGGCCCGCGGCCGCGGCGAGGGGCGCGAGCAGGCCCGGCGCGAGGGGCGCCTCGTCCATGCGGCGCCCGATGAGGTCGTCCGGGCCGCGGCCGAAGGTGCGGCCCGCGGCGCGGTTCACGTACAGGTAGCGAAGCTCCCGGTCCAGGCGCGCGATGACGTCCGGGATGTTCTCCGCGAGGTTCCGGAAACCGTCCTCGCCCCCGCGCCGCGGCGCCGCGCGCTCGCGCGGCCCGCGCGCCGCGGGGCGCGCGCTCATGAGGCGCGCGAGTCGCTCATTCCGGAGCGGTTGTGCTCTTCGCGGATCCCGTACTCGCGCAGCCGGTTGTACAGCGTCTTCGTGCAGATGCCCAGCATCTCCGCCGTGCGCTTCCGCTCGCCGCCGCAGTGCTGCAGCGTCGAGAGGATGAGCTCGCGCGCCGCGACCGAGAGCGGCGTGCCCAGCGGCACGGTGATGACGGGCGTCGAAGAGGCTCCCGACATGCCCCGCAGCGGCGAGACTTCCGCCTCGAGCGTGGGTCCTTCCAGTCCTTGTTCTCCGGCCATGATGAACACCCTATGAATGTAGTTTTTCAATTCCCGGACGTTGCCGGGCCAGGGGTACTGCTTCATGCGTGCGATCGCGCCCGGGGCGAATTTCTTGCGCGTGCCGCACGCCTCGTTCAACTCCTGCAGGAAATGGTTCGCGATGAGCTCGATGTCGTCGGCGCGCGCGCGCAGCGGCGCCATCTCGAGCGGGAACACGTTCAGCCGGTGGAAGAGGTCCTCGCGGAGCTTCCCCTGCCGCACGGCGTCGCGCGGGTCGCGGTTGGTCGCGGCGATGATCCGCACGTCGCTCTCGACGGTACGCGAGGTGCCGATGCGCATGAAGCTGCCGGTCTCGAGCACGCGCAGGAGCCGCACCTGCAGCTCGAGCGGCATCTCCGTGACCTCGTCCAGGAAGAGCGTGCCGCCGTCCGCCTGCTCGAAGTAGCCCTTGTGCTGGCGGTCGGCGCCCGTGTAGCTCCCGCGCTCGTGGCCGAACATCTCGTTCTCGATCAGGTTGGGCGAGATCGCGCCGCAGTTGATCGCGAGGAACGGGTGCTTGCGGCGGCGGGAGAGCTCGTGGATCGTGCGGGCGACGATCTCCTTCCCGGTGCCGCTCTCGCCCTGGAGGAGCACCGTCGCCTCCGTGGGGGCCACGCGGGCCACGCGGTCGTAGACGTCCTGCATCGGGGCCGAGCGCCCGACGAGCCGGCCGAAGCGCCCGAGGCGGCGCAGCTCATCCCGAAGCACGCCGATCTCCGCGCGGAGCTCGCCGCTCTTCGGCACGCGCGAGAGCACGGATTTCAGTCGCTGGAGGTTCACGGGCTTCGTGAGGTAGTCCGATGCGCCCTGGCGCAGCGCCTCGACCGCGGTCTCCACGCTCGCGTGGCCCGTGATGAGGATCGTCTCGATCGACGAGCGATCCTCGAGATCGTCGAAAAGATCCATGCCGCTTCCGTCCGGCAGGCGCAAGTCCATCAGCACCACGTCGGGCCGCTGGCGCACAAGCTGGATGCGCGCCTCGGCGACGCTTCCCGCCGCCGCGGTGGTGAATCCTTCCGCCGCGCAGAGCGCCGCGAGCGCGTCGCGCGTATTGGCATCGTCATCGACGATGAGGACGTGTGACATGGATCGTTGTTCTCCTGCCGTGCGCACCGGGTCGCCCCGGAAAGGAATGGCTTCGCCACGCGAAGTTTTTTCCATGTTGAACTCGCGCGCAGCGGAAGGCTGTCGGCCGAGTCCTACATGGGCGCAGACGAGGATTCGAGGGCGAAACCGGGCTGGAATGCCCTTTCGCGCTACGGCGGCACGACCGAGACGTGGGTATCCAGCCGCACGACGCCGTCGGGTGCCTGGGCCCGCGCCGTGGCTTCGGCGACCTGCTCCGGCGACTTCACGGTTCCCGTGAGGCTCACGACGCCGCGGCTCGTGTTCACCGTGAGGTCCGTCCCGGCGAGCGCCGGATCGTCGTGGATGCCGGACGCGACGCGCGCGGTGATCGCCGCATCCGAAAGCGGGTCCGCGGCTTGGGGAGGCGCCGCGGCATTGTCGCCCGGTACCGGAGCCTTCTGCGTGTTGTCCGCCGGCGACGCGGGAAGCGTTTCCGCGGCGGTCGCGGCCTGAGCGAGCGTCCGATCGCATGCGGCGGCGAGGAGCGCCGCGCAAGCGAGCGCGGCCATCGCCGGAATATTCCGCACCATCGACGCGAATCCTTGCCGGTTCGAGGTCATCCAGCTGAACGGCAGCACGAGCCGTGCCAGCGCCTTCGCCGCGGATCCTGGGAAAGGCGCCATGGCATATGTCTTGCAACTCGATCCCGCGTCCAAACATCCATTTCGAAGGAGTCCCCCATGGCACGATCGAAGAAAACCTCCGCGGCGCTTCCCCTCGCGCTCGAGCTGCTCACGAACGACCACCGCAAGGTCGAGGCGCTCTTCGGGCGCTACGAGGAAGAGAAGGAATCCGGCTCACGCTCGCGCGGCGACCTCGCGCAGCGCATCTGCAAGGAGCTCACCGCGCATGCGCGGCTCGAGGAGGAGATCTTCTATCCGTGGCTGCGCGAGAACCTCGACACCGGATCGCGGGACCTCGTGGAGGAAGCGCTCGTCGAGCACGCCTCCGCGAAGGACCTCATCGCGCAGGTGGAAGGCGCGGACGTGGACGAGACGTTCGACGCGAAGGTGAAGGTGCTGGGCGAGTACATCCGGCACCACGTCCAGGAGGAAGAGAACGAGATCTTCCCGGAGGTGGCCGGCGAATCGGAGGAGCTGGACGAGCTGGGACAGGAGATGCACGCGCGGAAGGCCGAGCTCACCGACGAGCTGGGGCTTCCGGAGCCGGGGGAGGACGAGGAGGGCGCGATGGCCGGCATGGCCATGCCCGGGCGCCGCTCCGAAGGCCGGAGCCAAGCGCAGCGCGGGACGCACTGACCGTGCAGATCGCGCGCGGCAGCACGAATCGCGGCCGCCGCGCGCGCGGACGGCGCTTCATCTAGGCAGGACGGACGGCCGCGCGAGGCCGCGGCGCGGGTGGCAGCGCGGATCGACCGGCTCGACCGGTTGCGGTGCGGGGCGCTCGCGCCGGCCGCGATCCGGACTCCGCTCGCTTTCGGGCAACGGCGGTTCGCCGCGCGGCAGGGGCCTGCGATGGTCGTGGTCGCGCTCGTGGGAGCGCGCGACGCGCGGCGTCACTGCGAGGGCGGTTGGGCCGCGGCGGCCTGGGGCGCCGGGACGACGATGTTGGGCGGCGGGTTCGCGGGCGCGGGCGGGACCTTCGACGGATCGTCCGCGATGACGGCGCTCAGCCCCGAGTTGATGAATTCGGACTGCTCGACGGGCGGCTTGCAGCCGGCCGCCGCCGACGCGGCGAGCGCGAGGGCGGCGACGGGCAGGAGGTAGCGCTTTAATGCGCCCCGGGGGGTGCTCACTGGTTCTTCGTCGTGTCGGTGGTGGTCGTCGTGGTGCTCGACGAGCTGGGCATCGAGGAGCTGCTGGACGACGACGGCGTGCTGCTGGAGGACGAGGACGACGGGGAGCTGGAGCTCGTGTCCGAGCCGCTCGCGCTGCCGCTCATCGAGCTGGAGGAGCTGGGCGGCGTGGAGCTGCTGCTGCTCGAAGAGCTCGGGGTCGTGCTGGTCGTGGTGTCCGTCGTGCTCGAGCTCGAACTCGGCGAGGACGGCGTGACGCTTGTCGAGGACGGCGTCGTGGTGGTCGTGGTGCTGCTCGTGCCCGTCTTGTTGCGGTCGCAGCCGGTCACGGCGGCGGTGGCAACGGCAAGCACGGCAACCAAGGGGATGAGCTTGTTCATGACTTCTCCATTCGAGGTGCGGTTGGTGGGTGTCGGACGATTCCCTCTCGGGGCCCGAGACGGCTCAGGTTCAACGAGGGGATACACGCACAACACGTGCCAGCGCGTTTGCCTCTGGCGCCCGTGAATGGGGAGGCGATTCCTTTCCGGAGCCGGGGAAAGCTTTCCGGAGCGGGCGGTAAACGCCTTCCGGCGCGCGTCGGACGGACACCGACAGGCATCCTATCCACTTGACATAATACAAATTATGCGACCAACGGCCGGCCCATCAGCTGGAGGACGCTCTCGATCTCGGACGGATCCACCGGCTTCACGAGGTGCCGGTCGAACCCCGCCTCGCGGGCCCGGCGCCGGTCGTCCTCCTGGCCCCAGCCGGTCACGGCGACGAGGACGCATTCCGCCGTGTCCGGCCGCTCGCGCAGGCGCCGCGCGAGCTCGTAGCCGTGCACCTTCGGCATCCCGATGTCCAGGAGCGCGAACTCGGGCGTGAAGCCTTCCACCGCCGCGAGCGCCTCGGCTCCGTCGTGCGCGACCCGGACCTCGTGCCCGCGCGATGCGAGGAGCGATGCGAGGCTGTCCGCGAACTCGACGTTGTCGTCGGCGATGAGGATCCGGCGCCCCTGGCGGCTCCGCGGCGACGGCCCCGGGCGCACCTCCGGAACCGGCCGCGCCGCGGGCGAATCGCTCACGGGAATGCGCATCACGAACTCGCTCCCGCGCCCGAGGCCCGCGCTGTACGCGGTGATCGTCCCCCCGTGGAGCGCCACCAGCCGGCGCGCGAGCGTGAGGCCCACGCCCAGCCCCGCCTGGGCGCGCGTGAGCGAGCGGTCCACCTGGACGAACATGTCGAAGATGCTCGCGAGCGAGCGCTCGTCCAGGCCGATGCCGTTGTCGCGCACGCGGACCACCGCGTCGTCGCCCTCACGGCCGACGTCGAGCTCGATCCGGCCGCCCGCGTCCGTGTACTTGGCCGCGTTGTGCAGGAGGTTCCCGATCACCTGCCCCAGCCGCGCGGAATCGCCGTCGACCATGAGGGGCTCCGGCGCGATGCGGGCCTCGAACGCGTGGCCGCGGGAATCCAGGAACGGCCGCACGGTGTCCACGGCGTCTCGCACCGCGTCGCGCACGTCCAAGACGGCCTTCCGGACGCCGAGCTTGCCCGTCGTGATGCGCGAGACGTCGAGGAGGTCGTCCACCAGACGCACCATCTGGCGCAGCTGGCGCTCCATCATCTGCTGCGCGCGCGTGCGCATCTCCGGCGTGGCTTCCGGCGCGCGCAGGATCTCGAGCGCGTTCCTCAGCGGCGCGAGCGGGTTCCTCAGCTCGTGCGCGAGGGTCGCCAGGAATTCGTCCTTCCTGCGGTCCGCCTCGCGCAGCGCCTCGGCGCGCCGCCCCGCTTCGGCGAGCATGCCGTTGAACGCATCGACCAGGTCCCCGATCTCGTCCTCGCTCGTCTTCCGCGCGCGAAGCGCGTAGTCGCGCCGGTTCATGACCTCGCGCGCGACGCGCGCCACCTCGAGGATCGGGTCGGTGAGGCCGTGCTGCAGCCATCCGGACACGACGGTCGCGAGCGCGAGGCTCGCCACCATGACGAGGCCCAGGATCGCGAGGTAGCTCAAGACGCGGCCCCACGGCACGTAGCGCGCCCGGATGTAGATCGTCCCCAGCGGGTCCGTGCCCTCAACCACGCGGTGGAAGATCACGATCTCGCCGCCCTGCACGCGGTAGCCGTCCGGTCCCGGCCGCGACGGGAAATCCGGCGGAGGCTCGCCGGGCTTCACGTAGCGCGCGAAGAGCTCGCCGTGCTCGGTGTAGATCGCCGCGGCGAGCACGAGGGGCCGCACGCGCACGAGCGCGAGGTCCTTCTCGGCCGTGAGGCGATCGTCGAAGGCCAACGCGGGAGCGCTCGCACGCGCGATGATCTCGGCCTGGAGGTACAGGTCCTCCGTGCGCTGGCGCTCGTAGGAGCGCAGGTCGAAGACCACGAGCCCCACGGCGCTCAGCAGGAGCGCGGAGACCGTGGTGCCCACGACCAGCAGCATGATCTTCCGGGTGATGGACATGCGCAGGCGCCGCAGCATCAGGCGCCCTTCTGCACGACGCGGCGCGCAACGGCGAGCATGCGCGCGCTGATCCGCAGCCCGCTTCGCTCCGCCCCGTCGAGCGACACTTCGAAGCCCACGTGGTCGCCGGCCATCACGAAGTTGATCGCGCTCCCGGCCGCGAGGCCGTTGCGGCTTTCGGTCACGACGAGCGCGCCCTGCTCCTGCGCCGCCCGGATCGACTCTGGATCCGGATCGTCGCCCCCCGCGAAGAGGAGCTGCACGCCCTTCAAGGAGTCTCCGCGGTGAAGGCGCCGCACCGCGACCGGGCGTCCCGCGATCGAACGGCCCGGAACGAGCCTTTCCAGCTCGTCCGCCACCGCCGGCGCATCGACCACGCCGATGGTGAACGGCTCCCCCGCGCCCGCCCCGGCACGCGGCGGCCACTCGACGTAGCCGGCGAATTTGTAGAGGAACGCCGCTTTCACGCTCGCTTCCGGCGCCTCGACGCGCTGGGCTCCCGCGGACGCGGAGACCGCGAAGACCAGCATTCCGGCGAAGAGCCGAAGGACGCGTTCCATGGCCTCCGAATCATACCGCGCCGCTCCGGAGGAACGCTGAAATCCCGGGGCGCCCCCTAGTGGAAATCGTGGCTGGTCGTGGCGAGCCGGCCCAGGAGCGGCGTGAGGTCGACGAGGTGCCGCGCGAGGACGTGGACGACCCGCCCTTCCCGCTGCACCTCGCCCGCCACCTCGAGGAGGCGCGCGCCGAGGAGCTCGCGGCGCTGGCGCTCGGCGAGGTCGTTCCAGACGACGAGGTTCACGTAACCCGTCTCGTCCTCGAGCGTCACGAAGATCACGCCGCTCGCCGTGGCCGGCCGCTGGCGGCAGGTGACGAGGCCCGCCGCGCGGATCCTCTGGCCATGCCGGCTTTCCGCGACCTCCGCCGCGTCGCGGATGCCGCGCCGCTTCAGGCGCTCGCGCAGGAGCGCCAGCGGATGGCGGCGCAGCGTCAATCCCAGCGCGGCGTAATCGCCCACGATCTCCTCGCCTTCGGTGGGCGCGGCGAGCGGCGGCGCGGGCACGGCGGCCGAGGGGAGCGAGAGCCGCGTCGCCTCGTCCACGGCGAGCGTCTCCCAGAGGGCCTCGCGCCGATGCCCCGCCAGGCGCGCGAGCGCGTCCGCGGCGGCCAGGGCGGAAAGGTCGCCCCGGTCGAGCGCCGCGCGGCGCGCGAGGTCCTCGGTCGAATCGAAGGCGCGGTGCCCGCGCGCGGCGACGATGCGCTCCGCGGCCTGGCGCTTGAGTCCCTTCACCAGCGCGAGGCCCAGGCGAAGCGCCGGCTGGAGCCGGGCGCCTTCGCCGGACGGCGGCTCGAGCGTGCTGTCGACGTCGCTCGCCATCACGTCGGCGGGCCGGAGCTCCACGCCGTGACGCTTCGCGTCCTGCACGATCGCCGAAGGCGAATAGAACCCCAGCGGCTGGCTGTTCAGGAGCGCGGCGGCGAACGCGGCGGGCTCGTGGCACTTGAGCCAGCTCGATACGTACACGAGGAGCGCGAAGCTCGCGGCGTGCGACTCCGGGAAGCCGTATTCGCCGAAGCCCTGGATCTGCTGGTAGATCTGCTCCGCGAAGGCGCGCTCGTAGCCGCGCTCGAGCATCCCGTTCACGAGCTTCTCGCGGAAGGGCTCGATCCCGCCGCGGCGGCGCCACGAGGCCATCGCGCGGCGCAGGCGATCCGCCTCTCCGGGCGTGAAGCCCGCGGCGACGACCGCGAGCTGCATCACCTGCTCCTGGAAGATCGAGACGCCCAGCGTGCGCTCGAGGACGCGCTTCACCTCCTCGCTCGCGTAGGTGACGGGCTCCTTTCCCTCGCGCCGGCGCAGGTACGGATGCACCATGCCGCCGGTGATGGGGCCGGGCCGCACGATCGCCACCTCGATCACGAGGTCGTAGAAGCGCGCGGGCTTCAGCCTCGGCAGCATCGACATCTGCGCGCGAGACTCGATCTGGAAGACGCCGATCGTGTCCGCGCGCTGGATCATTTCGTAGACGCGGGGGTCTTCGCCGGGGACAGACCCCAATTCAAGCGGGCGATCCCCGTCTTTTGCGCGCTGCCCCACGACATTGGGGTCTGTCCCCGGTGTTGCCCCGTACCCATTCACCAAATCGATCGCCCGCCGGATGCACGAGAGCATCCCCAGGCCCAGCACGTCCACCTTGAGGAGCCCCAGCGCGTCGAGGTCGTCCTTGTCCCACTGGATCACGGTGCGCTCCGGCATCGAGGCGTTCTCGACCGGGACGAGGCGCGAGAGGCGGCGGTTGTCGATCACGAAGCCGCCGGGGTGCTGCGAGAGGTGGCGCGGAAAGCCCACGAGCTCCTGCGTGAGCTCGACCACCTGCGAGACCACGCGGTTGGCGAGGTCGAATCCCGCCTCCTGCAGCCGCTTCGCGAGCGCGGCGCGGTTGTCCCACCACGAGAGCGACTTCGCGAGGAGGTCCACCTGGTCGAGCGAGAGGCCCAGGGCCTTCCCCACGTCGCGGAGCGCACTCTTCGGTTGATACGTGATCACCACCGCCGCGATCGCCGCCCGCTCGCGCCCGTACTTGCGATAGATGTACTGGATCACCTCCTCGCGCCGCTGGTGCTCGAAATCGACATCGATGTCCGGTGGCTCGTTCCGCTCGCGCGAGATGAAGCGCTCGAAGAGCACCGACATGCGGCCCGGGTCGACCTCCGTGATGCCCAGGCAGTAGCAGACCGCCGAATTCGCCGCCGAGCCGCGCCCCTGGCAGAGGATCTTCTGCGAGCGCGCGAAGGCGACGATGTCGTGCACGGTGAGGAAGAAGGGCTCGTAGGCGAGCTCCGCGATGAGCGAGAGCTCGTGCTCCACGGTTTGCACGACAGAGGCGGGCGGCCCCGCGGGATAGCGCCGCGCGAGGCCCTCGAACGTGAGCGCTCGAAGGTGCGACGCGGGGGTCTCGCCGGCGGGCACGAGCTCCTCCGGGTACTCGTAGCGGATCTCGTCCAGGGAGAACGTGCAGCGGCTCGCGACGTCGAGCGTGGCCGCGAGGAGCCGCGCCGGAAGGATGCGCGAGAGGCGCCCGATCGAGCGCAGGTAGCGCTCGGCGTTGGGCTGGAGTTTGCGGCCGACTTCCGCGAGGGGACACTGCAGGCGAATCGCCGAGAGCACGTCCTGCAGGCGCTTCCTCCCGCGCTCGTGCATGTGGACGTCGCCCGCAGCGACGCACGGAAGCCCGGCACGGAGCGCCAGCGCTTCGAGCTCGGCGATGCGAGCGCCGTCGTCTCCCGCGCGATGGAGCTCCACCGCGATCCACGCGCGTCCGGGGAAGCGGCGGGCGACCCAGGAGGATTCATCCTCTCCATTCGATCCTGTCCCCGTAGGTTCCAGCGGAGAGGGAGGAATCCACAGCGCGAGGAGGCCGTCCGTCGTGTGGGGGAAGTCGTCCCGCGTCACGCGGTACTCGCCCTTCGGGGCGGCACGGCGAGCGGTGGTGATGAGCTCGCAGAGGCGCTCGTATCCCGCGAGGCTCGTCGCGAGGAGGACGAGCCTCAGTCCGTCCGCGAGCGTGAATTCGGAGCCCACGACGAGCTTGAGCCCCGCCTCCTTGGCGGCGCCGTGCGCGCGCACCACGCCCGCGACCGAGCACTCGTCCGTGATCGCGAGCGCGTGATAGCCCAGCTCCGCCGCGCGATGCACCAGCTCCTCCGGATCCGACGCCCCGCGCAGGAAGGAGTAGTTCGTGACGCAGTGGAGCTCCGCGTAGCCGGGAATCACGCGAAGACTCCGTGCAGGTACCAGGCGCCGGGATCGCGATGCTCGCGGTAGATCCAGAAGCGCTCGCCGCGCGCGTTCGCGGCGACGTAGTAGTCGCGCCGCACTTCGCTCCCATCCCACCACCCCGCCTCGATCCGCTCCGGACCCGCGCGCATCTCGAGCTCGCCCTGCAGACGCGGGACGCCCTCCTCCACGATGAGCCGCTGCGGCCGGCGCAAGAGCCACACCGGCCGCGAAACCGGGGACAGACCACCTTTTTCATTGGGTGGAATGGCGCGGTCCGTCGCGTCTCGATTTCGCTCTTTTGAAATGGTGGTCTGTCCCCGTTTCCAGTCTTTTTCGGGGCGGTGGTCGTCTCCGAGGGCGATGCCGTACACGCGCTCGCGGCCCAGGCGCGCGGCGAGGCGTTCCAGCAGGCGCTCGCGATCGAGCGCCTGCTCGCGCTCGCCCGGGAGCCACGACGCGGCGCGCGGCGCGCAAGGAAGGAGCGCATCCGCGCGCAGCTCGAGCGCCACCGTGGGAGAAGAAAGCGCCACGCGCGCGAGCTTCTCGCGGGCGATTCCGAGGATGAACTCGGCCTCGCGCTCGGGGGAGGCGAAATCGAGCGCCACGCGCGTTCGCGCCTTCCGCGCGTGCTCGAGGACCAAGGCGATCCGCTGGGCGCCCGCCCCGCGGGCCCGCAGCGCGCCCTCGAATTCCGCGAGGAGGCGCCGTAGCGCGAAGACGAGCGCCTCGACGCCTTCCGCCTCGGCCGGCAGCTCCAGGCGCGCACGGAAGCGCGGCGGAGCCACGTACGGCAGGCGCGGATCCGCGCGGCGTCCCGTGAGCCGCTCGAGGGAGGCCGCGATCTCCGGCCCGAAGCGGCGCGCGAGGCCCTCGGGCGGAAGCGCGAGCGCATCGCGCAGGCGCAGGATGCCCAGGTCCGTGAGCCGGGCGAGCGTCCTCTCAGGCCAATCGAGGAGGAACAGGGGAAGATCGGCGAGGCGCTCCTCGAGCATGGACGGATCGAGGCAGCCGCGCACCGGCAGCCCCTGCGCTTCGGCCCGCGCGAAGAGGCGGGCGGCGAGGGGCGTAGGGGCGATGCCGAGCGCCGCGCGAAAGCCGAGCGCGCGCACGCCGCGGCGAAGCGCCGCCGTGAGCTTCGCGTGCCCTCCGAAAAGCCGCAGCGTCGCCTCGACCTCGAGCACGATGCCTTGCCCGTCCACGCTCGCCATCGGCGTGAACTGCCCTGCCCACGCGGCGAGCCGCTCGAGCGCCTCGCGCTCCGACGCCGGATCGCGTGCCACGACCTTGAGCGCTCCCGCGAGCGCCTTCGCCGCGGCCACGGCCTGCCCTTCCCCGATGCCCACCGCGCGCGCGGCGGCGTTCGCGCAAAGCACCACGGGGCGCTGGCCCGGGCCGTCCGCGATCACGAGCGGCGAGGGACAGATGCCGCCGCGCTCGACGACCTGGAGAGGCAACGAGGGTAGCTCGAGCGCGACCCAGAGCATGCGGCGGACCTCAGGCGGCGATGCGGGGAAGCGGCCGCGTGGGCTGGGCGAGGACGGGCGCCGCGCTCGAGTGGGGCGCGTGCGTTTCGGGCGAGGAAGGAACCAGCACGCGATCCGGCGTGCGATCGAGCTGGAGGCGGATCGGCGCCGCTAGCGGCGGCCCGCGGCGCTTCGGGATGCGCAGCTCCAACACATCGCCGCGGCTCGCGAGGACGACGCGCAGGTGCGCAGGCGTGGAAACGCGCTCCTGCGCCGTGGAACCGAAGAGCACGGCCATGGCGCCGCCCGCCTGCGCGGCCAGCTGCAGGCGGCGCAGGGACGCGTAGTCGGGACTCCGGGAGCGCGCCTCGCCCGGAAGCGTATTCGCGAGCCACAGCAGGAGCGCGCCGCACGCGCCGGAACGCAGCGACTGCTCCGCGGCCCACAGCGCGTCCTCGCGATGCGCGGGCTCGATCACCACGCAACGGTCCAGCGGAATGCCGGCCTGCGCCAATGCGGGCGCATAAGGAAGGTAGGGCGGATTCGTCCAGGCGATGAGCCGCCCGGAGCGCGCCGCGGCGGCGAGCGCCGCGCCGAGCACGCGGACTTCCCCGATCCCCACCCCGTCGTGCAGCACTTCGGTGAGCGTGCCGAGCGGCCAGCCGCCGCCCGGCAGCTCGCGGTCGAGCGTGGGCCAGCCCGTGGGCACCGTCTCGTGCACGGCATGCTCGAGCTCTCCGCCGCGCCATACGCCGGGAAAGCGCGCGAGATCCTCCACCGCGAGCTTCATGGGAGCGGCAGCGCGGAAAGATTGCGGATCACGCCCACCGCCACGCCTTCGATGTCGAGCGCCTGGCGGTCGAGATCGACGTGAAGCGTCTGGAAATCCGGATTGGCGGGAATGAGCTCGGCTTTCCGGCCGCGCAGCTTGAGCCGCTTCACCGTCACGTCGTCGCCCAGGCGCGCGACCACGAGCTGGCCGCTCCTCGCCTCGCTCGTGCGGTGCACGACCACCCAGTCGCCGTCGAGGATGCCCTCGTCGCGCATCGAGAGGCCCCGCACCTGGAGCAGATAATCCGCGCGCGGGCGGAAGAGATCCGGGTCGATGGGATAACGGCCGAGGACATTCTCGATCGCGAGCACGGGACTCCCGGCGGCCACCCGGCCCACGAGGGGAAGCCCGCCCTCGTCCTTCAGCCGGATGCCGCGCGCGAGCCCCGCATCCCGGCCGATCGCGCCCTTCCGCTCGAGCGCTGCCAGGTGCTTGAACACACCGTTGGTCGAGGCGATGCCCAGCGCGCGGGCGAGCTCCGGCTGCGACGGCGGCCGCCCGTGCTCCGCGATGTGGCTGCGGATCGCCTGCAGGATCTCGGCCTGGCGGGGCGTGAGGGGGGATTCCATGGGATGACACGGCCGGAAAGAAGCGATGGTGAAAAGATTATCACCTACGGCTTTCCGGATGCAACCACCCGGCTAGGGAATCGTCCTACACGGAGAAGCGGACGACGAGCGGCTGGGCCTGCAAGACGATGTGGTCGAGCATGCGGCCCTCGTGCGGCCCCACGCTATGGGAGTACGGATAATGAGTCGAGAAGACGCCGGCGACGTGGGCGTCCGAGAAGATCGGCGTGGCTTGGACGGCGCGAAAGCCGCCCGCCGCGGCCGAATCGCGGTACGGCTCGAATTGGGCGTCCGCTTCGATGTCCTCGATCACGATCCGGTGCCTGTATCGAAGCGCCCGCGCGCACGCCGTTTCGTCCTGGACGCGCACCACGCCGAAGCCGTCGAGCGCGCGTTTCCCGAAGCCGCGATGCACCACGATGTGCAGCGCCTGGCTCCGCGGATCGTAGATCTGGACGTGTCCCATGTGCGTGCCGGACATGCGGAGCGCCGAATCGAGCAGGCTTCCCAGCTCGAACTGCAGCTCCGCGCATTCGATCACGTCGCGCGGCGTGAACCAGGCGCGCAGGGCCTCGGCAACTTCCTCCGCGGTGAGGACGCGATCGCAGTCCCCCGCCCGGATGATCGGCTCGGCCATGCCCCAGTACGCGGCGGTCGCGCGGTCGAGGACGAGGACGGTGCCGCCCTCCTCCTTCATGGCGCGGGCGCCGGCGACGCCGTCGTGCTCGAAGCCGCCCAGCACGATGCAAAGGGCGCGGGAGCCGTAGCGAGCGGCGATCGTCTCGAGGAAGCGATCCTGCGGGTGGAGCGCCGTGCTCTCCGGCCCGAAGGGCGCGATGGCCATCCGGCGGTCCGCGGCGAGGAGGAGCGTCCCGCCCGGCGGCGAGAGGTAAATGCGTCCCGGCTCGACCGCATCTCCCGGCGACGCCCACCGGACGTCGCGGCCCGTCTCCTCCCTCAGCTGCGCCGCGAGGGACGCATCCGCCTGGACCAGGCAGAAGATCGGGATGGGAAGGTCCGACGGCAGGCGCTCGAGCAGGCGCCGCAACGGGGCGAGGCCGCGAGTGGAGGCGACGATCGCGACCGCGTCGTATCGCATGTCCGGGGCATTTTTCGCGAGGCAGGAAACGATCCGATCGGAGCACGGGCGCAAAGTTCGCATCCGGGCGGCAGGGCCGGGGTTGCGCGCCCGCGCGGCGCGAGGCAAGCTGCGAGCGTTAATGCGACTTTTCCATGCGGTGCCCGGCACGGCACGCCGGGCACGATTTCCAACTGAATGCTGAACGATATCGCCACGCGCTGGGGAACCGTGGAAGTCGTGGCCACGCTCCTCGTGCTCGCCGCAGCAGCGCTTGTCGTCGCCGCGTTCGCGCGCCAGGTCCGCTCGCGGCGGCACGCCGAAAGGCGGATGCGGGAGCTCGCGGAGAGCCTTCCCGGCGCCGTGTTCCAGTGCCGCGTCTGGCCGGGCGGGCGCATGCGCTACGAGTTCCTGAGCAGCAGCGCGCGCGGCGTGCGCGGGATCGACCGGGAGGCGGCGCTGCGCGATCCGCAGGCCATGGTCGAGACGATCCACGCCGGCGACCGGAAGATGTTCCGCGACTCGATCGCGTTCGGGACCGCGCGCGGAAAGCCCATCGACATCGATTTCCGCATCCACCATCCGGAAAAGGGCGTGCGGTGGATCCGCTCGGTCTCGGCGCCCTCGGCGCAGCCGGACGGCTCCCGGCTCTGGAGCGGCCACTGGGCGGACATCACGACGCAGAAGGAGATGGAAGGCGGGCTCCTTCGCGCGATGGAGGAGGCGGACGCGGCGAACGAGGCGAAGAGCCACTTCCTCGCCACCATGAGCCACGAGATCCGCACGCCGATGAACGGCGTCCTCGCGATGCTGGAGCTCCTCTCGCTCACGCGGCTGGACGAGGAGCAGGCGGCGAGCCTCGCGATCGTCCGCGAGTCCGGCCACGCCCTCCTTCGCATCATCGACGACATCCTCGATTTCTCGAAGATCGAGGCCGGCAAGATGGACATCGTGCCGGAGGCCGCGAGCATGCCGCGCCTGGTCGAGCGCGTCGTGAACATCTATTCGGGAATGGCGAGCCGGAAGGGGCTCGCGCTCAACGCGGCGGTCGACGCGGGAATCGCGCCGGCCCTCCTCTTCGATCCGGTGCGCCTGCAGCAGGTGATCGGGAATCTCGTGAACAACGCGGTCAAGTTCACGCCGAGCGGCGAGGTGTCCATCCGCGTGCGGCTGCTCGAGGCGCGCCCCGGCGGGAACGTCCTACGGCTGGAGGTCCGCGATACGGGCATCGGCATGACGCCGGAGGAGCAGCAGCGCGTCTTCGAGGCGTTCACGCAGGCGAGCGCGGAGACCACGAGCCGGTTCGGCGGGACGGGCCTCGGGCTTTCGATCAGCCGGCAGCTCACGCGGTTGATGGGCGGCACGATCCAGATGAGCAGCCGTTCCGGCGAGGGCACCGAGGTCTGGGTGACGCTCTCGCTGCCGCTCGCGGAAGCGAAGGCCGTGCCCGCCTCGCACGCGGCGGCGCTTCCCGCGTTTTCGCGCTCCGAGCCGCCGCCGGTCGAGGCCGCGGCGCGCGACGGTCGCCTGGTGCTGGTGGTCGACGACCATCCGATCAACCGCATCGTCCTCCTCAAGCAGGTGAACGCCCTGGGCTACGCGGGCGAGATCGCGGAAGATGGACCGGAGGCCTTGCGCAAGTTCGAGAGTCGCCGGTTCGGGCTCCTCCTCCTCGATTGCAACATGCCGCGCATGAGCGGCTACGACGTCGCGCGGGCGATCCGCGCGCGTGAACGGGAAGCGGGGCTCGCACCGGCCCGGATCGTCGCGTGCACGGCGAACGCGCTCGTGGGCGAGGCCGAGAAGTGCTTCGAGGCCGGCATGGACGATTACGTCACGAAGCCCGTGGAGCTCGCGCAGCTTTCGGGCAAGCTCGCGCGCTGGCTCCAGAACGGTCCCGTGGAGGCGCAGGCGCTGGACGAGGTCTCGGGCGGCGACGAGCGGCTCGCCCACGAGATGCTCTCGCGCTTCTGGCACTACAACGAGGAGGACGCCCAGGCGCTCCGGGACGCCTTCCGCCGCCGGTCCGCCGAGGACGTGATGGCGGCATGCCATCGCATCAAGGGCGCCGGGCGCACGATCGGCGCGCAGCAGCTCGCCGCCGCGTGCGAGCGTGCGGAGCTCAACGCCCGCACCGGGGACTGGCTCGGGGTCGAGTCCGCCATGGGCGCCTTCGAGCGCGAGATCGCGCGCCTCGCGGCGTTCATCGAATCGCGCAGGGCGGCCGCGTGACCCACGAAGCCGTCGCCGCGGGGCTGCGCTTCCTCGTGGTCGAGGACCAGGGCTTCCAGCGCTGGACGCTCGAGCAGATGCTGCGCAGCATGGGCGCGGACGAGGTGCTCGCGGCGGAGAACGGCGAGCGCGCGCTCGAGATCATCCGCACCACGCATTTGCCGATCGACGTGATCGTGACGGACCTCAAGATGCCCGGGATGGACGGGATCGAGTTCATCCGGCACGTGGGCGAGGCGATCTCGCCGGCCTCCTTCCTCCTCGTCAGCGAGCAGGACCCTTCCCTCCTCGCCTCGGTCGCGGCGATGACCGAAGCCTACGGCGTGCGGCTCCTCCAGGCGCTGCGGAAGCCCGTCACGCGGCAGAAGCTCGCCACCGCGATCGCGCGCGTGCGCGAGCCGGCGCTCGCGACCGAGGTCTCGCACACCTTCACGCTCCGCGAGATCGATGCCGGCATCCGCAACCGCGAGTTCCTCCCCTTCTTCCAGGCGAAGATCTCGCTCACGACGGGCAACGTGGACGGCGCCGAGGCCCTCGCCCGGTGGCGCCACCCGGAGCTGGGGCTCGTGCTTCCGTCGAGCTTCGTGCACGTCCTCGAGTCCAACGGAAAGGTGGACGCGATGACGCTCTGCATGCTCGAGCAGGCGGCGGCGGCCTGCCGCGGCTGGCGGGAACGCGGCTTCACGACCACCGTGTCCGTGAACGTCTCGCTCACGTCGCTCGCGGACGTGGGGCTCGCCGATCGGCTGGACAACCTGGTGTCGCTGCAGGGGCTGGAGCCGGAGGATATCGTCCTCGAAGTGACCGAGACCGCCGCCACGAGCCACCTCGCCCACGTGCTGGAGAACCTCTCGCGCCTGAGGATGAAGGGCTTCGGCCTTTCCATCGACGACTACGGCACCGGGTACGCCTCGATGCAGCAGCTCGCGCGCGTGCCCTTCACGGAGCTCAAGATCGACCGCTCGTTCGTGCAAAGCGCGGTGGGCGGCGGCTCCGGCCGGGCGATGCTCGAATCGAGCCTCGAGATCGCGGCGAAGCTGCGGATCTCGGCCGTGGCCGAAGGGATCGCCAACGAGGAGCAGCTCCAGCTCCTGCGCTCGCTCGGCTGCCCGCTGGGCCAGGGCAATTACCTCGCCGAGCCGATGGCGGCGGACGAATTCGCGATGATGCTCGAGCGGCGCGCGGTCTCGAGCAAGTTCCGCTAGCTCCTTTCCACCTTCTCCAGCCGGTAGCCGTGCTGGTAGACGGAGACGAGCCTCCATCCGTGGCGGCCGTCCAGCTCGAGCGAGGTCCGCAGCCGGCTGATGTGCGTATCGACCGTGCGGGTGTCGAGCTGCTCCCGGCGGCCCCAGGCCTGCTCGTAGAGGTAGGCGCGCGAGACCAGCTCGCCGCTTTTCCGGAAGAGCGCCACCGCGACCGCCGCCATCCTCGGGGTCATCTTCACCGCTTCCCCGTTCAGCTCCACCCTGCCCGCGTCCGGAAGCACGCGGTAGGGCGGCGCGTCGATCACCCCTTCGCCCTCCCGCGCACCGCTCCGGCGCGCGAGCGCGTTCACGCGCGCGAGGAACTCCAGCCGGCGGAGCGGCTTCACGAGGTAGTCGTCGGCGCCCAGCCCGAGGATGTGGACGATCTCCTCCTCCGTGTCGTGCGAGGTCGCGAACATCACGGGGATGCCGTGGCGGCGCATGCGGATCCAGCGCAGGACCTCCTCGCCGCTCGTCCCGGGCACGCGCCAGTCGAGGACGGCGAGGTCGAACGCATCCCGCTCGATCGCCTTGATCGCCTCGTCGCCGTCGGTGCAGGCGACCACGGAATGGCCGAGCGGCTCGAGCCAGGAGCGCACGAGGTCCAGCTGCAGCCGGTCGTCGTCGAGATAGAGGATTCGCACCGGAAACAATCGTTAACAGTGATGATGGCGATGGGTTAATACCATGCATCCATGCCTGAACGCTATAGAAGGCCCCCGGGATCGTGGGTCGCGGCTCTCTTTTGCGTCGCATTGGCGGGCTCCGGCCCACTCCACGCGGCCGCCGGGAGCAGGACCGGCGCGGGCCAAGTCGCCCCGCACGCCTCCATCGACTTCGCGGTTCGCATTCCAGCCGTCTTGTCGCTGAAGACGTTCCACGCGCGGGAAACGATCGACCTGCGCGAAGAACGGGCGGTCGAGGTCCCCGACGCCGCGTCCTTCGAGATCCGGTCGAACCTGCCGGGATACGCCCTGCGGTTCGAGATCCGGGATCCGGATGTCGCGTCCGTGGAAGTCGAGGGCCTGGGCGAGGCGGTCGTCGTGCCGCCCGCGGGACGCCTGGTGCGCTTCGTCACCGGCCGCGGCGAGCGGAGCCTGCGCCGCACCCTCGCCTATCGGGTGACTTACCGGCCGGGCACGCGCCCGGGGCCGCGGCGGATGCCCGTCGCCTACTCGCTCATCGGCGAATAGCGGCGACGAAGCGTCAAAAAGGCGCACGCCTGGATTACAATCCAGACGCGCCATGCCCCGCCCATTATTCCGACAAGAGGCGATCGACGCCCAACGCGAGAAGTTCCTCGGGGAGGCGATCATCGCCCGCCCCGTGCCCGCCTGGGTGTTCACGCTGCTCGCCGCCGGCACCGCCCTGCTGCTCATCGGCGTGGCGCTCTGGGGCCACTACACGCGCCGCGAACGGGTCGAGGGCTATCTCGCGCTCGACGCGGGCGCCGCCCGGGTGCTCCTGCCGGATGCGGGCCGCGTGACCGACCTCCTCATCAAGGAAGGCGACGAGGTGAAGGCCGGCGACCCGATGGCGCGCATTTCGCTGGACCGCTCCACCGGCAAGGGCGCCTCCACGAGCGAGGCGGTGGCGGCCGAGATGCAGAGCCGCCGGGCGATCCTCGAGCGCGAGCAGACGCAGCTTCGCGACCTCGGCACCCAGCAGCTGGAGCAGGTCCGCCGCCGCGCGAAGGACCTCGCCAATGAGCTGGGACAGATCGACGCGGAGATGAAACTGCAGGAAGTGCGCATCCGCAGCGCCCGCGACCAGGTCGAGCGCTACAAGGGCTTGGCCGGCGAGAAGCAGTTCGTCTCCGAGGCGCTGGTCAAGCAGAAGATCGACGAGGTCACGGACCAGGAGATCAAGCTCCAGTCCCTGCACCGCCAGCGCTCCCAGGTCGAGCGCGACCTCGAGGCGGCGAAGCTGGAGGAGCCCTCCATCTCGCTCAAGTCCCGCACGCAGGTGGAGCAGGTCGCGCGGCAGATGAGCGAGCTCCAGGAGGGCCTGGCCCAGGTCGAAGCGCGCCGGGAGACCGTGATCCGGGCGCCGGTCTCGGGAGTCGTCACGAACATCGCCGTGAACCTCGGCCAATCCGTCGCGGCGGATGCGCCGCTCGCGACTGTCCTTCCCAAAGGCAGCGGCCTGCACGTCGAGCTCCTCGTCCCCACGCGCGCGATCGGCTTCGTGAAGGCGGGCCAGGACGTGATGCTGCGTTACGACGCGTTCCCCTACGAGCGCTTCGGCCAGTACCACGGCAGGATCGTCGACATCGGGAGGAACGTCTGGTCTACGGGCGACCGCGTGGGGCCCCTTTCCGCGAAGGAACCGGTCTATCGCGTGGACGTGGGCCTCGACAAGCAGACGGTCGGCGCCCTCGACCAGGAGTTCTCGCTTCGCCCCGGCATGTCCGTGAACGCCGACCTCCTCCTCGAGAAGCGCACGCTCTTCGAGTGGATCTTCGAGCCCGTCATCAAGCTGAAGGAACGCATCTGATGGGCTTCTTCTCGGAGATCCTCTCGCGCCGCGTGCCCGTGATCCTCCAGAGCGAGGCCCCGGAGTGCGGCATCGCGTGCCTCGCGATGGTCGCTTCCTACCACGGGCATCGCACGGATCTCTCGGCGATGCGGCTGCGCCTGTCGCCCTCGCTCAAGGGCATCACGTTGAAGCACGTGGCGCAGATCGCGGAGACCATGGGCATGACCGCGCGCGGCGTGCAGGTGCCGCTGGAGTCGCTGGGGAAGCTGCGGCTCCCCGCGGTGCTCCACTGGGACATGAACCATTTCGTCGTGCTCGCGCACGTGGCCGGGCGGAAGCTCACCGTGCACGACCCCGCTCGCGGCAAGCGCGTCCTCACGGTGGCGGAGGCCTCGCGGCACTTCACCGGCGTCGCGATGGAATTCACGCCGACCGCGGGCTTCCAGAAGAGCGACGAGCGCGAGAAGATCCACTCCTGGCAGCTTCTCGGCGTGGCGTCCGGCCTGAAGGGCACGATCGCGCAGATCCTGCTCCTCTCGCTCGCGCTCGAGGTCTTCGCGATCGCGATGCCGTTCTTCCTCCAGCTCACGGTCGATCGCGTGGTCGTAGGGCGCGACCGCGATCTCCTGACGGTGCTGGGGGTCGCCTTCTGCGTCCTGGTCGTGATCCAGGTCGCCGTGGCCGCCGTGCGCGCCTGGGTGGGCGTGTACCTCAGCACGAACATCAACCTGAAGCTGCTCACCACGCTCTTCAACCACATGCTGCGGCTGCCGCTCTCGT